>NZ_CAJMZJ010000005.1:0-446808 GCF_905220295.1 Paraburkholderia sp. J76
CAGACGCCCTCCGCGCGGGACTTCGGAAAACCGGACGACAGGGCGTCCGTGCCGCCGGACAGGCGTTGCACATGCTGCGAGGAAGGCAAATCGACCAGGGCAAGGCGCATGGACACAGAATTTCGTTGGCGTTGATGACACGGCACGCACCGCGCGCGCCGGTTGCAACCTGAGGCTGGCGGCTCGCGACTGGCTTGCTTCGACTGAAACGGCACGACACTACTACAACCTTCATGACACTCACAACCGCGCCCGCCACGTCACGAAAGCCGCACCGCGCGGGCTTTCGTGGCGCTTTCGCCGGGCTTCTGGACAGCTTCCAGAACGCGCCGCGCGCAGCTTCTGCACGACATCGTGATGACGCATCGATGACGCCCTGATGACACAACGTGCTGTTGTGCCTGCCTCATCGAGGCCACTGACGCCAGCGAGCGTCGCTTGCGCGCCACACGCTGGCGCGCGCATGGACCCGGCGGCCGAAGCCGCACTGCACGCCCCTCGCCTCTCTCGCGGCCCGCTTAGCGCCGCTTACCGCCGTGCTGACAGCATGCGGATTGCATGTTAGCGATCCGCTTGGGCTGCGCCGTTCACGCGCGCCGGCTCGCCACGCTGCGCCCTGGGTTCGACAGCGGGCTCGCCATCCCCGTTCGAGGGGTAAAATCGACACGCTCTGTCAGTGGCGCACCGACGCCGAGAGCGCCGACACTCACGCCTCACTATCACTTACGAACCAGAAGGCCGATGAACAGGAGACTCTTGCGCCAGGCAGCCGGACCCATCGGGGTCGTGGTGGTCGCGCTCGTCTGCTGGGCGGCGGCCGACTGGCTAGCGGACCGCATGGTCCGCCAGGAGTTCGAGGCCGCGCTCACCGGCCAGCGCCAGATGATGCGCTCGGTCGTCGACAACATGGCCGAAGTGATCGCGAGCGACCTCGCCATGTCACGCGCCATTCCGGCGACGATGGCCGAAACCCGCGTCGTCCAGCAGGCGCTCACCGAGGCCGCGCATTATGCCGCGTCGAGCGATTCGACGGAACTGGCGCGGCGCAAGGAACTGCAAGGCGTGCCGGCGCTCGCGGGCGTCGACCGGTTCCTGCACGACGCCCAGGGCTTCTCCGGGCTCGATGCGATCTGGCTCGTCAACGCCAACGGCATCTGCATCGCGTCGAGCAATGCGCTCGAAAAGATCTCCTATGTAGGCGTGGACATGCGCCCGCGCGCGTATCTGAACGACACGCTGCTCGGGGCGTTTTCCGAAGCCTACGGCGTGGGGACGGCCAGCGGCGAGCCGGGTATCTTCGTCGCCGCGCCCGCCTACGACGACGGCCTGCTGGTCGGCGCCGTGGTCGCGAAAGTCAGCATCGCGCGGCTGCGCCACTGGGTTGCCCACCCGGGCACCTTCGTCGCGGACAGCAACGGCGTCATCATCATGGCCCACGACAGCGCGCTCGAAGGGCGCGCGCTGCCGGGCTCGCACGTCGCGGAAATGAACGCGGTGGACCGCGTGAACACTTATCTGCGCGAGCGCTTCGCGCCGCTCGAATTGCGCTCGGCCTCGAAGGCCGCGTTGCGCGAGGCGCCGTGGCTTCCACGCGCCGACGCCGCGCAAATGATCGACTTGCCTGGCCAGCGCGCGCCCGCCCTCTACGAACAGCGGGGCGGCCTGAATTCGGGGCTCTCGGCGCATCTCGTCGATCCGGTCAATGCGTGGTCCGAGCTGATCGCGAACCACCAGCGCGACCGGCTCCTCATTTTCCTCACGCTCGCGGGCACGGCGGCGCTCGCGGCGGTGATCTCGGTTTCGTGGGTGCGCGAGCGGCGTCTGCACCACGCGAGCCGCGATCTCGCCGGGCAGTTGCAGGCCGCGAACGCCCTGCTCGCCGCCGAGGCGCGCCACGACGCCCTGACCGGTGCGCTCTCGCGGCGCTACTTCCTCGACCTGCTGCGCCGCGAGATCGACGTGGCCTATGCCGCGGGCAAGCCGCTGTGCATGGCGATCGCCGACCTCGACTACTTCAAGCAGATCAACGACCGCTTCGGCCATCCCGCGGGCGACCGCGCGCTCCAGCATTTCGTGGAGACCTGCCGCGCCGAACTGCGCGCCGACGACGCCGTGGGCCGTCTGGGCGGCGAGGAGTTCGGCATCCTGCTGCCCGCGACCTCGCTTGCCACGAGCCTCACGGTGCTCGACCGCCTGCGCCAGCAACTCGGCAAGCGCATTTGCGCCGAACTGCCCGAGGAAGCGAGCGTGAGCGTGAGCATCGGCGTGACCGAGCTTGCCGCCGCGCAGGATCAGCCCGAGCGGCTGATGAGCCGCGCCGATCTCGCGCTCTACATGGCGAAGGCGGGCGGACGCGACCGTTGCGAAGCCATGACGGCCGAGGGCGTGGTGCCGCCGCGCGCGGCCGCGCCGACCTGGTGAGCGCGCAACGAGCCGGGGCGACTCCTCACGCGAAAGATGCCCGTACGAGGCTGCGGGACTCGCCCGGCCGAACCGGCGAGGCGCGGTATGATGGGATGAACGATGCGCGCCAGCCCATGCGGCGCGCATGAGTCAAACCGCGCCACTTCGGTGTTCCGCACAAAATCTGGAGGCATGCATGAAGGGAAATCTGGTCATTGTCTGCCGCGATCAGGATGCGCTCGCGTTCGACCAGTTGATGGTCGAGTACGGCGCGTTCCAGACGCGCCTGTCATCGACCGCGTGGTACCTGAAACTCGACGCCACGCCCGAGCTGATTCAGGAAGAGATTCTTGCCCGCCTCGGCAAGTACACCACGCACTATATTTTCGAAGCCGACACCGTGACCTACAACACGGTGGACAACGACGCGGCCTCCGCGCTCGACACGCTCTTCACGGCCTGAGCCACCTCGCCGGCCACACCTCGCCGGCCGCACCTCGCCGGCCGCACCCGGCACCCACCTGGCGTTGCCCCACCTGAGCGGTGCGGGCTGCGCAAACCACTCGACCGCGCCTTACCAGATCTGCGCCGCTTCCGTCACGGTGCGCTCCACCACGTCGAACGCAAACGTCATGCGCACGGCGAGACCGCCGCTTTCGCCGTTGCCGATCGAGAGTTCGCCGCCCGCGCGGCGTACGAGCCGCTCGACGATGGCAAGACCGAGGCCGCTGTGGCCGTTGCCGCCGCGCGCGGGATCCAGCCGCACGAACGGCCGGCTCGCCTGCGTGAGATCCTGGTCGGGAATGCCCGTGCCATGGTCGCGCACCGTGAGCGAAAAGCTCGTCGCGCCGCGCTCGCTCTCGATCACGACGGGCGGCGCGCCATATGCATGCGCGTTGTCGAGCAGGTTTGAAACCACGCGTTCGAGCGTGGCCGCGGGTAGCCGAAACTCGGGGCCCGCGCGCAGGTGCGTTTCGATCGCGATCGTCTCGCCGTTCGCCGTGCGGTGGTTGCGCGCGATGCGCTCGCACTGATCGTCCACCTCGACGGGCTCGCTGCGATCGGCGCCGTCGTGCGCGAACACCAGAAACTGGTCGACGATGTGCGCCATCGACTCCACGTCGCGCACCACGCCGTCGCGCACCTTTTCCTCGTCCATCATTTCGGCGCGCAGGCGCAGCCGCGCAAGCGGCGTCTTCAGATCGTGCGCCACGCCCGCCAGCATGACGGCGCGGTCTTTCTCGGTGCGCTCGACTTCCTTGACCATCTGGTTGAAACCCAGCGTGAGCTGGCGCAGTTCGCGCGGCCCGCGTTCGGGCACGGGCGGCACCGGCTCGCCGCGGCCGAACCGGCCCACGGCCTGCGCGAGCGCGCTGAGCGGCTGTTGCAGCATCCACGCGGCCACGAGCGCGGCAATCACGGCGGTGGCAAAAATGGTGATGACCCACGGCAGAAACTTGTCGAGCGGCCGCATGATGCGCAGCGGCTGGCCCGGCAGGACGATCCAGCGGGCGTCTTGCGGCCCGCGCACCCACAGCGTGGGCGGCCCCCCGGGCGGCCCGACGCGCACGTCGGTGCCGGGCGGCATGCGCTCGCGCACGTCGTCGATGAAACGGCGCAGCGGCTCGGGCATGCGGTCGGTGACGGGCGGCACGGCGGGGCTTGCGGGGTCGACGAGTTGCACGCGCGAAGGCAGCGGCTGGTCGGGCTCGCGCTGGACGTGCTGGCGCACCGCGTCGACGAGGAAGGTGGCTTCCTCTACGGCGTAGCGCGTTTGCATCTGGTTGTGTTCGACGCGCATGAGCGTGAACCAGGCGACGTGCGACACCAGCAGAACGCCGACGAAGATGACCGCCAGGCGCCCGAATAGCGAATCAACCGGCCGGCGCATGGCTGCCCTGCTCCCCGTCGGGCACGAACACGTAGCCGCGGCCGCGCACGGTCTGGATGAAGCGCGGCGTGGACGGGTCGCTTTCGAGAATGCGCCGTAGACGCCACACCTGCACGTCGATGCCGCGGTCGGTGCCGTCGTACTCGGGACCGTGCAGCAGTTCCAGCAGGCGCTCGCGCGTGAGCGTGCGCATGGGGTGGTTCACGAAAATCTTCAGGAGCGCGAACTCGCTGCCCGACAGCATGATGGGCTTGCCCTCCTGCTGCAGCGTGCGCGACTGGAAGTCGAGCGTGAAGCGGCCGAACGCGTACGGCTCGCGCTGCTCGGGCGCCGCCGCCGAAGGCACCGTGCGGCGCCGGCGCAGCACCGCCTGCACGCGCGCGAGCAGCTCGCGCGGGTTGAACGGCTTGCCGAGGTAGTCGTCCGCGCCGAGTTCGAGGCCGACGATGCGGTCCACGTCGTCCGCGCGCGCCGTGAGCATGATGACCGGAATGTCGTCGCCGGCCGCGCGCAGCTTGCGCAGCGCGGTCAGCCCGTCCACGCCCGGCATCATCAGGTCGAGCACGATCAGGTCGGGGCGCTCGCGCTCGAGCCGCCGCTCCAGCGAGCCGGCGTCGTGCAGCACCGAGACTTCCATGCCCTGGCGCGCCAGATAGTCGCGCAGGAGGTCGCGTAGTTCGAGGTCGTCGTCGACGACAAGGATTTGAGTAGCCATGGGATGAAGTGTAACGCGCGCACGCGGGCCGTTTGCTTACAGGTCTTCCACCCGGGTTACGAGGTGTTACCGCGAAAGGCGCGTGTAATGTCGCGTAATTTCGGCGGCTTGCCCCGTAACACGCGCAACCCGCGGCGCCGATACGCTAGGGACACCGGTTGCGAGCGCCACCATCCCCGGAAGCGCCGCGCCAAACCGGATAAAACCCTCAAGGATTTGTCAGGAGCATCACCATGTACAAGACGACTTCGCGCCTTCTCGCCATCGCCGCCGCCTCGCTCGCGCTCACCGTGGGCGCCACCGCCGCCAACGCCCAGACCCCGCCGCCGCCCGCGGGCGGTCCCGGCATGATGCATCACGGTCCCGGCATGCACGGCGACTTCATGCTCGGCTTCAAGAAGCTGCACGACAAGCTGAACCTGAACGCCGCGCAGGAAAAGCAATGGCAGGCCGCGCTCGACACGATGAAGCAGAACGGTCAGGCCATGCGCAAGAACCACGAGCAGATGAAGCAGCAGTTCGATTCGATGAAGAACCAGCCCATCCTCGATCTGAACGCCATGCACGCGGCGCACGAGCAGGTCGAGCAGCAGAACCAGCAACTGCGCGAGCAAACCTCGCAGGCGTGGCTCGCCTTCTACAACGGCCTGAACGACCAGCAGAAGACGACCGTGAGCACGGCGATCAAGGATCGCTTCGCGAAGATGGAACAGCGCCACGAGCAGATGCGTCAGCGCTGGGAGCAGCACCACAAGGGCGGCGCTGCGGCGCCGGCTCCGCAGCAGTAAGCGGGCCGCTCACGCGCCGCCTCAGCGCGGCGCGTGCCGAAGCGACAAAGCGCCGCGGGATTCGCACCCCGCGGCGCTTTTTTTATGGCGCGCCCGGTTGCCCGCCCTTTGCGCTCAACCGTCCAGATGCCCGGACGCCCCGATGCTCAGGCCAGATCGAACAGCAGCACTTCGGCCGCTGCGCCGTTCGCGAGCGAAACGACCGCCTCGGCTTCGATCATCGCGGCGTCGCCCGCTTCGAGGCGCTGGCCGTTCACGTCCAGCGCGCCGCGCGCCACATGCAGATAAACGCGCCGCCCCGCGGGCACCGCATACTCGATGCGCTCCTCGCCGTCCACGAGCCCCGCGTAGATCGAGGCGTCCGACTGCACCGTCACCGAGCCGTCACGGCCATCGGGCGAGGCAACGAGGCGCAGCCGCCCGCGCTTGCCGGCATCGTCGAAGCGCTTTTCCTCGTAGCCGGGCGCCCCGCCGCGCTCGCGCGGCAGCAGCCAGATCTGCAGCAAATGCGCCTCTTCTTCCTTCGAGCCGTTGAACTCGCTGTGCATCACGCCCGTTCCGGCACTCATGCGCTGCACGTCGCCGGGGCGGATGGTCGAGCCGTTGCCCATGCTGTCGCGGTGTGCGAGCGCGCCGGAAAGCACGTAGGTCACGATCTCCATATCGCGATGGCCGTGCGCGCCGAAGCCCTGGCCGCCCGCGATGCGGTCGTCGTTGAGCACCCGCAGCGCACCGTAGTGCATATGCGCCTCGTCGAAATAGTCGGCAAACGAAAAGCTGTGGTACGAATCGAGCCAGCCGTGGTTGGCGTGGCCGCGTTCGTCGGCGCGTCGGATGGTCAGCATGGCAATCTCCGGTCAATCATGTCGATGTCCGAAGGTAAGGGCAGTGGCCCGCTTGCACAATCCGCAGCGGCGCACCGCATCGTTTCGCCAGCGGCATCAATGGGCTGCGCTGCCCGCATTGCCCTCAGTCAGACTGGCACGCCCCCGGGCTTCGGGTAAAATACCGCGCTTTTCGGCCAGCGCGCGCCTGGGGGGCCGGGAAGCTACACCCGGAATGCGCCGCGCTTTCCGACCCGCATTTTTGATCGCCTAGAATGGCGGCCAACGGTCACAAGCCGTAACCGCGCCACTTCGGCCGCGCTCCCCTTACCGCGCCGCCCGTATCAGCCGTGCAAGGGACTGGAGTGAATGCAAAACCACTCGCTCCGCCCCGACAGGAGAATGATGAAGAAGTTTGCAGTGTGCGTGGCGCTGGCCCTGATCGCGGGCAGCGCCGCCGCCAAAGAGTGGAAAACGGTGCGCATCGGCGTGGACGCCAGCTATGCGCCGTTCGAGTCCAAAGCGCCCAACGGGCAGATCGTCGGTTTCGACGTCGACCTCACGAAAGCCCTGTGCGCGCGCATGAACGTGAAGTGCGTCTGGGTCGAAAACGACCTCGACGGCATCATCCCGGCGCTCAAGGCCCGCAAGTTCGACGCGATCGTGTCGTCGCTGACCGTCACGCCGCAGCGCGCCCAGCAAATCGACTACTCCGCGAAAATGTTCGATGCGCCCGCACGCATGCTCGCGCGCACGGGCTCGCCGCTGCTGCCGACGCCGGCCTCGCTCAAGGGCAAGAACGTGGGCGTCGAGCAGGGCTCGACCCAGGAGGCGTACGCGAAGGCGCACTGGGCGGCGCAGGGCGTGAACGTGATCTCGTACCAGAATCAGGATCAGGTCTACCAGGATCTGATCGCGGGACGCCTCGACGCGACGCTGCAAGACGAGGTCCAGGCCGACTTCGGCTTCCTGAAAACGCCGCGCGGCAAGGGCTTCGCGTGGGCGGGCCCGGAAGTGGAAGATCCGGCGACGATCGGCGACGGCACCGCGATCGGCCTGCGAAAGAACGACGCCGACCTCAAGGCGAAGTTCAACGCGGCGCTGGCCGCGATTCATGCCGACGGCACGTTCGACAAGATCGCGAAGCAGTACTTCGACTTCGATATCTACAAAGGCAAGTGAACGGGAACGCACACGCAGGTAAATAAACAACGAGACATCACCGCTCGCGCCGCGCGCCACGACTCACGAAAAGCCCCGGGGGCTCCCCGATAGACCGCCACCGGGCTTCGTATACAGTCACAGGCGCGCTCACGAGCGCAATCGCATCGGCCGCGTGCGTAAGCAACATCGCACACCACACCGCGCGGCCAGGAACGGATTTGAACCGCGGCAGACAAGCGCCGCGCCTTTCGCGGTGTGAGAAACGCACCGTCAAGGACTCGCCCATGTTTCTTCAAGGCTACGGCCCGCTGATCCTCGCCGGCACCTGGCAGACCGTCAAGCTCGCCGTGCTGTCGCTCGCGCTTTCGTTCGTGCTCGGGCTGATCGGCGCGGCGGCCAAGCTCTCCAAAAACCGCGTCGCGTACGGCGCGGGCACGCTCTATACCACGCTCATTCGCGGCGTGCCCGATCTCGTGCTCATGCTGCTGCTCTTCTACAGCATCCAGATCTGGCTGAACAATCTCACCGACATGCTCGGCTGGGATCAGATCGACATCGACCCGTTCCTCGCGGGCGTGGTCGTGCTCGGCTTCATCTACGGCGCGTACTTCACCGAAACGTTTCGCGGCGCGTTCCTCGCGGTGCCGCGCGGCCAGCTCGAAGCGGGCCACGCCTACGGCATGACGAACTGGCAGGTGTTCACGCGCATCATGTTCCCGCAGATGATGCGTTTCGCGCTGCCCGGCATCGGCAATAACTGGCAGGTGCTCGTGAAGTCCACGGCGCTCGTCTCGATCATCGGTCTCGCCGACGTCGTGAAGGCCAGCCAGGACGCCGGCAAGGGCACGTTGCGTTTCTTCTTCTTCACGCTGCTCGCCGGCGCGATCTATCTCGTCATCACCACGGTCTCCAACTTCGTGCTGATGTATCTCGACAAGCGCTACTCCACCGGTGTGCGCAAGGCGGATCTCTGAATCGCGCGAGGCCAAGACCATGCAAGACTTCGTACAACTGATCCAGCAATACTGGCGCAACTATCTCTTCTCCGACGGCTACCACTTCAGCGGCGTGGTCATCACGCTGTGGCTGCTCGTCATCTCGATCGGGCTCGGCTTCTGCCTTTCCGTGCCGCTCGCCGTGGCACGCGTGTCGAAGAAGAAGTGGCTCGCCGGGCTCGTGTGGCTCTACACGTATATCTTCCGCGGCACGCCGCTCTACGTGCAGTTGCTGCTGTGCTACACAGGCCTCTACAGCCTGGAGATCGTGCGCAACCACGAACTCACGAGCGCGTTCTTCAGGAGCGGCATGAACTGCACGCTGCTTGCGTTCACGCTCAACACCTGCGCGTACACCACGGAGATTTTCGCGGGCGCGATCAAGGCCACGCCCTACGGCGAGATCGAGGCCGCGCGCGCGTACGGCATGTCGCAATTCACGCTGTACCGCCGCGTGATCCTGCCTTCGGCGCTGCGCCGCGCGCTGCCCTACTACAGCAACGAAGTCATCCTGATGCTGCACGCGACGACCGTCGCCTTCACGGCCACCGTGCCCGACATCCTGAAGATCGCGCGCGACGTGAACTCGGCGACATATCAGTCGTTCGGCGCGTTCGGCATCGCCGCCCTGCTGTACCTGATCATTTCTTTCACGCTCGTCTGGCTGTTCCGCCAGGCCGAGCGCCGCTGGCTCGCATACCTGCGACCGCAAGGCAAGTGAGCCCGCTAGAGGTCAACAGATGAATTCCCAGAAGCAGAAGCTGTACGTCGACTCCATCCACAAGAAGTACGGCGACAACGAGGTCCTGAAAGGCGTGTCCCTGAAGGCCAATGCCGGCGACGTGATCAGCGTGATCGGCTCGTCGGGCTCGGGCAAGAGCACGATGCTGCGTTGCATTAACTTCCTCGAGCAGCCGAACGCGGGGCGCATCGTGGTGGACGGCGAAGAAGTCGCCACGCGCGCCGACAAGCGCACGGGCGCGCTCCACCCCGCCGACGCAAAGCAGCTCCAGCGCGTGCGCACCAAGCTCGCGATGGTGTTCCAGCACTTCAACCTGTGGTCGCACATGTCGGTGCTCGAAAACGTGATCGAGGCGCCGGTGCATGTGCTGGGTCTGCCGCGCAAGGAAGCCGAAGATCGCGCGCGCACCTATCTGGAGAAGGTCGGTCTCGCGCCGCGTGTGGAAAAGCAATATCCCTCGCATCTCTCGGGCGGCCAGCAACAGCGCGTGGCGATTGCCCGCGCGCTCGCCATGCACCCCGACGTCATGCTTTTCGACGAGCCCACTTCGGCGCTCGACCCCGAACTCGTGGGCGAAGTGCTCAAGGTCATGCAGAAGCTCGCCGAGGAAGGCCGCACGATGATCGTGGTCACCCACGAAATGGGTTTCGCGCGCAACGTTTCGAACCACGTCATGTTCCTGCACAAGGGACTCGTGGAGGAGGAAGGCCAGCCGGCCGAGGTGTTCGCCAATCCGAAGAGCGAGCGTCTGCGCCAGTTCCTTTCGGGCAGTCTCAAGTAACGCGGCCGCCCGAATCGTCCGCTTTCGGCGATGTAGTAAAAGTAGTATTACAAGGCGCTTACGGCGCCTTTTCTTTTTTCGTCTTTTTACCTCAAAAAGCCGTCCGTTCGCACCCAAAAGTGGCGTTTTTCGCATTACTCCTTGCGAAATCTCTCGTCAATAGTGGCAATCCTGAACTGAGCCATTCGATTGACGTGAGTCCCTTATTCCGTAAGGCTTCCGACCCATTTGTAGTACCTCTCTGACCACCATCCAGGAAGGGCATATTGCAATTTGACGACACCGTGGGGTGCGAGCACGAATTTGTTCGCCAGCGCGGACCTTTTTTGCTAAATTAGTAACCAAAGTAGCAAAACAAAGTTCATTAAAAGTAGTTTCACTTCAAAAAGAACGGGAGATGCCAGTCAACCAGGGGATCTGCATGACGACCCAACGCGGGTCATGCAGTGGCAAAAGCCCGTACGCCGATCTCCGGGGCAATTCTCCCTTACGCGACGATTTCTGTTCGCGGCGCCGCCAAGCGCACGGACGTCTTTCGCAGTACTAAGGTTGACTCTTTGACAGGGTATGGAGGAGAAGATGAAGAAAGCTTTGCTCGCCGCAGCATTGATGTCGGCTGGCGTGATCGCGCATGCACAAAGCAGCGTCACGCTCTACGGCCGCCTCGACATGGGTGTGGCGTACATGAACGGCATTGGCGCCGGCACGGGCGCGAATGGTCAAGCCACGCACGGCTCCAGCCAGGTTCAGCTCGAAAGCGGCTACTGGGGCACCAGCCTCTGGGGCATGAAGGGCGTTGAAGACATCGGTGGCGGCAACAAGGTTCTGTTCCACCTTGAAGGCAGCTTCAGCACGGCTAACGGCTCGCTCGGCTCGGCCGGCTCGATCTGGAATCGCTGGGCGACTGTCGGTGTAGCGAACGACCAGTTCGGTACGCTGCTCGCTGGCCGCATGCTGTTCATCTCCAACGGCATTTGGGACTTCGACCCGTTCGGTCAGTCGAACTGGTCGTCGGCTTCGATGGTCCGTGGCCGCAACTGGCCGCAATCGAGCAACAACATTTCGTACCAGTCGCCGAACTGGGCGGGCTTCGACGTGTACGGCCAGTACGCGTTCTCGAACGCCACGAACTGGAACGGCAACGGCTCGACGGCGTCGGGTCGCGAAGCTGGCCTGCAGCTCACCTACACCAGCTCGCTGTTCCAGATCCGCGGTCTGTATGACGAAATCCGCAATCCGAACAACGGTCAACTGGGCGGCGTCTACGACGCGCTCAACGGCGGCAATGCAACGCCGACCGGCACGCCGGGCAACGGCAACGGCGCGTTCGCTTACTCGCGTGACTACATGGCCATGTTCAACCTGTTCCTCGGCGCATTCAAGGTTCAGGGCGGCTACGAAGCCATCCGTTCGTCGGGCATGAACCCGGGCATCATCGGCCAGCCGACGACGCTCGACCACGAGTGGGGCGGCGTGACGTGGCAAATGACGCCGGCTGCAGCGCTGATCGCGGCGGTCTACCACGTCAATGCGAACAACGGCGGCGGCAACGCCACGCTGTACACGGTTGGCGGTTCGTACAACCTGTCCAAGCGCACGCTGCTCGACATCCAGGCTGGCACGGTGCAGAACAGCAAGACGGCCAACTTCGGCCTGAACGCCAACAACTTCGGTACGGCGGCCGCAACCGGCAACCCGCTCCCGGGCCACAGCCAGGTTGGCGTGTACGCAGGTATCCAGCACTCGTTCTAATTTGAACCGGGTGTAGAAAGAACAGCTACATCGACGTTTTCACGCTGCTGCGAGAGGCGCGTATCGGTGCGGTGTCCGAAAGGGTATCGCACCGTTTTTTATGCTGGGGACGGCCCGCGAAAGCAGCGCCGTCCCCTTTTCTATTGGTGAAGGTGAATAGCGCGGCGTCAAACCGCCGCTTCGTTCTCCTCGCCCGTGCGGATGCGGATCACGCGCTCCACGTCGGTCACGAAAATCTTGCCGTCGCCAATCTTGCCCGTGCGCGCCGCGCCGATGATCGCGTCGATCACCTGGTCGGCCTGATCGTTCGCCACCACCACTTCGATCTTCACCTTAGGCAAAAAGTCGACCACGTATTCGGCGCCGCGGTACAGCTCAGTATGGCCTTTCTGGCGGCCGAAGCCCTTGACCTCGGTGACGGTCAGGCCCGTGAGGCCCACTTCGGCGAGCGCCTCGCGCACTTCGTCGAGCTTGAACGGTTTGATCACGGCAGTAATGCGTTTCATGGCGAACCTCGTCTCGTTATCGGATTTGTCGGAAATTTCAGAACCTATCGGGATTCTACGCTGGGCGGCTGACGCTCACGCCGAGAGCTTGCCCGCGGCCGCCGCAGTGGCCCCGTTCGCTTCGTCGGGCACCCGCTCCAGATCGGCGAGCCACACCACGGACTCCGAATCGCTCGGCGCGCGCCAGTCGCCGCGCGGCGAGAGCGAGCCGCCCGAGCCGACCTTCGGCGCATTCGGAACACAGGTGCGTTTGAACTGGCTCTGCCGGAAGAAACGGTCGAGGAAGATGCGCAGATTGCGCTTGATCGCCGCGAGATCGTACTGATTGCGCACGACCTTCGCATTCTCGGGCCACGCCCCGGCTTCGCGGTCGCCCCACGCGTGGCGCGCGAGGAACGCGACCTTCGAAGGCGCAAAGCCGAAGCGCAGCGTGTAGTAGAGGTTGAAGTCCTGCAGTTCGTACGGGCCGATCGTGCTCTCGGTTTTCTGCTCGGGTGCGCCGTCGGACTTGCCCGGGATCAGTTCGGGACTGATGTCGGTGGCGAGAATCGCTTCGAGCACGTCGCGGCCGCTCTCCCCGTTCTGGCCAATCTGGCCGGTTTCGGCCACCCAGCGCACGAGGTGCGTGATGAGCGTTTTCGGCACGCTCGCGTTCACGTTATAGTGCGACATGTGATCACCCACGCCGTACGTGCACCAGCCGAGCGCAAGCTCGGAAAGGTCGCCCGTGCCGATCACGATGGCGTGATTGAAATTGGCGAGGCGAAACAGGTGATTCGTGCGCTCGCCCGCCTGCACGTTTTCGAAGGTGATGTCGTAGGTTTCCTTGCCCTCCGAATACGGATGGCCGAGGTCTTCGAGCATCTGCATGCAGCTCTGGCGAATGTCGATTTCGCGCGCCGTGCAGCCCACGAGCGCCATCAGCTCGCGCGCCTGGCGAAGCGTGCGCTCGCTCGTCGCGAATCCGGGCATGGTGTACGCGAGGATGTTCGCGCGCGGCAGGTTCAGCCGGTCCATCGCCTTGGCACACACGAGCAGCGCATGCGTGGAGTCGAGCCCGCCGGAGACGCCGATCACCACCTTCTTGATGCCCGCCTGCGAAAGCCGCTGCACGAGCGCCTGCACCTGGATGTTGTAGACCTCGTTGCAGCGCTCGTCGCGGCGCTTCGGATCGGACGGCACGTAAGGGAAGCGCTCCACGCGGCGCGACAGCGCGAGCGTGTCGCGCGCCCACGCGCCCTCGCCTGCCAGTTCACCCGCCAGTTCGCAGGCAACCACGCGGAACTTCGCGACTTCGCCGGCGTAGCGGCGGATCGAATCGCCGAACGTGGTCTGGCGGATGCGTTCCTGCCGCAGCCGCGCAAGATCGACATCGGCGAAGATGAGGTGCGAGTCGTCGGAGAAACGTTCCGATTGCGCGAGCATTTCGCCGTTTTCGCAAACTAGCGCGTGGCCGTCCCACGCCATGTCGGTGGTGGATTCGCCCTTGCCCGCCGAAGTGTACAGATACGCAGCGAGACAACGCGCCGATTGTTGCGACACCAGTTGCTGACGGTAGCCCGCCTTGCCCACCACGACGTTCGACGCCGAAAGATTCACGAGCACCGAAGCGCCCGCGAGCGCCGCGAACGACGACGGGGGAATCGGCACCCAGACGTCTTCGCAGATTTCCACGTGAAAGCGCAGACCCGCGACCTGCGGCACGTCGAACAGCAGCGACGCGCCGAACGGCACGTCCGCGCCGGCGAGGCGCACGGTATCGGCCGTCGCGACATCGGCGGGACTGAACTGGCGCGGCTCGTAGAACTCGCCGTAGTTCGGCAGGAAGCTCTTCGGCACGACACCGGCCACGCGCCCGCCCGCCACGACGGCGGCGCAGTTGAAGAGCGAGTGCCCCGCACGCACCGGCAGACCCACGATCATCACGAGCGGCAGCGCGGCCGACGCTTCCACGATCTGCGCGAGCGCGCGCTCGCACGCGTCGAGCAACGCTTGCTGATGGAACAGGTCGTCGCAGGTATAGGCCGAAAGGCCAAGCTCGGGAAACGCGACCAGCGCCGCGCCCTTCGCGGCGGCCTCGCGCGCGAGTGCGAGCGTTTCGGTGGCGTTGAATGCGGGATCGGCTACGCGGCAGCGTGGCACGCCCACGGCCACGCGCGCAAAGCCGTGCGTATAAAGATTGAAGAAGCGCTCTTTCATTTCGATAACCTTGAGGCGGGCGCGCTGCCTGCGAAAGCGCGCGCTGACGTTCGGGCTGCCTGATGCCGGCCGGATGTCGCGGATGCCGGCCTGGAAGTCGCCGCACGAGGCGCGGCGGTCCTCACCCGCGAAGGACGTTTGCTTTACCATGACCGTTTGCCGCGGCAGGCGCTGCTGAAACATCCTCGCCGCTTCCCACGCCAACGGGCACGCATGAACCAGGATCATTTCGATTATCGCACGGGCATCCTCGCCTCACCGTCCGAGGTCGACGCCGCCGAATGGAACGCGCTGCTCGCGCGCCAGGCGCAGCCCACGCCCTTTTTACGCCACGAATTCCTCGCGGCGCTCGACGCCACGCGCTGCACCACGCCGAACGAGGGCTGGGCCGCGCAGTTCGTCACGCTCACCGACACGCGCACGGGGCGCCTCGCCGCCGCGGCGCCGGTGTATCTCAAGGGCCACTCGTACGGGGAGTATGTGTTCGACTGGGCCTGGGCCGACGCCTACAAGCGCAACGGCCTCGAGTACTACCCGAAGCTCCTGTGCGCCGTGCCGTTCACGCCCGTGCAGGGCACGCGCCTGATCGCCGCCGACGCCGCCGCGCGCCGCCATCTGGCCGCGACGCTGCTCGCCTTCGCCGAACAGGCCGATGTCTCGTCGCTGCACGTGCTCTTCCCGACGACCGAAGACGCCGAGGCGCTGACCGACCTTGGCATGATGCAGCGCGAAGGCGTGCAGTTTCACTGGCTCAACGACGGCTATCGCGACTTCGAGGACTTTCTCTCGACGCTCGAACAGAAGAAACGCAAGAACATCCGCGCGGAACGCCGCAAGGTGCGCGAGGCGGGCGTGACGATGCGGCGCGTGCGCGGCGAGGACATCGGCGACGCCGAGTGGCGCTTTTTCAGCCGCTGCTACCGGCAAACCTACCGCGAGCATTTTTCGTCGCCGTACCTGAATCTCGACTTCTTCCGCATGATCGGCGAGACGATGCCGGAAAACCTGCTGCTCGTGATCGCCGAACGCGAGGGCAAGCCGATCGCGAGTTCGCTCGTGGTGTGGCAGCGCGGGGAGAACGGCGAAGGCGGCACACTGTACGGCCGCTACTGGGGCGCGCTCGAACATGTGCCCTGCCTGCACTTCGAGACCGCGTACTATCAGCCGCTCGAATTCTGCATCGAGGAAAAGCTCGATGTGTTCGAAGGCGGCGCGCAAGGCGAACACAAGATGGCGCGCGGTTTCCTGCCCACCGCCACGCGCTCGGCGCACTGGCTCGCGCATCCTGCGTTCTCCGACGCCGTCGCGCGTTTTCTCGAAAGCGAAACGAACCACATTCACGCGTATATGCATGAGCTGAATGAGCGCAATCCTTTTCGTGCGTGAAGTGTGCGTAAAACTCGTGGGCGTGAAGCACGCGCAAGTGTCCCGAAAACGCCTTAGTCCATAACGATCATCGCTTCCAGAACTATGCCGTGGTTCCTCTACATGCTCGAATGCGCCGACGGCAGCGTCTACACGGGCATCGCCATCGACGTCGCCGCCCGCTTCGCGCAGCATGCGAGCGGCACGGGCGCGCGCTACACGCGCTCGCGCAAGCCGGTGCAGGTGCTCGCGCAATTCGAGTTCGTCGACCGCGCGCGCGCCTCGAGCGCCGAATACTGGGTCAAGCGCCTCACTCCGCGCGAAAAGCGCGCGCTCGCGGCCGGCGCGCGCTCGCTCGAATCGGTCCTGCCTCCAACGCCGCCCGTGGCGACGGCACCGGAAACCGAAGCGCCAGAATGACCGGCCGGGCAACCGTCCCGCCGCACGGGCGTCTGCTCTTTTCATCGAACGCTCCGGCTAAAACCTAAAGCCTCCCTCTGCCTCCGCCGTTATTCCGATCAGGACGCCGGTCTTAGCCCCCGGCGTGCGCTCTCATTTCACCTTGCCAGCTGAAGGAACCGGTGAAGCATGAAGAGACCCATCAAGACGGAGACGAGCCGGCTCGCCCCCGGCTGGCGCGGATTGCGGCGCACGACCGCGGTCCTGCTGCCGCTATGGCTGCTCGCCGCCGTCATGGCGGCGATCGCCGCGGCCAGTCTCGCGATCATGGCGATCCTGCTCGCGTATGTGGCGGGGGAAAGTAGCTGGTCGAAGGGCCAGAAGGATGCGGTGCACGCGCTGGAGCGCTATGCGCGCACGGGCGACGAAACGGATTACCGCACGTTCCTCGCCGGCATCGCCGTGCCGCTCGGCGACCGCGCGGCGAAGCTGGAGATGAACCGCGCGCAGCCGGACACCGCGGCGATCCGGCACGGCTTCGAGCTGGGTCGCATCGCGCCCGACGACATGGACGGCATGACGTGGGGCTACCGCACGCTCAAGCGCACGCCGTGGATGCGCCCGGCCGTGGCGTTCTGGGACATCGGCGACCACTATATTCTGCGTCTGGCCGATACGGGCGAGCGTCTGCATGCGCTCGTGCAGGCGGGCAAACTGCACGCGCCGGAGTCCGCCGCGCTCGTGCGCGAACTGCGCGAGATCGACCACCAGCTCGCGCCCATCGAAAGCGGGTTCTCCCGCTCGCTCGACGACGCCGCGCGCGCCACGCGCTCGCTTCTCACCCTCGCGCTCGGCGCTTCCGCGATCCTGCTGCTCGGCGTGTTCTCGCAATTCATCCGGCGCGCGCTCGCCCGCAGCGACCGCCTGGAAGCCGAGGTGCGCAAGAACGAAGAGCGCCTCACGCTAGGCTTCGAAGGCATCAACGCCGGACTTTGGGACTGGGAAGTCGGCAGCCGGCAATGCTACTTTTCAAACTGGCTCTACGCGCAGCTCGGCTACGACGTGGGCACGCGCTTCGAAACCGACACGGGTCTCACCCAGCTCGTGCATCCGGACGACCTCACGCTCGTGCGCCACGCACTGCGCCAACACCTTGCGCGCGCAACGGTTTTCGACGTCGAGTTTCGTCTGCGCACGCTCGCGGGCAGCTACTGCTGGTGCCGCGCTCGCGGCCAGGCGGTGCGCGACGCGCGCGGGCGCGCCGTGCGCATGGTCGGCTGCCTGTTCGACATCTCCGAGCTAAGGACTGCCGAAGCGAAGGCCTATACGGAGCGCGAACTGGCCGAAGTCACGCTGGCCTCGATCGGCGAAGCGGTGATCCGCACCGACGAGAACGCGCGCGTGACCTACTGCAACGCCGTGGCCGAACGCATGCTTGGCCGCGCGGGCGCCGACATGCTCGCGCAGCCGTTCGATACGGTCTGCGACCTGCGCGACGACGCCCACGAACCGCAACGCTTCGATATCCTGATGAAATCGCAAGCGGCAGACGCGACCGGTGCGACAAACGGCGCAGGCGGCGCGAATCTCCACGTGATGCGTCCGAACGGCTCGCGCCTCGCGGTCGATTACTCGGTGTCGAAGCTGCGCGACGCGCAACGCCGCGTGATCGGTACCGTCATCGTGCTCTACGACGTGAGCGCACTGCGCGAACATGCCGCACGCCTCGCCTACCAGGCGACCCACGACGAACTCACCGACCTCTACAACCGCCGCGAATTCGAGCGGCGCCTCGCCGCGCTGCTCGAAGACGGCGGCAGTGCGCAGCCCGGACACGCGGTCATGTTTCTCGACCTCGACCAGTTCAAGGTCGTCAACGACACGTGCGGCCATTCCACCGGCGACGAACTGATCCGCCAGGTCTGCCGCGTGCTCCAAAGCGAGTTGCGCGGCGAGGACATCATTGCCCGCCTGGGCGGCGACGAATTCGGCGTGGTGATGCCGCACTGCACGGCGGCGCACGCGTCGCTGCTCGCGGAGAACCTGCGCGCGGGCGTCGCCGCGATCCGCTTCACGGGCGCCGGGCGCATCGTGCAGACGAGCGTGAGCATCGGCCTGGTCGCTGACGCCGCGGGACTCGTTTCGGTGAAGGAAGTGATGAAGGCCGCCGACGTGGCGTGCTACATGGCGAAGAAGAAAGGCCGCAACCGCGTGCACCGCTTTCGCTACGACGACGAGGAACTCTCGCAAACGCACGCGCAGATGGCGTGGGTTTCCGACATCAAGGCGGCGCTCGAAAACGGCCAGTTCTGCCTGTTCGGCCAGAAGATCCTCTCGCTCGCGCCAGCCTCGTCAGCCGACGATACGCACGTCGAACTGCTGTTGCGCATGCAGAGCGCCTCGGGCGCGCTTGTCGAGCCCTCCGCATTCATCGGCGCGGCGGAGCGCTTCGACCTCATGCCGGCCATCGACCGGTGGGTGATCGCGAGCGCGTTCGCGATGATCGCCGCAGGCACACACGAATACGGCACGTGGTCGATCAACCTCTCGGGCGCTTCGCTCGGCGACGAGCAACTCGCCGACTATATCGAGGAGCAGCAGCGCATCTGGTCGATCCCGTTCGAGCGGGTTTGCTTCGAGATCACCGAGACTGCCGCGATCACGAACATGGACGGCGCGATCAGGCTAATCGAGCGCCTGCGCGCCCAGGGTTGCCGCTTCGCGCTCGACGACTTCGGCGCGGGCATGTCGTCGTTCAACTACCTCAAGCATCTGCACGTCGACTATCTGAAGATCGACGGCAGTTTCATACGCGGCATCGTGGACAGTCCGCTGGATCAGGCCATCGTGCGTTCGATCAATCAGGTCGCGCACGCCGCCGGCAAGCTGACGATTGCCGAGTGCGTGGAGGACGCCGCCATCGTGGACTGGATGATCGCGATGGGTGTGGACTACGCGCAGGGTTATGGCGTGGGCCGGCCCGCGCGGCTCGACGGTCTGCGTGGGCCCGAGGAGCGCGATATCGCGGCGGTGAATTGAACCGTGCTGTGAACCTGGCCGCGTCGTCGCCGCGTATTGACAATAAATACACACTCACCTAGGATGTGTATCTATTGTATATACATTAAGGGAGCAATGTCATGCGTGACGCTTCTATTAATTTGCGCGCGCTGCCCGAGCAGCGCGACCTGATCGATCACGCCGCCAGCCTGCTGGGCAAGAATCGTTCGGATTTCATGCTGGAAGCCGCGTGCGAGCGAGCGAAGGCGATCGTATTGGACCAGGTCTTTTTCAGCCTCGACGAGGAGCGGTTCCGGCAGTTCACTGCATTGCTCGACGCGCGGCAAGACGCCAGTTCCGGGCTTGAGCGCCTGATGGCCGTCAAGGCCCCGTGGAACACAGACAAGGCATGAACATACGGCTTTCGGCACCGCAACCACTTACCGCAACGCATCGACTGGACGGGTTCAATTGTGGCGAGCCATCGCTGGATGACTGGCTGAAGCGACGCGCACTGGCCAATCATCTAAACGGCGCGAGCCGCACCTTCATCGTGGTCGACTCCGACCAATGCGTACGGGGGTACTACGCCCTGGCAGCGGGCGCCGTCGCGCATCAGGAGCCCACGAGTGCCATTCGGCGCAACATGCCTGATCCGGTGCCGGTGGTAGTGCTTGCAAGGCTGGCCGTCGATGCTCGCGTGCAAGGCGTCAAGCTCGGCGCGGCCGTGCTCCAGGACGCAGTCTTTCGCGTGCAATCCGTCGCGGAACACGCCGGTGTCCGCGCGTTGCTTGTGCACGCGTTAAACGAGCGCGCCAAGCAGTTCTATGAGCACTACGGTTTCCGGGAATCACCGATCCATCCGATGACCTTGATGCTCCCTCTGAAAGCCCGTCGGCCATGATGGCATTTCCACATACTTTGAAGTTCTTCTCTCCGCAGGACGAGCCCGTGTTTCATGACATGCCGCAGGAGACGCTGGCCTTGGTCAAACACTAGCCTGTTAGTCTTATTCGCGTGGGGAATGCTTCCCGCGACATTCGAAATGATCAGGCGCAACCGTTGAACGGTGCCGTTTCCGATACCGAACCGACCAGCGTGAGCCCATCTGATGAAGACTCATATCCAACGGCTTTTCTTCATGCGATGGATTCACACATAAGCTATTGGACTTGACTATCCGAAGCGGGCAGCGTCGGAACCGATGCGGGTTGAGCCGGAGATGCAGACCTGAATGGCGTTACGGGTGACGTATACCCAAACGATTGCACGGATAATTTGTCAAGTTGTTGCCCGTCTAGATTGCTACCTAGTTTTCCCGCCAGCGTTGATAAAACGTCCGGATCTGTTTTTGCGAACTCACTAGTCAAAACGGTAATTTTTGACCAATCAACAGAAGCAACTCCGATTGCCTCGATCTTATAGCTGGTATTTCCTGTTGCACCAACAGGTAGTGAATTTTCGTTTGATTGAGTAATCCGGTAGGACCGAGGATCAATAAATCCGTCTTGATCAGTCCGTTTCAATCTGACTTCAGGCGTATCGAGAAGAATGCGCTGACCACCTTTGTTTTTTTCCGTGCAAATTACTTGCGCAGTTGCCGGCCCATCCTGGTTAGCCTCGCAGATGAAATCGATGTTAGGACGAATATCGTTAAAGAATTTTGCTACTAAGATTACGTCATCCGTTTGTGTGTGTGCAGAATTCAATTGCTGTTGAGGTTCTGTCACAAACTTATAGCCGCCTATTGCAATTGCAATGGTCACTAAAATATTAAAAAAGGAAGTGCCAGCATTAAATTTCTCAACCATATTGCTGCTATTGCTGTTACCTTGAGACATATTTCTCTCTAACGCAATTGATAGAACTTAAAATATCGGCCAAGCTGGGCAGAACTTTAGCAAAAAACACCGATTACCGCATAGACCGGCCGTTCTTAAGAAATCTGACATTTAACATGCGTAGCCACCAAAACGCCGGCTTGGGCCGGCCCGCGCGGCTCGACGGTCTGCGTGGGCCGGAGGTGCGCGATATCGCGGAGGTGAATTGAAGGCCACGAGCGCTATCAAGCGCAGCATGCCTGACCCTGCACGCCAACAAAAAACCGCACGGCTCTCGCGAGCGCGTGCGGTCTTTCTCAATCAACCATGAAGCGTGCGATTTACTTCTTGAAGTTCGCCACGCCTTCGGTGATTTCCTTGTGGGCGGCTTCGATGCCGACCCAGCCTTCGACCTTGACCCACTTGCCCTTTTCGAGCGACTTGTAGTTCTCGAAGAAGTGCTTGATCTGGTCCTTCAGGTACTCGGGCACGTCGTCCAGCGACTTGAGATTGACCGTCATCGGGCAAACCTTGTCGTGCGCAACGGCGATCAGCTTGGCGTCGACGCCCGACTCGTCGGTCATCTGCAGCATGCCGAGCGCGCGCGAGCGCACGACCGAGCCTGCCAGCAGCGGGAACGGCGTGATCACGAGCACGTCGACCGGGTCGCCGTCGCCCGAGAGCGTCTGCGGAATGAAGCCGTAGTTCACGGGATAGCGCATGCCCGTGCCGACGAAACGGTCGACGACGAGCAGGCCCAGGTCCTTGTCGGCTTCGTATTTCACCGGATCGCTTTGCGCGGGAATCTCGATGATCACATTGAAGTCTTGCGGCAGATCCTTGCCGGCGGGGACATTTGCAAAGCTCATGAGCGCTCTCTGTTGAGAAGGGAAAAAGCGGCGGCTCGCGCGAAAAAACCAGCGCGAAACCCGACGTTGGAGAATGGACGCCATTATAGCCAATCGGCCAGGGCGCCCCGCGATTCGGCCCAGGGCTTTCCCGCACGCCGATGAAGCGCCTGCTGAATTCCCGCGCGTAGCGCCCTCGATTGGCGCGATAATCACTCTGCGTTTTGCGTTTCCCCCTCGTTTCACCCCAGGTTTCACACCCTTTTACGAGGCGATGCATGGAAGAAGCGAAGCACTTCATCGGCGGCGAGTGGCATTCGCCCGCCAGCGGCGAGACGCTCGCCGCGATCGATCCCTCCACCGGCCAGCCCTTCGCGCAACTCGCGCGCGGCAACGCCGCCGACATCGACGACGCAGTAAAAACCGCGCGCCAGGCCTTCGAAGGCCCTTGGGGCGCCTTGAGCGCGAGCGAGCGCGGGCGGCTGCTGTTCGCGCTCTCGGGCCTCGTCCTCCAGCACCAGGAAGAACTCGCGCAACTCGAAGCGCGCGACAGCGGCAAGCCGCTCAAGCAGGCGCGCGCCGACGCCGCCGCGCTCGCGCGCTATTTCGAGTTCTACGCGGGCGCCGCCGACAAGCTGCACGGCGAAACGCTGCCCTACCAGGCCGGCTACACGGTGCTCACCGTGCGCGAGCCGCACGGCGTGACAGGCCACATCGTGCCCTGGAATTACCCGATGCAGATTTTCGGCCGCAGCGTGGGCGCGGCGCTCGCCACGGGCAACGCGTGCGTGGTGAAGCCCGCCGAGGACGCCTGCGTGTCGCTCTTGCGCGTGGCCGGGCTGGCGCGCGAGGCCGGCCTGCCCGCCGGTGCGCTCAACATCGTCACGGGGCTGGGGCATGAGGCGGGCGCGGCCCTTTGCGCGCATCCCGGCATCGATCACATTTCGTTCACCGGCTCGCCGCAAACCGGCAAGTTCGTCGCGCAGACGGCCGCCGAACACCACGTGCCCGTCACCCTCGAACTCGGCGGCAAGTCGCCGCAAATCGTTTTCGCCGATGCCGATTTCGACGCCGCGCTGCCCGTGCTCGTGGCGGCCATCGTGCAGAACGCCGGGCAGACCTGCTCGGCGGGCAGCCGCGTGCTGATCGAGCGCGGCGCGTACGAGCCGCTTCTCGACCGGCTCGCCGCATCGTTCGGCAAACTGCGCGTGGGTCCGGCCAGCGCCGATCTCGACTGCGGCCCGCTCATCAACGAGAAGCAGCGTCAGCGCGTGCGCGGCTTTCTCGACGAGGCGGCCGCCAGCCGCATCGCCACGGCGGCGCGCGGCAGGCTCGACGCGGATGCGCCCAGCGGCGGCTTCTACGAAGTCCCGACGCTCCTGCGCGACGTGCCGCCGCAAAGCCGTCTCGCGCAGGAGGAGGTGTTCGGACCGGTGCTCACGGCCATGCCCTTCGAGAGCGAGGAAGAAGCGCTCGCGCTCGCCAACGGCACGCCTTACGGCCTTGTGGCCGGCATCTGGACGCGCGACGGCGCGCGCCAGATGCGCCTCGCGCGCCGCGTGCGCGCGGGCCAGGTGTTCGTCAACAACTACGGCGCGGGCGGCGGCGTCGAATTGCCGTTCGGCGGCACGCGGCATTCGGGACACGGGCGCGAGAAAGGCTTCGAAGCGCTCTACGGCTTCACGGTGCTGAAAACCATCGCGATCCGCCACGGCTGACCACACAGGGAGACACCATGCGACTCAAGGGCAAGACGGCTGTCGTGACGGGCGCCGGCTCGGGCTTCGGCGAAGGCATTGCGAAGACCTATGCGCGCGAAGGCGCGAACGTCGTGATCAACGATCTGAACGGCGAAGCGGCCGAGCGCGTGGCGAGCGAGATCGCGCTCGCGGGCGGCAAGGCCATCGCGGTGCAAGGCGACATCACGCGCGAAGCCGACTGGCACGCGCTGCGCGAAGCGGCCATCGGAGACTTCGGCAGCGTGCAGGTCGTCGTCAACAACGCGGGCACCACGCATCGCAACAAGCCCGTGATGGAAGTCACCGAAGCGGAATTCGACCGCGTCTACGCCGTCAACGTGAAGGGCTTGTACTGGAGCGTGCGCGCGTTCGTGCCGCATTTTCGCGAGCGCGGCGGCGGCGCGTTCGTCAATATCGCCTCGACTGCGGGCATCCGGCCGCGGCCCGGGCTCGTCTGGTACAACGGCAGCAAGGGCGCGATGATCGTGGCCAGCAAGGCGCTCGCCGCCGAACTGGGCCCCGACCAGATCCGCGTGAACTGCGTGAATCCCGTGATCGGCGACACGGGCCTCACGGCGGAATTCATGGGCGTGCCCGACACGCCCGAGAACCGCCAGCGCTTCGTCGCGACCATTCCGCTCGGGCGCTTTTCCACGCCGCAGGACGTGGCCAACGCGTGCCTCTATCTCGCCTCGGACGACGCCGCGTTCATCACCGGCGCCTGTATCGAAGTGGATGGCGGGCGCTGCGTGTAGCGGGCGTCAGGTCGCTGCCCGATCGGTGTTTTCCCCGACTTTGACGCGCCGTCGCGCCACGGCGGCGCGTATAGAATGATCGTGCTTTCGCGTCGAATACCCGCCATCACGAGGCGGCAATACAACAAGCACGACCGATCTGACCTGGAGACACCATGGCAAGTCCAGCGAATCCCATGCCGCAAGCGGGAGCGGGTGCCCCGCCCTCCGCCTTCGAAGAAGCCACGTATCGCAAGGTCGCGTGGCGCCTCATTCCGCTCCTCATGCTCTGTTACGTGGTCGCCTATCTGGACCGTGTGAACGTGGGCTTCGCCAAGCTGCAGATGAGCAGCGCGCTCAATCTCTCCGATGCGGTTTATGGCTTCGGCGCGGGCATTTTCTTCGTGGGCTACTTTCTGTTCGAAGTGCCAAGCAATATCATCCTGCATCGCGTGGGCGCGCGCGTGTGGATCGCGCGCATCATGGTTACGTGGGGCCTCGTGTCCATCCTGACGATGTTCGTCACCACGCCCACCATGTTCTACGTGATGCGCTTTCTGCTCGGCCTGTGCGAGGCGGGCTTCTTCCCCGGCATCATCCTGTACCTGACCTACTGGTATCCGGCGCACCGGCGCGGACGCATGACCACATGGTTCATGACGGCCATTGCGCTCTCGGGTGTGATCGGCGGCCCGGTGTCGGGCTGGATTCTCAAGTCCTTCGACGGCGCGAACGGCTGGCAAGGCTGGCAGTGGCTCTTCCTGCTCGAAGGGCTGCCTTCGGTGATCGTCGGCGTGCTGGTGTTCTTCGTGCTCGACGACCGCATCGCCAGGGCGAAGTGGCTGACGGAAGAAGAGCGCGCGCTGCTCGAACGCAACATCGCGGCCGAAGACGCCACGAAAGAAGACCCGCCGATCATGACCGTGCTCACGAGCGCGCGCGTGCTGGTGATGAGCCTTACCTACTTCTCGTTCGTGATGGGCCTCTACGGCGTGAGCTTCTGGCTGCCCACCATCATCAAGGCGACGGGCGTGAAAGACGCGCTCACGATCGGCCTCCTTTCGGCGATTCCGTTCGCCGCCGCCGTGGTCGGCATGGTACTGGTGGCGAAGAGCGCCGACCGCGCGCGCGAGCGCCGCTGGCACATCGCGGTGCCGGCCGCCATCGGCGCGCTCGGGCTCGTGCTTTCGGTCACGTGGGCGCACGACACCACGCTCGCGATGACGGCGCTCACCATCGCGACCATGGGCATTCTCACCACGCTGCCGCTGTTCTGGAGTCTGCCCACGGCCTGGCTCGCGGGCACGGGCGCGGCGGCCGGCATTGCGCTCATCAACTCGATCGGCAATCTTGCGGGATTTTTGAGCCCGTATGCGGTCGGCTGGCTCAAGCAGGCCACGTCGGCCAACGATTCGGGCATGTACATGCTCGCGGCGTTCATGATCCTGGGCGGTTTGCTGGCGCTTTCGGCGCCCGCCAGGCTCGTGAACCGCTAAAGCATTCCCGGACTTCCCCAAAACAAACGGCCGCCTATTTGCGCAGGCGGCCGTTTTGCGTTGCGGCTCGTGCCCGCTTACACCACGTTCATCGAGAGCGCACTCTCGCGGTAATGCGAAGCCGCTTTCCCGTCGTCGCCGAGCTGCTCGTGCAGGCGCGCGAGCGCGCGATGCGAGCGGATCTTGAGCGGCTCGTTCTGCGTTGCGTCGGCGGACTTGAGCGCGGCTTCGAGGAACGACTGCGCCTTGCCCCACAACTGCTGCTTCAGGCACAGGCGGCCCAGCGCGAACAGCAGATCGCCGTCCTCGGGGCGCTCCTTGCGCCACGCCTCGGCCTTCTGGATGAGCGGCAGGGCGTCATTTTCCGCGGTGTCCGGATAGCGGCGCAAAAGGCGCGCGTCCCAGTTCTGCGAGAGCGCTTCCTCGACGATCTTGCGCGCGTCGGCCGGGCGTCCGAGCGCGATCAGCAGTTCGGCGGCGCAGTCGGCCAGACGCGGCGAATGGCGCTCGACGTTCGAGAGCGACTGCCACAGTTCGAGCAGCGCGTCCGCATTGTGGCGGCGGTCGCGCAGCAGGTTTTCCGCGGCGAGCTGGCGCAGACGCACGGCCACGGCCGGGTGCAGCGCCTCGCGCTTTTCCAGCGTCTTCACGAGCTTGAGCACTTCGCTCCAGTTCTTGAGCTGCTGCTGCGCGCGCAGCGCGATCTGCTGCGCGTGAATGCGGCGGCCGCCCTGCGTGCGCATTTCGGTGAGCGCGGCGAGCGCGCCATCGGCGTCGCGGCCGTCGGCTCGCATGTCGGCGGTCGCCATGAGGCGCGCTTCCTGCAAGTCGGGATCGTCGACCTGGGTGAGCCATTCGTCGCGGCGCGCGTATTCATGCAGACGATGCGCGGCCGTCGCGGCGATCAGGCCCGCCGCGCTCGTGTTCCTGACGTCGGCGAGCGAATCGCGCGCGGCCTTCTCGGCGCGCGAGAAGCGGCCCGCGTAGAGATTGGCCACCGCGTCGCGCAGCGCCGAGTTCGCCTTTTCGGCGCGCATACGCGCGCGGTAGGCGGCCACGCGGCGCGGCATCGTCACGATGTTGCGCGCGAAACGCAGGATCGCGTACAGCAGCAGGAAGGCCACTACGATGCCGACCACGAACAGGTTGAGCGATACATCCACGCGATACGGCGGATAGACGAGCAGCACCTGCCCGGTGTCGAAGCGCCCGACAGTCGCCAGCGCGACGGCAATCGCGAAGAGAAGCGCGAGCCAGAGGAGTCCACGGATCGCCATGTCTTACCCCCGGCTCCGGTATTGCTCGATCGCCTTCAGGCTCGTGTCGAGCGTGGGCAGCGCGACGGCGGCCGAGCCCTCGTTCACCTCCTTGAGCAGCGCGCGCACGGTTTGCGTGTCTTTCGAGGAGCCGTCGAAATAGCGCGCAAGCGTGGCGTCGGCGGCCGCGAGGTCGGACTTGAGCGTGTCCTGGTTGCGCGAGAGCAGCGACAGGCGCGCCGACAGCAGACGCAGCTTCAGGTTCTGCCGCACGAAATAGCCTTGATCGGGCGAAATGAGCATGGCGTCCGCGTTGTCGATGCGGCGCACCTGCACGAGGCTCGCGATCTGCTTGCCCACGCCGTCGACGATCGTGTCGATCCACACCTTCCATTTCGGCTGGTTGGTCGCCGCGGCAACCTGGGCGACATCGGCGGGCCGGGCGGCTTCGGGTTTCGTATGCGCGACGATCGCTTCGCCCGAGAGCGGCAGCGAGTCGATCTGGCCGAGCGCGGTGTCGAGCTTGATGGCAAGGCCGGTCAGGTCCGTGGACGGCGCGGCCTTGAGCTTGTCGATGTCCTGCGCGATGGCCTTGCGCACGACGATGGCCTGCGCGTTGTCCGACGCGGCGAGGCGTGTGTCGGCGCTTTGCAGCGCGAAGAGCGCGAGCTGCGTGTTGCCCGTGAGCTGAAGCTGTTCGCTCGCGCTCGAGAGCATCTGGCCGACTTCGGCGAGCGTCCAGTCGTCGCGGCTCTTCGACAGATCGGCGTATTGCTGCGCGAGCGCCTGCTGCGATGTCTGCGCGTCGGCGATCTTGCCTTCTAGCTGGGTGATCTGCTTGTCGAGTTGCTGCGAGCCCGCGGCGACCTGATCGGCGCGCGCGCGCAGCGCCGCGATCTGCTGCCCGGCCGCCTGCTGGCGCTGGATGGCCTGCATGCCGAGGCCGTCGAGCTTGCGATTGAGGAGATAGCCGCCCGCGCCCGAGCCCGCGGCGACCAGCAAGAGGACGAGCCACAGCAGCGCCGTGCCTGGGCCCCGGCGGCCGCCGCCCGCGCCCGGAGGCGGAGTTAGCGGCGCGGAAGCCCCCGCGCCCGACGACGCGTACGACGGCCGCGCCGACGCGCCGCCCGAAGCCGTTGCGCTGCCGGAGGAAACCGCCGCGCCCGTGGTGACGGCACCCTGGTTTGCTGTGCTGCCTGAGTTGTTCGAATCTGTCATGCGTGGGTTGGCCGGCGCTTGGGCCGGAGTGATCTGAACCGGTTGAACAACGGAAGAAGCGAGGCCCAGGAGCGTCTCGACGATGCGTTCGTCGCCCGCGCCGGACACCGTAATCCTATCAAAACCCATTGAGCGCGCCGTCTCGGCGATCCGCGCGTGGGGCGCGACGAGCGGCGCGTGGCGCAGCTCGACGATCTCGCCCGCCGTGAGGTGCTCGCGCGCGAGTTCGTCGAGGTTGCGCACGCCCTCGGAACTGGTGACGAGCCACGCGTGCGGCGCGCCTTCGAGGAGCGCGTGAATCTGCGTCCAGGCGGCCATGGGCGGCTCGGGCACGACGCGGCGGTAGGCCGCCACGGTTTCCACTTCGGCGCCCGCTTCGCGCAGACGCTCGGCGAGCCACTCGCGGCCGCCGTCGCCGCGCACGATCAGCACGCGCTTGCCCGTAAAACCGTTCGCGCCGAACGTTTTTTCGAGCGCCGCGTAAAGCGACTCCGAATCGAAGCGCGCGGGTTCTTCCTCGCCCGCGCCCGCGGGGCTCACCACACGATGGTCGGGCGCCGCCACGCCATGACGCTCCAGCGCGGCCACGCTCGCCGGGCCGACCACGGCCACGGGCAGCCCGGGCGGCCAGATCGAGGACACCGAGGCATAGCACGCAAACGCGCGATCGACGGCGTTCGGCGAAACGAACACGACGAGCGCATAGCGTTCGAGCGCGCCAAGCGCGGCGCGCAGCGGCGCTTCGTCGGTCACGGGCGCAATGGCGATGAGCGGGAAGTCGAGCGTGCGCATGCCGCGTTGCGCGAGTTGCCCGGCGAGATCATCCGACTGACCGGCCGGCCGGGTAATGACGACGGTGAACGGGCTGCCCTCGCGATCGCCATCGTTGCCTCGCGCGGCGTCCCCCGGGCCGCCCCACTCATCGGGTGGGCCGGCGTCGCCGCGCGGTTGCCAGGGGCCGGCCATCATCGGGAGGCCGGGTCTTCGCCCGTGCCGGTTGGGTTGTTCGCGGCCACCCCGTTTTGAGGCGCCGTATTGGGGCCATCGGCGGCATGGGCTGCATCCGCGAGTGCGCGCACGATCTCGAGCGCGCCTTGCGCGATGAGGTCGTCCGCGACGCGGCGCCCTAGCGCTACGGCGTCGTCGATGGTGGACGCTGCCGCGGCCTCCTGCGCGGCGAGCACGCGGCTCGCGTCGGGCGTGGCGACGCTGCCGCGCAGCGCGAGCTTGCCGTCGCGCCATTGCGCGTAGGCCGCGAGCGGCACCGTGCAACTGCCGCCGAGCGCGCGCGACACCATGCGCTCGGCCTCGACGGCCTTCGCGGTGGCGTCGTCGTGCAGCGGCGCGAGCCACGCGGCGATATCGGCGCGATCGGCGCGAATCTCGATGCCGAGCGCGCCCTGGCCCGCCGCCGGCAAGCTGTCCTCGGGCTCGATGAGCGCGCGGATGCGCGCGCCGAGGCCGAGGCGCTTGAGGCCCGCGGCCGCGAGAATGATGGCCGCGTAATCGCCGCGGTCGAGCTTGGCGAGACGCGTATCGAGATTGCCGCGCAACGGCTTCACGTCCAGATGCGCATAGCGCGCGCGGATCATCGACTCGCGGCGCAGGCTGGACGTGCCCACCACGCTGCCCGCCGGCAGCGCGGCGAGCGAATCGTAGTCGTTGGAGACGAACGCGTCGCGCGGGTCCTCGCGCTCCATCACGGCCGCGAGCGTGAAGCCTTCGGGCAGTTCCATCGGCACGTCCTTGAGCGAGTGCACCGCGAGATCGGCGCGGCCTTCGGCCAGCGCCTGCTCCAGTTCCTTCACGAAAAGACCCTTGCCGCCCACCTTGGAGAGCGTGCGGTCGAGAATTTGATCGCCGCGTGTCGTCATTCCAACGATTTTCACGTCGCAGGCTGGATATAATTTGTGCAGCGCAGCTTGCACATGCTCGGCCTGCCACATCGCGAGGCGGCTCTCCCGCGAAGCGATCACCAGGGTGCGGGGCATGGGCGCGGATAACGTCTCGGGGTTCATGGCAGGTACATCGAATGACGGGATGAAAAGCAGGATCGGATAACAGGCAATGTTAGCACGCGCCCTTTTTACCGCCTTCCCGCAGGGACAGGCTCAACAAGGCGCGGGCGGCGGCAAGGAAGAGACTCAGGCTGTGCACGCGGCGCTTGACGTACCTATCGTAAGGGTACGCAATTCGCGGCGAGCCCGGCCACCAGCGTTACTCATAAACGGCCAGAGCGGCCCCGGCCATCGCCGCGGCGCCGCTTTGGCTTGCGCTCGCCCTCGCGGCGGCGCACTCTCCCGCCAGGCCTGACCCGCGCGGAGCCATTGACGGCCCGCGCCGTGTCCGCTCTATCCGCATGGCTCGCATGGGGTGGCACCTTCCGCCCTTTCCAGGTTGCACCCGCAGTACCCGGCCCGGCATGCGCCGCGCTCACGCAGTTGGCAGTTCTCCGACTAACCTGCCCCTATCCTGGCAAGCCTCAAGGAAAACATCGTGAAGTCTTCAGGCTCGGCGCGCGCAGAGCGCCGCAACACCGCATCGCAGAACGCAGCTTCGAAGGCCGCATCGGCCACGCCGTCCACGAAACCGGCGAAAACGACGAAGACCGCGAAGACCACGAAATCCGCGACTACTCAACCGGCGGCCGGGACCACGCGGGCCGCCGAGGCTGTCAAGGCAACGAACGGCGTCAAGGCGCCGAAGGCCGCGAAGCTCGCGAAGGTTGCACAAGCGGCGAAAGCCCCGAAAGCCCCGAAAGCGCCCGCCGGCGCCGCGCGCAATGGCCGTGCGCGCGACGACAAGGACCAGCCGCTCTTCGAAGACATCCGCTATCTCGGCCGCCTGCTCGGCGAAGTCCTGCGCGAGCAGGAAGGCGACGCCGTGTTCGACGTCGTGGAAACCATCCGCCAGACCGCCGTGCGCTTTCGCCGTGAGGACGACAACACCGCCGCGCTCGCGCTGGAAAAGCAGCTTCGCGCGCTCTCGCCCGAGCAGACCGTGAGCGTCGTGCGCGCGTTCAGCTACTTTTCGCATCTCGCGAACATCGCCGAAGATCGCCACCGCAATCGCCGCCGCCGCATTCACGACCTGGCGGGCTCGGCGCCGCAGGCGGGCACCATCGCACATTCGCTCGAACGCCTCGCGCAAGCGGGCGCGGCCGCGACGCCGGTGCTCCAGCAGTTCTTCAACGACGCGCTGATCGTGCCCGTGCTCACCGCGCACCCGACCGAAGTGCAACGCAAGAGCACGCTCGACTCGCAGCACGACATCGCGCGCCTGCTCGCCGAGCGCGACCAGCCGCTCACGCATCGCGAACTCGAGCACAACGAATCGTTGCTGCGCGCGCGCGTGACCTCGCTCTGGCAAACGCGCATGCTGCGCGACTCGCGACTGACCGTGGGCGACGAAATCGAGAACGCGCTTTCGTATTACCACACGACCTTCCTCACCGAGATTCCCGCGCTTTACGGCGAGATCGAAACGTCGCTCAAGGAGCACGGCATTTCGGCGCGCCTGCCCGCGTTCTTCCAGATGGGTAGCTGGATCGGCGGCGACCGCGACGGCAACCCGAACGTCACCGCCGCCACGCTCGAAGAAGCGAGCGAGCGCCAGGCGCAGGTGATCCTGCAGCATTACCTCGACGAAGTGCACCGTCTGGGCGCGGAGCTTTCAGTGTCGAACCTGCTTGCTGGCGCGAGCGACGAACTGAAGGCGCTGGCCGAAGCCTCGCCCGACCAGTCGCCGCACCGCGTGGACGAGCCGTATCGCCGCGCGCTGATCGGCGTGTACACGCGCCTCGCGGCAAGCGCGCGCGTGCGTCTGGGCGAAGGCGTCGTGGCCGTGCGCAGCGCGGGCCGCAACGCCGCGCCGGTGCGCGCAAAGCCCTATGCCGACGCGGACGAATTCTCGCGCGACCTGCATATCCTGATGGATTCGCTCGCCGAGCATCATGGCGCGTCGCTGGCGACCACGCGCCTCGCGCCGCTCATGCGCGCCGTCGACGTGTTCGGCTTCCATCTCGCCTCGATCGATTTGCGCCAGAGTTCGGACATCCACGAAGCCGTCATCACCGAGCTGCTCGCGCGCGCGGGCGTCGAAGCCGGCTACGCGGCGCTTTCCGAAGAAGACAAGCAGATCGTGCTGCTCGCGCAACTCGCCGATCCGCGCACGCTGCGCTCCCCGTACCTCGACTATTCGGACCTCGTGAAGAGCGAGCTGGGCGTGCTGGAAATGGCGCGCGTGACGCGCGAGAAGTTCGGCGCGCGCGCGGTGCGCAATTACATCATTTCGCATACCGAAACGGTTTCCGACCTGCTCGAAGTGCTGTTGCTGCAAAAGGAAACCGGCCTCACGAGCGGGCGCCTCGGCCACGCGGAAGAGCCCGCGAAGGCCGCGCTGATGGTGATCCCGCTCTTCGAGACGATTCCCGACTTGCGCCACGCGCCGGGCATCATGCGCGATCTGCTCGCGCTGCCGGGCATCGACGGCATCGTCGAGCACCAGGGCAACGAGCAGGAAATCATGCTCGGCTACTCGGACAGCAACAAGGACGGCGGCTTCCTCACGTCGAACTGGGAGCTGTATCGCGCGGAACTCGCGCTCGTCGCGCTGTACAAGCAGCGCGGCATCACGCTGCGTCTTTTCCACGGCCGCGGGGGCACGGTGGGCCGCGGAGGCGGTCCGACCTACAACGCGATCCTCTCGCAGCCGCCGGGCACGGTGGAAGGCCAGATCCGCCTCACGGAACAGGGCGAAGTCATCGCGAGCAAGTTCGGCAATCCGGAAATTGGCCGCCGCAACCTCGAAACGGTGATCGCCGCGACGCTCGAAGCGACGCTGCTGCCGATGGGCGGCGCGAGCAACGCGCCCGACCAGTTGCCCGCATTCGAAGAGACGATGCAGAAGCTTTCCAACGCCGCAATGGCCGCGTATCGCTCGCTCGTGTACGAGACGCCCGGCTTCACCGACTACTTCTTCGCCTCGACGCCGATCACGGAAATCGCGGAGCTGAACATCGGCAGCCGTCCGGCCTCGCGCAAGCTGCAGGACCCGAAGAACCGCAAGATCGACGATCTGCGCGCGATTCCCTGGGGCTTCTCGTGGGGGCAGTGCCGCTTGCTGCTCACGGGCTGGTACGGCTTCGGCAGCGCGGTGGGCTCGTATCTCGACGACGCGGGCAGCGACGCCGAGCGCGCGCGCCGCCTTGCGATGTTCAAGAAGATGTACAAGACCTGGCCGTTCTTCTCGAACCTGCTTTCGAACATGGACATGACGCTCGCGAAAACCGACCTCGCGGTGGCCTCGCGCTACGCGCAGCTCGTGGCGGACAAGAAGCTGCGCAAGCTCGTGTTCGAGCGCATCGTGGCCGAATGGGAGCGCACGACGAAGGTGCTCGCCGAGATCACGGGGGCGAGCGAGCGGCTTGCGGACAACCCTCTTCTCGCGCGTTCGATCAAGAACCGCTTCCCCTATCTCGATCCGTTGAATCACTTGCAGGTGGAACTGATCAAGCGTTATCGCGCAGGCGACCCGAGCCCGCGCGTGCGGCGCGGTATTCATCTGACGATCAACGGGATCGCGGCCGGGTTGCGTAATACGGGCTAAGCGCTCGCGCTGCGCTCATGGACGAACGGCGTCGTGCCCTCGCGGGGACGACGCCGTTTTTTCATGCTGTTCGCGCCGGCCTCAATCGCGCCGCGTCGCCTCGATCATCAGCGCATCGAGCTTGAACGACGAATCGCTCTGCACATCGAAGTATTGACGCACTTCATCGGGCGCGCGCTCCCACATCGAGCGGATCGCCGTCACACGCTCGGGCGGCGTGCGCATGCGCGCGACCCACGTGTCGAAATCGAGCGCGATGCGCCAGCGCTCGCTCACCTTCGCGTCGAAGCCGGCGGCGTCAAGCATCGCGATCCACTCGTCGGCGCGGTAATCGCGGATGTGCGAGGCGTCGCGCAACAGTTCGACGGCCTGAATATGCGTGTCGTACAGCGGATCGTCGATGCCCGCGATGTCGATGAACTTCAGGCGCCCGCCCGGCTTGAGCACGCGATGCACCTCCTTCAGCGCGCGCGGCACGTCGCGCCAATGGTGCGCGCTCATGCGGCTCACGGCCCAGTTGAAGCTGCCGTCTTCGAACGGCAGCGTTTCGGCCGCGCCCTGTTGCGTGCGCACGGTCGTCAACCCGCGCTCCTTCGCGGCGGCTTCGACCGTGGCGAGCATCTGGGGGGCAATGTCGTAGGCCACGACTTCGCGCACGTGGGGCGCCACCGCGAAGCTCGCATGGCCCGCGCCGCAACCCATGTCCAGCACCGCCGCATTGCCGCAGGTGGCCGCGAAGGTCGCGGCGAGATTCTCCAGGTCCGCGCCGCTCGCGTGGACCTGGCTCGTGAGGTAGGCGGCGGCGGTCGAGCCGAATGCGTCGGCGACCTGATCGTGATGCTTCATCGCATGCTCCTTTTGCGGGTTTCCATGCGGCTCGTTATGGGGCGCGCCGCGGGTTCTGCGAACTCCGGGCTGTTTGATGCGACGGCCCGTCTGCGCGTCAGACGCTACAATAGAGGCCGTTTTGTACCAGTACAAGTTAAGCGATTATTCTGGTATCGCCGCCACCAGCCCCACGCCCAATGAGTCTCGATACACCCGCTGCCGCCAGCGGCTCCGCGAAAACCCTCGACGCGACACCGGCCCGCGCGCTGGGCGAATTCATCCGCGCCCATCGCGAGCGTCTTTCGCCTGCGGAGGTCGGCCTGCCGCCGGGCCCGCGCCGGCGCACGCCCGGCCTGCGCCGCGAGGAAGTCGCACAGTTATGCGGCGTGAGCCCGACCTGGTACACGTGGATCGAACAGGGCCGCCCCGTTTCGGCTTCGGCGGACGCGCTCGCGCGCATCGCCGTCGCGTTGCGGCTCTCGCGCGCCGAGCGCGCCTACCTGTTCGAACTCGCCGCGCAACGGGACCCCGCCGAACCCGACCCCGCCACCGCCGCGGACGCCCCCGCCACGCTGCTGCAAACGGTAAAGCTCGTGGACGCCCCCGCCTACGTGCTCGACCGCCAGTGGACGGCGCTCGCCTGGAACGCGCACGCGGCGGATCTCTTCACGGGCTGGCTCGACGGCGAATACGACCGCAACCTGCTGCGCTTCACCTTCTCCGAGCCGCTCGGGCGCGAGCTGATCGTCGACTGGGAAACGCGCGCGCGGCGCCTTGCCGCCGAGTTCCGCGCCGACTCGATCCGCCACCTGAACGATGCGCCCACGCGCGCGCTGGTCGACTCGCTGATCGCCGCGAGCGACGAGTTCGCCCGCTTCTGGGCCTCGCAGGACGTGTTCGAGCGCGAGGGCGGCCGGCGCGAGTTCAACCATCCGCGCCACGGCCGCATCGCGTACGATCAGATCACCTTCAAGCCCGCGCACCGCGAGGATCTCAAGCTCGTGGTGCTGGTGCGGCTCTGAGCGCCGCCGGCCGACGGTGCGGCAGAGCGCCAATGTTAAAATCGTGATCTTTCCCGCCGTGCTCAACGCAAAGCGCCGCAAGCAATGCGCCGCGCGGCCCGCCTTCTCACCGCTTGCTCGTTCACGCCCATCACCATGACGTCCCAACTGCACAAAAAAGGCGAAGCCTGGTCGGCTCGCTTCTCCGAACCCATGTCGGAGCTGGTCAAGCGCTACACGTCGTCGGTCTTCTTCGACAAGCGTCTCGCGCTCGTCGACATCGAGGGCTCGCTCGCGCACGCGTCGATGCTGGCTGCGCAGAAGATCATCTCCGCCGACGACCTCGCCGCCATCCAGGGCGGCATGGCGAAGATCAAGGGTGAAATCGAGCGCGGCGAATTCGAATGGCTGCTCGACCTCGAAGACGTGCACCTGAACATCGAAGCGCGCCTGACAGCCCTGATCGGCGACGCGGGCAAGCGCCTGCACACGGGCCGCTCGCGCAACGACCAGGTCGCGACCGACATCCGCCTGTGGCTGCGCGGCGAGATCGACCGCATCGGCGGCCTGCTCGGCGACCTGCGCGGCGCGCTGCTCGACCTGGCCGACCAGCACGCGGGCACGATCATGCCCGGCTTCACGCACCTGCAAGTGGCGCAGCCCGTCACCTTCGGTCATCACCTGCTCGCCTACGTGGAAATGTTCACGCGCGACGCCGAGCGCATGGCCGACTGCCGCAAGCGCGTGAACCGTCTGCCGCTGGGCGCGGCGGCGCTCGCGGGCACGAGCTATCCGATCGACCGTCATGCCGTGGCGAAAACGCTGGGCTTCGACGGCATCTGCGCGAATTCGCTCGACGCCGTTTCCGACCGCGACTTCGCGATCGAATTCACGGCGGCGGCGGCGCTCGTCATGACGCACGTCTCGCGATTCTCGGAAGAACTGGTGCTGTGGATGAGCCCGCGCGTGGGCTTCATCGATCTGGCCGACCGCTTCTGCACGGGCTCGTCGATCATGCCGCAGAAGAAGAACCCGGACGTGCCCGAACTCGCGCGCGGCAAGACCGGCCGCGTGAACGGCCATCTCATGGCGCTCCTCACGCTCATGAAAGGCCAGCCGCTCGCGTACAACAAGGACAACCAGGAAGACAAGGAACCGCTCTTCGACACCGTCGATACGGTGGCGGACACGCTGCGCATCTTCGCGGAGATGGTTGCGGGCATCACGGTCAAGGAGCAGGCGATGCGCGCGGCAGCGCTGCAAGGCTTCTCGACGGCCACGGATCTCGCGGACTACCTCGTGAAGAAGGGCCTGCCGTTCCGCGACGCACACGAAGCGGTGGCGCACGCGGTGCGCATCTGCGTGGACCGCAACTGCGATCTCGCGGACCTCACGCTCGACGAGATGCGCCGCGAACTCCCGGCGGTGTCGAATCTGCTGGCCGAAGACGTGTTCGAAGTGCTGACGCTCGAAGGCTCGGTCTCGGCGCGCAACCATCCGGGCGGCACCGCGCCCGAGCAGGTGCGCGCGGCCATCGCGGCGGCGCGCGCGGCGCTGAAGTAAGCGCAACGTTGCGGGCGGCGAACGCCCGCGCTCAACGGCCAACCGGGCGCGCGACTTCAAACGTCGCGCGCCCGGTTTGTTTCTGGGCGGCGCACAACGCGACAACTCGCATGACACCGCGCCGGACACCGCGCTGTACCCGCAGCAAAGCGCTGGAAGTGTGCGCCCGGCAGCCGCGCGCCATGGGCTACGATCCCGCGCCATACTGACGGTTTGCTCCGTCAGGTTCTGCCTTCGTTCCCATCCCCTGCCCCATGATCGTCCGCCCTCATCTCCACTGGTTCCGCATGCTGCTCGCGTGGCGTGGCTCGGTGCTGCCGCAGCTTCTGCCGCGCCTTTTCATCGTGCTGGTCCTCTCGATCATTGCGGTGGCCGCGCACGATCACATCCTCAAGCTCACGGTGAACCTGAGCACGGTGCCGTTTTCGCTGATCGGCATCGCGCTCGCGGTGTTTCTCGGCTTTCGCAATAGCGCGAGTTACGACCGCTACTGGGAGGGCCGTAAGCTCTGGGGTCAAATGCTCAACGAAACGCGCTCGCTCGTGCGGCAAGCGCTTACGCTCCCGCACAACGGCGACGAAGCGGCTACGCGCGCACGCGCCCGCGAGCTGATGGGTCTGCTTGCCGCGCTGCCGCACGCGCTGCGCCATCAATTGCGCAATACCGACCCGCGCGCCGATCTCGAATCGCGCTTGCCCAGCGCGCTCTTCGCGCGTGTGATGGCCTCGCGCTACCGCCCAGCCACGCTCATGCTGTGCGCCTCGGAATGGGTGCAGCGCGAGACGCGCGAAGGCCGCCTCGACGGCTACGCGGTGCTCGCGTTCGAGCGCAATCTCAATGGAATTTCAGACGTGATCGGCGGCTGCGAGCGCATCGTTTCCACGCCACTGCCGTTCGCCTATACGGTGATGATTCATCGCACCGTGTACTTCTTCTGCGCGCTGCTGCCGTTCGGCCTCGTGGATAGCATCGGCGGATTGACGCCGATCTTCGCCGTGTTCGTGGCCTACGCGTTCATGGCCCACGAGACGATCGCCTCACAACTGGAAGACCCGTTCGGCACCGAAGACAACGACCTCGCGCTCAACCAGATGTCGGCCGGCATCGAGGCAGCATTGCACGACCTGATGGGCGAACCCACTACGCTGCCGGCGCGCGCGCCGGAGCAGTTCATCCTCGACTGAAGGCGCAACCTCAGTGATTGTTCACGGTCTCGGCGAGGCGCTTCAAGGTGGCGAGGCGCGCGCCTAGCAGATCGAGCCGCGCATGCTCGTCGATGAGCGGCGTGGTCGCGTCGCGATACGCGCGCCAGTCGCTTTGTGCGCGCGCAACCACCGGCCGCGCATGCTTCGGCATGCGCGCATAAAGCTGACGGTAGTAGCGGTTGAGGTCGTAGCTTACGTGCTCGCAGCGCGCGTCGGCGCTGCACGCGCGCACCTTCGGCGTGTCGCCGTCGTGCGTGGCGGCCTGGTTGCGCAGCGCGAGCGCGCGGTCGCGCACCGGCTGCAGGCGCATGTCCGCTTCGTAGAGCTGGTAGGTGCTGCCGCTCGTGGTGGCGAACGCGGCGGCGAGCATGGTGTCCTCGGCGTCGCGCCAGGCCGCCCACTTCTGCTGGCTCGACTGCCAGCGCTTTTGCTGCGCGGGCGGCAGCTTCGCGAGCAGTTGCGTGAACGCGATGTCGGCGGCCGCGCGCCATGCGGTGCGCGCGTCGTCCATGCACTGGATCTGCCCGGCCGTCGACGACCGGTCCGCGCGCGCGAGACACGTGCGCATGGCCGTGTCGATGGGATCGGCCGCCGCGACCTCGGCGCGCGCCGCGGGCGCCACGGCAAACAGCAGGGCGAATAGCGCGGCGAACAGCGCCGCGGCCACCGGCACCACCGACAACGCCGGCACCCTCGCAGCAAGAAAACGCGCTAGCCGCGTCGATGAACCACCCAACATTCCCCTCCCTCGCGCGTTCAGTCGCGCACGCAATCCACGAAATACTCGATGCGGCCGTTGATGGTCTCGCCCACGAGCCCGTGGATGTCGGTGTGGAAGCCCGGGAAGCGCTCGTTGAACTCGCGCGCGAACTTCAGATAATTCACGATCGTCCGGTTGAAACGCTCGCCCGGAATCAGCAGGGGAATACCCGGCGGATACGGCGTGAGCAGGATCGACGTGACGCGGCCTTCGAGTTCGTCCACGGGCACGCGGTCGATCTCGCGGTGCGCGAGCTTCGCAAAGGCGTCCGAAGGCTTCATGGCGGGCTCCATGCTCGAGAGATACATCTCGGTCGTGAGGCGCGCGATGTCGTTGGCGCGGTAGACGCTGTGGATCTGCTGGCACAGGTCGCGCAGGCCCACGCGCTCGTACATCGGATGCTGCGCGACGAACTCGGGCAGCACGCGCCACAGCGGCTGGTTGTTGTCGTAGTCGTCCTTGAACTGCTGGAGTTCGGTGACCATCGAGTTCCAGCGGCCCTTCGTAATGCCGATCGTGAACATGATGAAGAACGAGTACAGGCCCGTCTTCTCCACGATGATGCCGTGCTCGGCCAGGTACTTCGTGACGATGGCGGCCGGAATGCCCGTGTCGCCGAATTCGCCGTCCACGTCCAGACCCGGCGTGACGATGGTCGCCTTGATCGGGTCGAGCATGTTGAAGCCTTCCGCCAGCGCGCCGAAGCCGTGCCAGTGGTCGTTCGGGCGCAGCATCCAGTCTTCGCGCGAACCGATGCCCTCTTCCGCCAGCTCGTCCGGGCCCCAGACCTGGAAGAACCAGTCGTCGCCGTATTCGGCGTCCACCTTGCGCATGGCGCGGCGGAAGTCGAGCGCTTCGGCGATCGACTCTTCCACGAGGGCCGGGCCGCCCGGCGCTTCCATCATCGCGGCGGCCACGTCGCACGACGCGATGATCGCGTACTGCGGGCTCGTGGACGTGTGCATGAGATACGCCTCGTTGAAGCGATGGCGGTCGAACGTGCTGTCCTCCGAATCCTGCACGACGATCTGCGAAGCCTGCGAGATGCCGGCGAGCAGCTTGTGCGTGGAGTGCGTCGCGAACACGAGCGCCTTGGTGCGCGGACGGCCCGCGCCAATCGCGTGCATGTCCTGGTAGAACGCGTGGAATTCCGCGTGCGGCAGCCAGGCTTCGTCGAAGTGCAGCGTGTCGAGCATGTCGCCGAGCAGATCCTTGATCATCTCGACGTTGTAGACCACGCCGTCATAGGTGCTTTGCGTGATCGTCAGAATGCGCGGCTTTACGTTGGGGTTCTTCTCGAGCGCCTCGCGCGCGAACGGATTCGCGAGAATCTTCTTGCGGATGTTTTCCGGCTTGAACTCGTCGCGCGGAATCGGGCCGATGATGCCGAAGTTGTTGCGCGTGGGCGTGAGGAACACCGGAATCGCGCCCGTCATCGTGATCGCGTGCAGGATCGACTTGTGGCAGTTGCGGTCCACCAGCACGATGTCGCCCGGCGCCACGGTGGCGTGCCAGACGATCTTGTTCGACGTGGACGTGCCGTTGGTCACGAAGAACACGTGGTCGGCGCTGAAGATGCGCGCCGCGTTGCGCTCCGAAGCCGCGACCGGGCCCGTGTGATCGAGCAACTGGCCGAGTTCTTCCACGGCGTTGCAGACGTCGGCGCGCAGCATGTTCTCGCCGAAGAACTGGTGGAACATCTGGCCGAGCGGGTTCTTCAGGAACGCCACGCCGCCCGAGTGACCCGGGCAGTGCCACGAGTACGAGCCTTCGTCGGCGTACTTCACGAGTTCCTTGAAAAACGGCGGCGAGAGCGCGTCGAGATACACCTTCGCTTCGCGAATCACGTGACGCGCGACGAACTCCGGCGTGTCCTCGAACATGTGAATGAAGCCGTGCAGCTCGCGCAGGATGTCGTTGGGCAAGTGCCGCGAGGTGCGCGTTTCGCCGTACAGGAAGATGGGGATGTCGGCGTTGCGCTTGCGCACCGCTTCCATGAACGCGCGCAGCGCGACGATCGCGGGCGCGTGCTCGGGCGCTTCGCCGTCCGAGCCTTCCACGTAGGGCAGCAGTTCGTCGTCGTCGATCGAGAGGATGAAGCACGCCGCGCGGCTCGATTGCTGCGCGAACGACGTGAGGTCGCCGTAGCTCGTCAGCCCGAGGACTTCCGCGCCCTCTTTCTCGATGGCTTCGGCGAGCGCGCGGATGCCGGAACCCGAGATGTTCTCGGAGCGAAAGTCTTCGTCGATGATGACGACGGGAAAACGAAACTTCATGGGCGATTCTCCAAAAGAAACGACCGCTGCATATGACGCGCAGCGGTCCCCGTATGTCGTTGTGTCCGGTGCTGGTCAGGTCTTCGGCAAGGTGACGCCGTGCTGGCCTTGATACTTGCCGCCGCGATCCGCGTAAGAGACCTCGCAGATCTCGTCGCTTTCGAAGAACAGCACTTGAGCCACACCCTCGTTCGCGTAGATTTTCGCAGGCAAAGGTGTCGTATTCGAGAATTCGAGCGTGACGTAGCCTTCCCACTCCGGCTCGAACGGCGTGACGTTCACGATGATCCCGCAGCGCGCGTACGTGGACTTGCCCAGACACACCGTCAGGACGTTGCGCGGAATGCGGAAATATTCGACCGTGCGCGCGAGCGCGAACGAATTGGGCGGAATGATGCAGACGTCGCCCTTGAAGTCCACGAACGACTTTTCGTCGAAGTTCTTCGGATCGACGATGGTCGAATTGATGTTCGTGAAGATCTTGAATTCGTCGGCGCAGCGGATGTCGTAGCCGTAGCTCGACGTGCCGTAGCTCACGATCTTGCGGCCGTCTTCCGACATGCGGACCTGATCGCGCACGAACGGCTCGATCATCTTCTGCTCTTGCGCCATGCGCCGGATCCACTTGTCGGACTTGATTGCCATGTTCGCTACTTAACGAGAAATTAACGAGAAATCGGGTCGGGATAGCATGCGCCGGGCCCTGCCGGCCGTTCGCCGCACGCGAAAGGCGCCTATTTTACGCGATGTGGATCGCCGCGCCCGGAACTGCGTTCGCGCGGCTTGAGTCGTGACACCCGGCGCCACGCTTGACGCCGCGTTCACTGGCCGCGTATCAGCCCGCAGGCAAGCGCCGGGCCCGTGCCGCGTTGCGGGTAGGCGTAGGGGTCGATGGCGTCGCGATGCACGATGACCGCGCGTTGCAGCACGGAGCGCACGCCGTCGAGCGAGACGTCGGGTGCGACGATGAAGCCTGTCGCCACGCCATTCGAATCCGCATGGATATTGCCGAGGTCGCCTTCCACGCGCGCGCCGGGCTTCAGGCGCTCGGCGGCGGGCGCGAACACGGCGCCGGCGCTCGAGGCGTCCGTGGCGTTGCAGTCGCCGCGCTCGTGCACCTGCAAGGCGTGATCGCTGTCGGGCGGCAGGCCCGCGAGGTTGTAGCTCACCTGCACGCCGTCCGAGTGCTCGACGAACGAAACGGTGCCGCGCACCTGGCTGCCCACGGTGGGCAGCAGTTGCGCGTTCGCGCGCTTGTCCTCCTGCCCCATGAAGCTCGTGCAGCCCGCAAGCAGTACGCCGCCGCACAGCGCCACGACGGCGACCATCCAGACGACGTGCACATTCCCCGCTTGCCTGTCGTGTCCTTTATCCATGCGATCCTCTTGCCGGCCGGCGGCAGCCCCGTTGCTGCCGCCATGCCGGACCCGATGAAGCCCACATGATACCGCGCACGCGGCGCGCCGCGCGCCTATCTGTCCCCATGCGCGGGCCGCCGCACGGGCGCCGCGCACCCGCCGTCGCTCAGGTGTTCTGCACGACGATGGTGGGGAACTTCGAGGTCATGTCGCGGGCGCGTTCGGCGATCTGGATCGCCACGCGGCGCGCAATGGCGCGATAGATGTCCGCCACCGGCCCGTGCGGCGCGGCCACGACGGTCGGGTTGCCCGAATCGGCCTGCTCGCGAATGGCGATGTCGAGCGGCAGGCTGCCGAGTACTTCCACGCCGTATTCCTTCGCCATGCGCTCGCCGCCGCCCGCGCCGAAGATATGCTCGGCGTGGCCGCAGTTCGAGCAGATGTGCACGGCCATGTTCTCGACGATGCCGAGAATCGGAATGCCCACCTTCTCGAACATCTTGAGGCCCTTCTTCGCGTCGAGCAGCGCGATGTCCTGCGGCGTCGTGACGATCACCGCGCCCGTGACGGGCACGCGCTGCGAGAGCGTGAGCTGGATGTCGCCCGTGCCCGGCGGCATGTCGACCACGAGATAGTCGAGTTCGCGCCAGTTGGTCTGCCGCAGCAGTTGTTCGAGCGCGGAGGTCGCCATGGGGCCGCGCCAGACCATCGGGTTGTCCTGCTCGACCAGAAAACCGATCGAATTGGCCTGTACGCCGTGGCCGTCGAGCGGATTCATCGACTGACCGTCGGGCGACTCGGGGCGGCCCGTAATGCCGAGCATCATCGGCAGCGAAGGGCCGTAGATGTCCGCGTCGAGCACGCCGACCGAAGCGCCTTCGGCCGCCAGCGCGAGCGCGAGATTCACGGCGGTCGTGCTCTTGCCCACGCCGCCCTTGCCCGAGGCGACGGCGACGATGTTCTTCACGTTGGGCAGCAGCTTCACGCCGCGTTGCACCGTATGCGCGGTAATCTCGCTTCTGATGGCGACGCGGCTCGCCTGCACGCCCGGCACGGCGGCGAGCGCCGCCTCGACCTGCTTGCGCACGGCTTCGAACTGGCTCTTCGCCGGATAGCCGAGCACGATCTCGACGCCGACCGTATCGCCTTCGACGGTGACGTTACGCACGCCCTTGGCCACCGAATATGGATGGCCCGTGTTCGGATCCGTCAAGGCCGCTAGCGCGGCGTCGACCAATGCCCGATCTATGCTCATTGCAACTCCGTGGGGAATGCCGGTCTGCGCGAGCGCCCGTCCCGATGAGGGCTGGTCGCCTACGCGCCGGAAATCGAAAGAAATTGTTAAGCTGCATTGCGCAAAATTGCCCGAAAGGGCACGCTTCGCGGCAGCATCGATTTCGTGTCAAGGCGTCATTGTAGTAGCTGCCGCCGCGCGCCGTTCGAAGACCCTGTTCGCATGCGGGGCCGTGAACGACGCTGGCAGAGTCCGTTCCACTCAAGAAAGGGAAAGCAAATGAACACAAGAATCCTGACTCGCCTCTCCGTCTTCGCCGTGGCCGGCGCGCTCGTCGCCGGCTGCGCGACGCAGCAGGGCACCAACACGGCTGTCGGCACCGGTGTCGGCGCAGGCACGGGCGCGGCCATCGGCGCGATCTTCGGCGGCGGCAAGGGCGCGGCGATCGGCGCAGGCGCGGGCGCGCTCGTTGGCGGCGTGACCGGTTACAACTGGCAGAACATCAAGAACCGGCTTTCGGGCTCGACCAAGGGCACGGGCACGCAGATCACCGAGCAGCCGGACGGCTCGCTCAAGCTCAACATTCCGAGCAACGTGACCTTCGACACCAGCAGCTACGCGATCAAGCCGTCGTTCGCGCCGGTGCTCGATCAGGTCGCGCAAACGCTCCAGCAGAACCCGGAAGTCGTCGCGCAAGTGGTTGGCCATACGGATAACACCGGCCAGCCCTCGTACAACCAGACGCTGTCGGCCAACCGCGCGCAAAGCGTGGTGAACTACCTCGCCTCGCGCGGCATCCAGATGCAGCGCATGTCGGCCGAGGGACGCGGCGACACCCAGCCGATCGCCGACAACAGCACGGAAGCCGGCCGCGCCGCGAACCGTCGCGTGGAAATTTATCTGCGCGCAACGGCACAGCACCAGGGCGGCTAAGCCTCTTCCGGCCAGGCTTCATCCGGCTCTAGCCGGGAAAATGGCGACACATGAACGGGACGGCAAGCATGCCGTCCCGTTTGCATTTCGAAGCGCGCTGCGAAACCGTTGCTGGCCGGCCATCACGCGGCGCTTTGCCAGCGCGCGCAGAGAATCGAAAAAATTTTCGAACTCTCGGGAAAACGGGCTGTCTGTCTTTACGGTACGTGTGCGGCAGCGCCGCCGCGTCACCATTCTCCTCTTGTCGTTGTTGCTCCGGGGCCAATCTTGCCCCGGTTTTTTTTGGCCGCGATTTGTGCAATGCAACATCGCGATTGTCCGCGCGACAAACATACGCCCGACGCGTCGCGCATACGAGCCCTCACCGGCTAGCCGAACGGCGGTGCGTGCGCCCTGCTAAAATCGCCCTTTCCCCCCGCAACATCGGACTTCCCCTCACTTATGTCAGCACCCGCCACCGACCTCGCAGCAGCCGGCGCCCAGGCCAATCCGGGCGGCCGCCGCCAGATTCTCGTTACGTCTGCTCTGCCGTACGCCAACGGCCAGATCCACATCGGCCATCTGGTCGAGTACATCCAGACGGACATCTGGGTTCGCGCGCTGCGAATGCACGGCCACGAGGTCTACTACGTCGGTGCCGACGACACGCACGGCACGCCCGTCATGCTGCGCGCGGAGAAGGAAGGCCTCACGCCGCAGCAGCTCATCGCGCGCGTGTGGCAGGAGCACAAGCGCGATTTCGACAGCTTCGGCGTGTCGTTCGACAACTACTACTCGACGGACTCCGACGAGAACCGCGTGCTCTCGGAGTCGGTGTATCTGGCGCTCAAGGAAGCGGGTTTCATCGAGACGCGCGACATCGAGCAGGCCTATGACCCGGTCAAGAACATGTTCCTGCCGGACCGCTTCATCAAGGGCGAGTGCCCGAAGTGCGGCGCGAAGGACCAGTACGGCGATAGCTGCGAAGTGTGCGGCTCGACCTATGCGCCCACTGACCTGAAGAATCCGTATTCGGTGGTCTCGGGCGCGACGCCCATCCGCAAGACTTCGACGCACTACTTCTTCCGCCTCTCGGACCCGCGCTGCGAGGACTTCCTGCGCGGCTGGGTGAGCGGACTCGCGCAACCGGAAGCGACCAACAAGATGCGCGAGTGGCTCGGCGAGTCGGGCGAATCGAAGCTCGCCGACTGGGACATCTCGCGCGACGCGCCCTACTTCGGCTTCGAAATTCCGGGCGCGCCCGGCAAGTACTTCTACGTGTGGCTCGACGCGCCGGTGGGTTATTACGCGAGCTTCAGGAACCTGTGCGAGAAGCGCGGCCTCGACTTCGAAGCGTGGGTGAAGGCCGGTTCCAGGACCGAGCAATACCACTTCATCGGCAAGGACATCCTGTACTTCCACACGCTGTTCTGGCCGGCCATGCTTCAGTTCTCGGGCCACCGCACGCCGACGAACGTGTTCGCGCACGGCTTCCTGACCGTGGACGGCGCGAAGATGTCGAAGTCGCGCGGCACCTTCATCACGGCCGAAAGCTACGTGAGCACGGGCCTGAACCCCGAGTGGCTGCGCTACTACTTCGCCGCCAAGCTCAACAGCACGATGGAAGACCTCGACCTGAACCTCGAAGACTTCCAGGCGCGCGTGAACAGCGACCTCGTCGGCAAGTACATCAACATCGCGAGCCGCGCGGCGGGCTTCCTGATCAAGCGCTTCGAGGGCCGCGTGCAAGACAGCGCGATGCATCATCCGCTGCTCGAACAGTTGCGCGCCGCGATCCCGCAGATCGCCGCGCACTACGAAGCACGCGAATACAGCCGCGCGCTGCGCCAGACGATGGAACTCGCCGACGCCGTCAACGGTTACGTCGACACGGCCAAGCCGTGGGAACAGGCGAAGGACCCGGCCAACGCGGTCGCGCTGCATGAAACATGCAGCGTGAGCCTCGAAGCGTTCCGTCTGCTTTCGCTCGCGTTGAAGCCGGTGCTGCCGGAACTCGCGCAAGGCGTCGAGCAGTTCCTCGCCATCGGGCCGCTCACGTGGGCCGATGCCGGCAAGGCGCTTTCGTCGCAACAGCCGATCAACGCGTACAAGCACTTGATGACGCGCGTCGATCCGAAGCAGATCGAAGCGCTGCTCGCCGCCAACCGCGATTCGCTGCAGGCCACCGAAGCGCCCGCAGCCGTTGCGGCGGACGCCGGCAAGAAGTCGAAGGCGTCGAAGGAAGCTGCGAAGAAGCCCGCCGCCGACGAAACGCCCGAAGTCATCTCCATCGACGACTTCGCGAAGATCGACCTGCGTGTGGCGCTGATCGTCGACTGCAATGTCGTCGAGGGTTCGGACAAGCTGCTGCAACTCACGCTCGACGTGGGCGAGGAGAAAACGCGCAACGTGTTCTCGGGCATCCGCTCGGCGTACAAGCCGGAAGACCTCAAGGGCAAGCTCACGGTGATGGTCGCGAACCTCGCGCCGCGCAAGATGAAATTCGGCCTGTCCGAAGGCATGGTGCTCGCGGCGTCCAGCGCCGACGAGAAGGCCGAACCGGGCCTCTACATCCTCGAACCGCATAGCGGCGCAAAGCCGGGCATGCGCGTGCGCTAGGGCCGCACGAGCGCGAACGCCGCGGCGTTGCGCAACTCGCAAAAAAGCACACCGCCGAGGTGTGCTTTTTTATTGCCGTTTGCCGATGGTTGCCGACTTCCCTACCTGCGAAGCCGGTCGAACCTGCGGGTATAGAGAATGTCGGCGCCGTTGAACGTGCCGCCGTACACCACCAGCGACCAGTAACGCGAGAGGTTGATCGTGGCCTTCACCGCGTTCGACGCCGACTGCAACCCCTGCTCGTAGCCGATCACGAGACGCTGGTTGATGGCCTTCGCGATCATCACGACCTCGGGGTCGGTCAGGCCCACCTCGCTGCGCCCGATCGAGAACTCGTCGAGACCGATGCTCTGCGCGATGCGCTTGCCTTGCGCGCTGCCGAGCAGGGCGAGCGCCGTCGTCATCGCGCTTTGCTGGCCGAGGTTGTTGCCCTGGTCGGTGCCGTGCCCGAACAGCAGCCATGAGAGCTTTTCGTTATCGGGCACGTTGGGCTCGGAAACGAGGCGCACCGTCGGCGCCTGCACGGTGCCCGTGACCTGCACGCCCGCCTCGACCTGCTGGTTGCGCCGCATCGCGAGAATGTTGATGCCCGGATTGCCCACCGGCCCGTTGAACGTGAAGAAGCCGTTCTCGATGTTGAGCTTGGTGCCGAACGCCGTATACGTGGAGCCCTCGGTCACGCGCACGTTGCCGACCGCGCGCAGCGGTATGTCCGGCGCGCTGTTGACAGAGATCATGCCCGCGAGGCCCAGATCGGCGCCCTGCCCGCGGAAGCGGAAGTCGTGGCCGAGATCGATGTCGATGTTCGCGCGCGGCGCGAAGCGCGGCGCGGGCCTGGTCGACGCTGTTTCTTCGATGGGCGGCCTGCCGCCTACGGTCGTGCCGTCCGGGCGCACGATCACGACGTCGTCGCCGAGCGAGGGCGCGGGCAACTCGGGCATGTCGAAGAGCGCGTGATCGACGACGAACTTGCCGTCGATCTGCATGCCGCCCAGATGCCCGCCGTTGGCGATGCTCGCGCTGCCGGAGAGCGACAGCTTGCGGTCGGGCGACGCGAACAGTTCGAGCTTGTCCGCGACGATGCTCGCCGTGAGGTCGGGTTCGGCGTTGTCGAGACGCACGCGGCCCGTCGCGCGCAGCGTGCCGCTCGTCGCGCCGTGGAACTCGACCTGCTGGAAATCGACGAGGTTCTGCGAGAGCGCGATGCGGATCACGCCGTCCTTCAACTCCAGGCCCTGATCGACCACGGTGGCCGAAAGCCCGTCGCCGACCAGCGAGCCCGTGAGGTTCGGCTTCGCGACCGTGCCGCCGAGCACGAGTTGCAGCGCGAGATGGCCGTCGAGCAGATACGTCGGGCCCAGCATGCCGCCCGTGGTCCTGAGCGAGGGCACGTTCGCCTTGATGGTTCCGCCTATCGGGGCTTCGTCCGCGACGGTGAGGATGCCGTCGCGCGGCACGAGCGTCGTGTAGGCGTCGATGTCGAACGTGCCCACGCGGCTCGCCTGCGCATGCGCCGTGAGCGCGAGGCGGTTGCCGCCGCTGAAGGCCGCGCGCACGTTGAGGTCGCCCACGCCGAGCGAGGCGAAGCCGCGGCCGACCTCGGTCGTGACGTCGCCCGAGCGGCGCTTGATCTGCACATAGCCCGTGGCCGTCTGGCCGATGGAAAAGTCCCAGTCGCCGTCGAAGATCAGGTCGGTTCTGAGCGTGGACGGCACGCCCGTGAACTGCTGCCGGATCTGCATGATGCGCGCGAGCGACACGTTGGTGAGCGTGCCCGCCGAGCGGATGCGACCATGATCGAAATCGAACGCTTTCAGGTCGAGCGTCGCGCCTTCGCCCACGAGACGCGTGGAGCCGAGCGTAACCTTGCCCGCCCCCGCGCTCACCGTCAGCGGCGACTGCAGCTTCACGCCTGGCACGCCACGGTTCTCGAGTTGCGTGATCGTGCCGTTCCAGCGCGAGCCCTCGCGCGTGTCCTGAAGACCGCCATTCGCCGCCGCCACGAAGTCGATCGGCTGGCCTTGCACCTTGCCCTTCGCGCTCGCGGTGAGCGTGTGCCTCGCGCGGGTGCCGTCGAGGCGCGCGGTGAGCGTCGTGATATCGACGCCCGCGACGGCAATGTCGCTCGCGTCAGTGCTGAAGGCAAGCGCGCCGTTCGCACCGTCGCGCGCGAGCGCGCGGCCCTCGGCATGGCCGACGCGGTTCTCGCCGAACACCACGTGGTCGGCCTTGTAGTCGAGCGAGACGTCGGGATGCGCGAGGGTGCCCGTCACGTCGCCGTTCGCCGCGAGCTGGCCCGCTATGCCAAAGCCGAGCCGGTCGAGCTGCGGCGCATCCACGCGAAAGCGCAGGCGGTCGCCGCGCGCTCCGAAGCTGCCTTGCAGATCGACGGTGTTGCCCGCGATGGAGAGGTTCGCGCGGCTCGGCAGGAGCCGCGAGCCCGCGAGCTGGATGAGGCCCTGGCCCGTGAGCGGGAGGTCGTCGTAGACGCTCGGACCGAGCTTGAATTCGGCCCTCGTCGTGAAGGTGGGCGCGAGCGTGCCGCTTGCGTTGAGTGTGCCGTTCACGCGCGCCTCGATGCGCCGCCCGGCGGGACGCGCGGCGGGCCGCGGCGGCGGCGCGGATTGCGCAGCGCTGCGCGCCGGGGATGTTGCGGATTGCGCCGCGCCCTGCTCGGTCTGGTTCGCGTTCTCCACGCGCTTTTGCTCGGCGGCCTGGCCGCCGGATTGCGCGGGATTGAGCGACGGGTTCAGCGCCGGATTGAGCGCGAGATTGCGTTGCGGATTGAGCGCGTCGGTGGCGGGTTGCGCCGCGGGTCTAGCCGCGGGTCTAGCCGGCTGCGCGGGCGCGGACCGCGGCCGTGCGGCAGCGGCCGCCTTCGCGGCCGTGCGCGCCGGCGTTTGCGACGTGAGCGACAGCGGATCGAAATTGGTCAGCACCGCCTTGAGTTGATACGTGGAACTGGCGTCGTGCTTGAGCGCGCCCGACAAATCGATGCGCCCCGCGCCCGAAGTCAGCCGCACGTCGTTGAGCGACAGGCGCGCGGGGTCCTGCGTGACCTTGCCCTGCACGCGCAGCGCCGCCTTTGGATCGGCGAGATCGAGCGTGACGCTCTGCACGTCGCCGTTCAGCCGCACGCCGATCGGCCCTGCGAATTGCGTGGCGCGCACGCTCGACTCGATCGCGTTAAGGTCGAGCCCGGCCACCTTCAGATCGAAGCGGCCGTCGCGCCCGCTGATCGTGCCGCCGCCGGTGATCGTCGCGTTCCTCACGAGACGCACCGCGAGCCTCGGGATGCGCTGCGTCTTCGCATCGAGCACGACGTCGGCGTGGGCGTCGATGAGCGGCAGCAGTTTGGCATCGATGGCGCCCGGCTTCGCGTTCACGATCGACACCGCGCCCGCCACCGTGAAGCCAGCCGCATTGCTGCGCGCGCGCGCCGCGGTCGCCGTCGCCGATGCGGCGGAGGCGCCGGCGTCGGGCTTCGCGCCCGCCACGGGCGCGGACGCCAACGCCGGCACGGACCCCGGCGTCACCGCAGATACGGCCGTTGCCCCCGAAGCCGCCGCCGCGAGCGCCGCGGGCACGCCCGCCGCGCCGCCCGGCACCGGTTGCAACTGCGCGCGCACCGCGAGATCGGCGAACGGCGCGCCCGGCGCGAATGCCTGCGGATTGACATGATCGAACGCGAGCGTGGCGCGCTGCAAGGGTACGGAGGCGAACGGCGTGGCCTCCACATGCGCGCGGCCGTTGAGCTTCATGCCGCTCGCCTCGATCTCGGCCGTGAGCGCTTCGAGCGAGCCGGCGAGGTTTGCGCTGACCTGCACGTCCTCGCCGTTCACCTTGCCGGCGTAGCCCAGGTCGCCGGTGAGCGCGAACGGCCGCACGCCGTCGAGCGACGCCCGCGCGTTCACCGCGCCAAAAGGCGTATCGAGACGGTCTATGGCCGCCTCGTGATGGCGGCCGTCGCTGCGTCCGTGGAACTGGAGCCGCGAGAACTCGTTGGTGGAGGTGCCTTCGTGCACCGTGAGCCTGTTCACCTGCAAGTCGCGGATCTCGAGCCCGAGCGGCAGTTCCAGGTTCTCCGGCAGCTTCATGGGCGACGAGGGCTCGTGCGACGGCACGATGCGTATGTCGATGTCGCCCGCATGCAGATAATCGACCACGAAGCGCCAGGGTTTCTGGCCGAAGCCGTGCAATTCCCACTGGCCGCCGATGCGGTCCACCTTGAGCGTGGTGCCGTCCGCGCCGCGCCAGCTCACGTTGGTCAAGCGCACGCCGCTCGCGAGCGTGCCGCCTTCGAGCGTGCCCGCGAGCTTGCCGTCGAGCAGCCTGACCGCCGCGCGCCACGCGTACGCCGTGCCGCGCTCGGTGGTGAGCACGCCATAGAGCAAGCCGGCGACGAGCCCGACGATCAGCACCGGCACGACGATCGCCCAGGCAATCGCCTTCCAGAGCTTTCGCCTGCGGCGCGGCGGCGGCGCACCGTTGTTGCCGCCCGTGGCGCCGCCGTTATCGCCGCCGCCATTCGATTCGCCGCGCGCCTCGTCGTCCGGGCCGCGGCCAGCCTCCCCCGAAGGCACCGCGAATGCAGCGGGCAGCCACACGCAGGCAGCGAAACGGCGCGCGCTCATGCGAGCACCTCGCCGTACAGCGCGGGGGTCATGGCGAAACAAAGCCGCGAGCGCGTCATCATCAGAAGGCGATCCCGAGTGTCAGATAAGGCCGCACGCTGCGAGTGCGAAAACCATAGGCGAGATCGAGGTTGACCGGCCCGACGGGGCTGCGCCAGCGCGCGCCGATACCGGCGCCCGGGTCGAACTCCTTTTCTCCCCAGGTGTCGGTGGCGGTGCCGACGTCGAAGAACGCCGCGCCGCCCCAGTCGTGGCTGAACCAGTGCTGGTACTCGGCCGAACCGGTGACGAGATACTTGGTCGGCAGGATCGAGCCCGACTGGTCGTTGCCGATGCTCTGGAACGAGTAGCCGCGCACCGAGTTCGAGCCGCCCGCGCGGAACAATAGCGACGCCGGGACGCCGCTCGACGGGCCGCCCGTGAACACGCCGCCGAACTCCGCGCGGAACACCATGATGTCGCTGTGGCCGATCGGCACGTACTGCTGGCCGCGCATGTAGGCGCGCAGGAAGCTTTGTTCGGCGCCCACGTTCTTGACCGCGAAGCCTGCCTCCATGCGAATGATGTTGCCCGAGCGCGGAAAGAGCGGATCGTCGACGTTGCGGCGCGTCCAGCCCCAGGTCGGCACGAGCGCCCAGGCCCGCGAGGACGGCCCCACGTTCTGCGTGAGGCGGTCGTCGTAGAACATCAGCGCGTAGGTGTAGTCGATGTTCTGCGAGGTGCGCGTGCGCTGCACCCCGACGCGCGCGCTATAGATGTTCGTGTCCGACACGTCGGTGGTCGTATAGGACGCGACGAGGCTGTTCGTCCAGGCGCGCGGCCCGGGCGGCATCGAGAGCTGAACCTGACCGAACTTCTGGATCTGGTCGAGCCGCCCCTGCACCTGGAACGGCCACGCCGCCCCGAACGTGTTCAGGTAGGTGTAGGAGCCCTGGACGTGCGCGCCCGTGTCGGTCGAATAACCCACGCCGCCGCGGAAGCTGTTGTAGGGGAACTCGCTCACCTTCACGTGCACGGGCGTATCGGTCGGCTTCTGCGTGTTCGCGTCGACGTCGATCGCCACGCTCGCGTAGTACGGCGTGTTCTGCACCTGGCGCTGCAGTTCGGCCACGCGGTTCAGATCGTAGATTTCGCCCGGCGAGAGCGGATTCACGTTGTCGATGATGTAGGCCGGATACCGCTGCGGGCCGGAAACGTCGAGCTTGCCCAGCGTGAACGTCGGCCCGCTGTCATACGTTACAGAAAGTTGCGCGTCGTGCTGGAGCGGATCGATTCGCGCCTGCGAAAACGCGATTTTCGCGCCGAGATAGCGGCGCGCCTGCAGCGCCTTGAGCGAGGCGTTCTTGGCGTCGTCCCAGCCCGACTGTGTGAAGGCGTCGCCGTCGTGCAGCGAGAACGCGAAGCGCGCGGTGTTCTCCTGCGCCGGGTCTTCCGTGAGGACCGGGCCGCGAAACACGAGCTTCACCGACGAAATCGTCGTGCGCGGCCCCGGATCGACGCTCACCCGCACATGCCGCCTGCCGTCGATCGTGCGCACGTCGGTACGCACGACCGGCGTGAAATAGCCCGCCGTCGAGGCGAGGTCGCGCACCTGCTGCGGCGCGGCGGTCACGAGGAACTCGAACTGGTCCTCGTTCACGTCTGCGCGCGTGGCGAAGCGCGCGATGTCGAGGTGCTGCTCGAGCAGCCGGCGCAGGTCGCGCGGGGAGGCCTGGATGTCGACGTCGTAGTAGGTGTGCGGGCGCATCCACGGCAGGAGGGTGCTCACGATGTCGGCCCGGGCGACCGTCGGCGCAACGAGGCACGCGGCGAAACACGCGATCAGGCACGCGGCGAGCCGTGGCCGCGCCGCCCGCGCGGGGCGCCGCCGTGCGCACCATGCTTCGATCACCCATCCCGCCAAACGCCACCTCCCGCCGTCATGGAACTGGTTGGCGCCGGTTGAGCCGCTCGCAGGGCACGGGGAGGCAACGGGCGCAAACGCGTTATTTCACCACATCGGCGCGTAAAAACCCCAGGAGGAGGCGCAAAGGGGCCGCAAGAGAACCGCGAAGGCGGCGCGGCACGAAAGTCGGCGCGGATGTTCCGCGGCCCTGGCTTGCGGTAAAATTGCCGCCGACAGAATTAGCGGCGCGGCGCAATCAGGCGCCCCGCCTTACTCGACGGACGTCAGCCATGTATCAGTCGGACATCACGCAGTTCATCAACCAGCTCAAGCAGCAAAAGCCGCAGCTCGAAGAACAGCAACGCAAGGGCCGCGCGCTCCTGTGGGACAAGCAGCCGGTCGATCTCGACGAGCGCGAGCGCCAGCAGGCTTCGCGCGTGAAGCAAACGTCCTACGTCTACTACCAGAACTTCTGATGGCCGAGGCCGACGGGGCCGGCGCGCAGCCCGCGGGCGAGCACGCGGCCAGTCACCCGGCGGGTCACGCCACTCACGCCGCCGGGCAAACGCCCGGTGAGGCGCTGACCACGCCCGCGACCGACTCGACGCCCGATACCGTCGACGGCGTCGCGTTCGCACGCCTTTACGGCGAGCCGCTCTTCAAGCTCCCGCAAGACCTCTACATCCCGCCGGACGCGCTCGAAGTTTTCCTCGAAACCTTCGAAGGCCCGCTCGACCTGCTGCTGTATCTCATCCGCAAGCAGAACTTCAACGTCCTCGACATCCCGATGGCGGAGGTCACGACCCAGTACCTCGGCTACGTCGAGCAACTGCGCAAGACCAACCTCGAACTGGCGGCCGAATATCTGCTGATGGCGGCCATGCTCATCGAGATCAAGTCGCGCATGCTGCTGCCGGTCAAGAAGGCCGACACGGGCGAAGAAGCCGAAGACCCGCGCGCCGAACTCGTGCGCCGCCTGCTCGAATACGAGCAGATGAAGCTCGCCGCCCAGCGCCTCGACCAGTTGCCGCAGCTCGGCCGCGACTTCCTGCGCGCCGAGGTCTATATCGAACAGAGCATCACGCCGCGCTTTCCCGACGTGGACAGCAACGATCTGCGCGCCGCCTGGGCCGACGTCATCAAGCGCGCGAAGCTGGTCCAGCATCACAAGATCTCGCGCGAGGAACTCTCGGTGCGCGAGCACATGAGCATCATCCTGCGTCGCCTCCAGGGCGAGCGCTTCATGGAGTTCTCCGAGCTTTTCGACACCACGCGCGGCGTGCCCGTCGTGGTCGTGAACTTCATCGCCATGCTGGAGCTGTCGCGCGAATCGCTCATCGAGATCACCCAGCCCGAACCGTTCGCGCCGATTTACGTGCGCCTCGCGTATTTGCCTGCCTGATCTCCGGCGATAATTAGCGCCACATCGAACTCTCCCCGCGCCCTGCGAAATCCGGCGCGTCGTCCAAACGAATGCCAGGACAACCCCCTACCCGAGGCGGGTGCGCCGCATCCGCAAATCCTCTACAATCGCCCGCGCCTGCCCGGTCTCGTCCCACATAGGGGCACACGAAACACTTGCCGCGCCACCGCGCGGACCGGGCGCGCGACGTCCGCTCGCGGCCCTTCGTCCGGGTCTCCCGCTTGCGGCCGTGCAACCCAAGTCTTGCCCCCGCGCGAGGCGTAAAGCACCCGATCATGAAAGTCATTAGCTCGATTCAGGAATTGCGCGACCAGTTGCGCGGCCAAAACCGCACCGCGTTCGTGCCGACCATGGGCAACCTGCACGAAGGCCATCTCTCGCTGATGCGCCTCGCGCGCCAGCACGGCGACCCGGTCGTGGCGAGCATCTTCGTCAACCGGCTGCAGTTCGGCCCGAACGAGGACTTCGACAAGTACCCGCGTACGCTCCAGGACGACATCGAGAAGCTGCAGAAGGAAAACGTCTACGTGCTGTTCGCGCCCACCGAGCGCGACATGTATCCGCAGCCGCAGGAATACCGCGTGCGGCCGCCGCACGACCTGGGCGACATCCTGGAAGGCGAATTCCGCCCCGGCTTCTTCGAGGGCGTGTGCACGGTCGTCATGAAGCTGATGTCGTGCGTGCAGCCGCGCGTGGCCGTGTTCGGCAAGAAGGACTATCAGCAGCTCATGATCGTGCGCGCGATGTGCAACCAGTTCGCGCTGCCGACCGAAGTGGTCGCCGCCGAAACGGTGCGCGACGCCGACGGCCTCGCGCTCAGTTCGCGCAACCGCTACCTGACCGAAGCCGAGCGCGCCGAGGCGCCGCAACTGGCGGGCGTGCTGCGCGCGATCCGCGAGTCGGTGCTGTCGGGCCGCCGCGACTTCCAGCAGCTGGAACTCGACGCCATGGCCACGCTGGCCGCGCGCGGCTGGAAGCCCGACTACATCGCGATCCGCAAGCGCTCGAACCTGCTGCCGCCGGCGCCGGGCGTGCCCGGCGACGCCGAGTCGCCGCTCGTCGTGGTGGCCGCCGCCAGGCTGGGCGCGACGCGCCTGATCGACAACCTCGAAATCTGAGGCCCGCGGGACAGCCGCGCCAGATTCCGCTTACCCGCTTATCGGCGATGGGCCGCTCGCCCGCTCGCCTGAGGAGATCCACCATGCAACGCCATATGCTCAAGTCGAAGATCCACCGCGTCGCGGTCACGCACTGCGAACTGCACTACGAAGGCTCGTGCGCCATCGACGAAAACCTGCTCGAAGCGGCCAACATCGTCGAAAACGAGCGCATCGACATCTGGAACATCAACAACGGCGAGCGCTTCACGACCTACGCGATCAAGGGCGAGCGCGGCAGCGGCATGATTTCGCTAAACGGTTCGGCCGCGCGCCGCGCGCAACTGGGCGACCTCGTGATCATCGCGGCCTTCGCGAACGTGGAAGAAGAAGAACTCAAGGCCGGCTGGAAGCCGGACCTCGTCTTCGTGGACGAGAACAACCGCATCAAGGGCAGCCGCGACCACGTGCCCACGCAAAGCTGGAGCTAACGCGCGAGCGTGGGCCGGCGCGGCTCATCAGGGCCGCGCGGCCGTGCTCGCCGGCTTATTTGCCGTCCACCCAGCCGATAATCGATTGCCACTGGTCGAGGTCCTTCTCGACCCGGCTCTTCGCGACGTCCCACAGCGTGAGGCCGTGCGCGGCCAGTTGCACGTAATTCTGCGTGTCGCGCAAATAGCCCAGCACCGGCAGATCCAGCCCCTCGACGAAGCGCTGCAACTGATCGGCCGAGCGCGTGCGCGCATCCACCCGCATGCCCACGACGCCCACCTGGATCGCGCCCTTGCGCACAGCCTTTTCCCGCGCGAGCCGGTTCAGAAAGTCCTGGGTGGCGAGAATATCGAACATCGATGGCTGCAGCGGCACGATCACCCTGTCCGCCAGTTCGATGATCGTCCCAAGCCGGTTGCCGTGCAGGCCCGCGGGCGTGTCGATGACCGCGTGTTCGAGTCCTTTGGGCGGCTTCGCCGGGTTGTCCAGATCGACCTGCCAGCTTTCGATGGCCGGCAGCGTCGCGGGCCGCAGATCGAGCCAGGCGTGCGAGGACTGCTGCCGGTCGAGGTCGGCGAGCGCCACCCACTCGCCTTGTGCGGCGAAATAGCCGGCCAGGTTGGTGGACAGCGTGCTCTTTCCAACGCCGCCCTTGGGATTCGCCACCACGATTACCGTCATGAATGCTCCCGTCAGGATGGCTGGCGCATGGCCAGCCGGATTGCCGTGATTGTTGCGTGATGCGTTGTTCGATACCTCGCGAGGCGACTTGCGGACGAGCCAGCGCCCCGGATCAACCGTCCGATATTATCGGCAAATTGCGCGCCGCCGAAGTCCCCCACGTGCGCTCACCGCTTTGTTCATATCAAAACCAGGAGACTGACCGACCATGAGCACGCTACGCCCCGAGATCACAATCGATTCCCTGCTCGAGCGCCAGCGCGGCCGCCTGCCCGATCTGCTGGGCTTTCGCCCGATCGCCCTGGAGCAAGGGCTGCTGCGCGCCGAACTCGACGTGCGCAGCAACCTGCTGGCCCCCAATGGCTTCCTGCACGCCGCCACGGTGATCGGTCTCGCCGACACGGCCTGCGGCTACGCGTGCCTCGCCCACCTGCCGCCCAACGCGAAGAACTTCACGACCATCGAGATCAAGAGCAATCACCTCGGCACCGCGCGCGAAGGCACGATCTCGGCCGTGGCGACGGGCGTGCACCTCGGACGCAGCACGCAGGTGTGGGACGCCAAAGTGAGCGGCCCGGACGGCAAGACCATCGCTCTCTTCCGCTGTACGCAGATGGTGCTTTACTGATCCGCCGCGCTTTTTAGCCGCGCTTTTAGCCGATCAAGCCGAACACCTTCTCCAGATCGAGCGCCGCCGCGAGCGTATCCGCCAGCCGCTCCAGCGACGCCTCGCGCAGCGCCGGATAGTCCACGGTATGCGCCTGCGCGAGCCCGGCCCAGCGCACGAGCGCGGCGCACGCCTCGGGCGTGTCGAAAAGGCCGTGCACGTAGGTGGCAAGAATCTGGCCATCCGCCGAGCGCGCGCCGTCCGGGCGCGTCGCGCCCTCTTCTCCTTCAGCGAGCCGCAGCGCAGGGCAATCGAGCGCGCGCCCGCGCGTCTCGCCCATATGAATTTCGTAGCCCGCCACGCGCGCGCGGGCCGCGTGCGCGCCCTCCAGCGCGAGCACGCCCGTTACGTTCTTCAGCGTCTTCTCGCGTGTGAGCACGGTCTCGTAGTCGAGCCAGCCGAAGCCCTCGACCGCGCCCGGCTCGCCCTCCACGCCATGCGGATCGGCAATCGCGCGCCCGAGCATCTGCATGCCGCCGCAAATGCCGATCACGCGCCCGCCATAACGCAGATGCCGCGCTAGCGCCGTCTCCCAGCCGTGGGCGCGCAGCCACGCGAGGTCGTCGCGCACGTTCTTCGAGCCCGGCAGGATCACGAGATCGGCGGCGGGCGGCGCTTCGCCCGTGCGCACATAGGTGAAATCGACCTGCGGATGGGCGCGCAGCGCGTCGAAATCGGTGTGGTTGCTGATGTGCGGCAGCGCCGGCACCGCCACGCGCAGCGTCTCGCCTTCGGCCTGCGGGCCGCTGCGGGCCGCGCCCGGCAGCATGTCCTCGGCGTCGAGCATGAGGCCGTGCAGATACGGCACGACGCCGAGCACCGGCTTGCCCGTCTGCTGCTCGAGCCAGGCGAGACCGGGTTCCAGCAGTGTGCGGTCGCCGCGAAAACGGTTGATGACGAAACCTTTGACGCGCGCGCGCTCGCTCTCCGAAAGACAAGCCAGCGTGCCGATCAGATGCGCGAACACGCCGCCACGGTCGATGTCGGCCACGAGCACGACGGGGCAATCGACCGCCTCGGCGAAACCCATATTCGCAATGTCGTTGGCGCGCAGGTTGACTTCGGCTGGACTGCCCGCGCCTTCCACGAACACCGTGCCGTAGCGCGCGCGCAGCCGCGCATAGGACTCCAGCACGGCCTCGCGCGCGAGCGGCTTGTAGTCCTGATACGCGCGCGCGTTGAGATTCATGCGCGCCTTGCCGTGGATGATGACCTGCGAGCCGAGATCGCTATTGGGTTTGAGCAGCACCGGATTGAGGTCGGTGTGCGGCTCGATGCCCGCGGCGACAGCCTGCAGCGCCTGGGCGCGGCCGATCTCGCCGCCATCCACGGTCACGGCGCTGTTGAGCGCCATGTTCTGCGGCTTGAACGGCGCGACCCGCGCACCCGCGCGGCGCGCGAGGCGGCACAGGCCGGCGACGAGTGTGCTCTTGCCGGCGTCGGAGGTCGTGCCCTGGATCATCAGCGTGCCGGCGGGTACGGGAGGCACGGCGGGAAGCGTGGCGGTCATGGAGCGCTTGTGTGGGCGGCGAAAGGCGAACGCGCATTATCCCATCGCCTCGCTGCACCCTGCAGGCCCCGGCGCGACGTTGGCCGAACGGATGACGGCGCGCCCGCCTGGCACACGGAGCGCAGCCGTTACAATCACGCGATGAATTCGCGCGATCTCACCTTCATCGTCGGCGGCGCGCGCTCGGGCAAGAGCGCGCACGCCGAACGTCTCGCCGCCGCGAGCGGCCTGCCGGTCACCTATATCGCCACCGCGCGCGCGACGGGCGACACCGAGTTCGCCGAGCGCATCGCGCACCATCGCGCGCGGCGGCCAGCGCACTGGGCGCTCGCCGAAGCGCCGGTCGATCTCGCAGGCGCACTCGACGCAGCGGCGGCGCCCGGCCAGTGCGTGCTCATCGACTGCCTCACGCTGTGGCTCGCGAACCTGCTGTGCCCAGCCGACTCCGCCTCGCCGCTGCCCGACTGGCGCGAGCGCCTCGACGCCTTCGCCGCCGCCTGCGAGCGCGCGCAAGGCACGGTGCTCGTGGTGAGCAACGAGATCGGCATGGGCGTCGTGCCGATGGGCGCGGCCACGCGCCTCTACGTGGATGAACTGGGCCGCCTCAATCAGCGCATCGCGGCGCTCGCCGAGCGCGCCACGCTCGTCGCCGCGGGCCTGCCGCTGGTGCTCAAGGCACGGCAAGAGACGTCATGATGCTCACGCTACCCGTGTCCGCCGCGCTCGCCGTGGCCGGCGTCGCCGTGGACCGCTGGCTCGGCGAGCCGCGCCGCGCGCATCCGCTCGTCGCCTTCGGGCGCTACGCGAGCCGTATCGAAGCCCATCTGAACACCGGGCGGCGCGGCCGTCCGCTCGGCCTGCTCGCGTGGCTCGCGTGGCTCGCCGCCGTCGCGCCGCCCGTCGTCGTCGCCGCGCTGTTGTGCGCGCTGCTGCCCTGGCCGCTCGCCTGGGCGACGCACGTCGCGCTGCTGTGGTTCGCGCTCGGCGCGCGCAGTCTCGCGGAGCACATCGCACCGATCGGCGCCGCCCTGGCACGGCGCGACCTCGTGGCCGCGCGCGAGCTGACGGGCCGCATCGTCTCGCGCGACACAGCAGAAGCGGACGCCACCGCGCTCTCGCGCGCCGCTGTCGAATCGGCGCTGGAAAACGGCAACGACGCGATCTTCGGCGCGCTGTTCTGGTTCGCGATCGCGGGGGGCCCTGGCGCGCTCGCGTTTCGTCTCGCCAACACGCTCGACGCGATGTGGGGCTACCGCACGCCGCGCTTCCTGCGCTTTGGCTGGGCGGCCGCGCGCATCGACGACGTGCTCAACTGGATTCCCGCGCGCCTCACCGCCGCGAGCTACGCGCTGCTCGGCGACACGCGCATGGCGCTGCGCTGCTGGCGCGAACAGGCGCATCGCTGGGAGAGCCCCAATGCGGGCCCCGTGATGGCCTCGGGCGCGGGCAGCCTGAACGTGCTGCTGGGCGGCGCGGCTGTCTATCACGGTGTGATCGAGGAACGCCCGGCGCTCGGCGCGGGCTCGCCGCCGGGCGCGCAGCACGTGGATGCGGCGCTGCGGCTCGTCGAGCGCACCACCATCCTGTGGCTCGCGGCGCTGCTCGCAATGGCCTTCGTGAGCGTGGCGACCCATGTCTGAGCATCCGGTCACGCTGGTCGCGCACGGCGGCAATCTGCACGAAGCCGCGCAGCGTTACGGCATCGCCTGGGACGCCTGGATCGATCTCTCCACCGGCATCAATCCGCATGGCTATCCCGTGCCGCCTGTGCCGCCCGCCGCATGGCGGCGCCTGCCCGAGGACGGCGACGGCTTCGCCGCGTGCGCCGCGCGCTATTACGGCGCGCCGCACGCGCGCCATGTCTTGCCCGTGGCTGGCAGCCAGGCCGCGATCCGCGTACTGCCCGCGTTGTTGCCGCGCGCGAGTGTGGCGATCGCGCCGCTCACCTATGGCGAGTACGCGCCGGCGTTCGCGCGCGCGGGCCACGCTATCGTGCCGCTCGACGTGGAGCGCGACACGCTGCCCGAGGCCGTCACGCATGCCGTCGTGGTGAATCCCAACAATCCGACGGCCGCGCATCTTTCAGCCGCGCGTCTGCTGCATTGGCATGCGCAACTCGCGTCGCGCGGCGGTACGCTGATCGTCGACGAAGCCTTTGCCGATGCATTCGGCCATGATCGATCCGAATCGCTTGCGCACGCAACCAGTCGCGAAGGGCTCGTCGTGCTGCGCTCGCCGGGCAAGTTCTTCGGGCTCGCGGGCGCGCGTTGCGGTTTCGCGCTTGGCGCACCCGCGCTGCTAGCGGCGTTGCGCGCGCATCTGGGCGCGTGGACCGTGAGCGGACCCGCGCGTCACGCCGTCACCCACGCGTTCGAAGACAGCGCGTGGCAAAGCGAAATGCGCGTACGCCTCGCGGCGGAAAGCGCGCGCCTCGCCGCGCTGTTGCGCGTTCACGGCTTCGCGCCGTACGCCACGCCGCTCTTCGCGTGGATCGCGGACCCGCGCGCGGCAGCCTTGCAGGACGCGCTCGCGCGCCGCGCGGTGTGGACGCGCCGCTTCGACGCGCCGGCCAGCCTGCGCTTCGGCCTGCCCGCATCGGAAGACGAATGGCGGCGCTTCGAAAGCGCGCTCGCGCAAGCCATGCAGGCGATCGGCTGATGCGCGCGGCCTTCCTCGCGTTATCGGTTGTCGTCGCGGCGCTCGGCCCGTGCGCCGCCCGCGCGACCGTCACCGCCATCGACGACGCCGGCAACGCCGTCACGCTTCCCGCGCCCGCGCAGCGCGTCGTGAGCCTCGCGCCCCACGTTACCGAATTGCTCTACGCCGCGGGCGGCGGCGCGAAAGTGATCGGCGCGGTGGCCTACAGCGACTACCCGCCGCAAGCGCAAAAGGTGCCGCGCGTGGGCGACAATCGCTCGCTCGACCTGGAGCGCATCGCCGCGCTCAAGCCCGATCTCATCGTGGTCTGGCGTCACGGCAACGCACAGCAACAGCTCGATCGTCTGCGCGATCTGCACATTCCGCTCTTTTTCAGCGAGCCGCATAAGCTCGACGACGTCGCGACTTCGCTCACGCGTCTTGGCGTGCTGCTCGGCACCCAATCGGCGGCGCAGGCCGCAGCGAACGCCTACCGGAGCGACATCGCGCAACTGCGCGCACGCTATGCGCAGCGCGCCCCCGTGAGCGTCTTTTATGAAGTCTGGGATCAGCCGCTGATGACCATCAACGGATCGCACATGATCAGCGACGTGATCGCGCTGTGCGGCGGCCGCAACGTGTTCGCGGCGCTCGATCCGCTCGTGCCGACGGTTTCGACGGAAGCCGTGCTCGCCGCCAATCCCGATGCGATCGTCACCGCGTCGCCGGGCGCGACTTCGCCGGATCGTCCGCTGCCGGGCCTCGAACGCTGGCGCGCGTGGCCCGCGCTCACTGCGGTTGCGCGCGGCAATCTCTTCGCCATCGACGGCGATCTGCTCACGCGCCCGGCGCCGCGCATCGCCCAGGGCGCGGCGCAGCTATGCAAGGATCTCGACCTCGCCCGCTCGCGCAGCGCCATGGCGCATTGATTCGATATCCTGATCGGTTTATCAGGCGTTCCAGCGCGCGAGCAGCCACTGCGCGTGATGAACGTCGTAACGCAGGCAAACGATGGCAGCCATCTCCAGCGGCCAGCGCAGGCAGCGCGCCAGCGGCATGCCAAGCGCACGCGCTGTGACTGTGCGAATCACGCCCGCATGCGTCACGGCCCAAACGGTGGACTTCGCGTGCGCGTCGAGCGTGTCGAACCACGCGCTCACACGCGCATCGAACTGCGCGACGCTCTCGCCGCCATGCTCGCGCGCGTGCTCGAAATTCGCGGCCCAGGCGTCGATCTGCGCGCGGTCGATCGCGTCCCAACGCTGCATTTCCCACGCGCCGAAATCCATTTCCGCGAGGCGTGCTTCGGCTTGCAGCATGTGGCCGCGCATAACTGCGAGCGCCGCCGCAACGCTCGCGCAGCGGGTGAGCGGGCTCGTTTCGATCCGTTGCGGTTCGCGCACGCCGAGCGACGCGAGCCGCCCGGCGAGCAGCGAAGCCTGCTGCGCCGCGTCGCCCGCGAGCGGCACGTCGCTCGCGCCGTAGCACACGCCGGCGTCCACCGCCACGGCGGGATGGCGGATCAGAACGAGATCCATGCGAGCCCCACGAGGTAGATGGCGATCTCGAACACCTGCTGCGCGAAGCCGAGACAATCGCCCGTATAACCGCCGATGCGGCGCACGAAGTAACGCCCCAACGCGAAGCGCAACACGGCGAGCACGACGAGCGTCGCGACGCCCGCGCGCCAGTCGGGCGCGCCGGACGCCGCCGGCCAGAACAGCCACGGCAAACCGAACACGCACGCGCACAGCCACGCGGGCACGCTCATGCGCTGCGCAACGGGCTTGGCCTTGCCCTCGGGCCGCACGTATTCGAGCGAGACGAGATAGCTGATCGCGCACGCGCGGCTCGCAGCGTGAGCCGCGATCATCAGCATCGCGGCGCGCGCGGGAGGAAGCGCGGCGAGCGTCTGCCACTTGAGCGCGAGCGCCACCACGAGACCGATCGCACCAAACGCGCCGATGCGCGAATCGTGCATGATGCGCAGCACGTCCTCGCGGGTGTACGCGCCGCCGAAGGCATCGAGGCAGTCGGCGAGGCCGTCTTCGTGAAAAGCGCCCGTCGCGAGCAGCGTGAGCGCCATCGAAAGCAGGACGGCGACGCTCGCCGGAAACACGCGCAATGCGGCGAGATAGACGAGCGCCCCAAGCGCGCCGATCAACGCGCCGACGAGCGGAAAGTAGCGCGCCGCCGCGTTGAGCCACGCGGGCTCGAAGCCGACCCAGCGCGGCACCGGCACGCGCGTGAAATAGCCTAACGCCGTGAAGAAGTAACGCAGTTCCGCAAGCGGATTCATCGTGAAGCGCTCAGGCGTGGCGATCGCTGCGATTGTCGACAGCCGCCGACTCGAAGCTCGCCATTTCGTTCAGGAACGCCACCGCCGCGCGCAACAGCGGCACCGCGAGCGCCGCGCCCGTGCCCTCGCCCAGACGCAGGTCGAGCGCGAGCAGTTCGCGCGCGCCGAAGTGATCGAGCATGCGGCGGTGCCCCGCTTCGTTCGATGCGTGCGCAAACACGCAGTAGTCGCGCACGTTCGGCGCGAGCGAGTCGGCCACGAGCAGCGCCGCGGTCGCGATGAAGCCGTCCACGAGAATCGCCATGCGCGAGCGCGCCGCTTCGAGGAACGCGCCCGCCATCATCGCGATCTCGAACCCGCCGAACGCGGCGAGCACGTCGAGCGGCTCGCGCGCGTCGGCATGATGCGCGAGGGCCGCCGCGAGCACGTTGCGCTTTTTCGCGAGGCCCGCGTTGTCGAGGCCCGTGCCGCGCCCGACGCATTCGTCGATCGGCACGCCGCACAACCGGCTCATCAGGCACGCAGCGGAAGACGTATTCGCGATGCCCATTTCCCCAAAGCCGATCACGTTCGTGCCGAGCGCCGCATGGTGGCGCACGCGCGCAGCGCCCGCGGCGAGCGCGGCGAGCGCTTCGTCGCGCGTCATGGCTCGCTCGTGCGCGAAGTTGCGCGTGCCGCGCGCGATGGGCACATCGACGAGCGCGGGCGACGGCGGCAGCGGCGTCGCCACGCCCGCGTTGACGACTTCGAGCGTGAGTCCCGCCACGCCGCTGAACGCGTTGATGGCAGCGCCCCCGGCCACGAAGTTCGCGACCATCTGCGCGGTCACGGCTTGCGGATACGGGCTCACGCTTTCGGCCGCAATGCCGTGATCGCCCGCGAACACGATCATCACGGGACGCTCGACGCGTGGCCGTGTGCTGCCCTGGATCATGCCGAGCTGACGCGCCAGCGCTTCGAGGCGGCCGAGACTGCCGGGCGGTTTGGTCCTGGTGTCGATGAGGCGTTGCAGTTCGTCGCGCAACGAGAGGTCGAGCGGTTCGACGGCGAGCAGTTCGGTAAGCGATGACGTCATGGTGTGTTTCGTTTCGATGTGATGCGGGCCGATGTGATGCGGGCGAATGCGGCACACTAGCGCGTGCCGTTCGATCCCGGCGAATGCGGTAATGAGGCGGTCAAACCGGCCGCGGGCACCAGCGCTTCGTGCCCGCCCTCGCGTATCAGCACGAGCGGATGACCAAACGCGGCGCTCGCGCGCTCCGGCGTGAGCACCTCGCGCACGGGGCCCGCGTGAAAGCCGCCGCGGCCGTCGAGCAGGAGCGCGTGCGTCGCGAAACGCCGCGCGAGATTGAGATCGTGGCAGGAAAACAGCACCGTGCGCGCTTCACTGCGCACCCAGCGCGAGAGTGCATCGAGGCACGCAATCTGATGATGGAGGTCGAGATGCGCAAGCGGTTCGTCGAGCAGCATGAGTGGCGCGCCCTGACATAACACGGCCGCCAGCGCGACACGCTGGCGCTCGCCGCCCGAGAGCGAGAGCACGTCGCGCGCGGCGAACGTTTCGAGGCCGAGCGTGGCGAGCGCGGCGTGCGCGGCGGTTCGATCGGCGTCGCCTTCCCAGCCCCAGCCCGAAAGATGCGGATAGCGGTTGAGCAGCACGGTGTCGATCACGCTCGCGCTGAATGCGTCGCGCTGGTCCTGCGGCATCAGTGCGCGGCGTTGCGCGAGGCGCGCCGGCGGCCAATGCGCGAGCGCTGTGCCCTCCACTTCGACGCGCCCCGCCGCAGGCTCGCGCAGGCCCGCGAGCGCGCCGATCAGCGTGGTCTTGCCCGCGCCGTTCGCGCCGGCCACGCACCAGATTTCGCCTGCGGCAAATTTTTGCGTGAGCGATTCCACGAGCGTACGCGCGCCCGCGCGCAATGTGAGCGCATGCACAGCGAGCAGCGGCGCGGATGTATCGCTCATCGCGCGCGCCTCGCGAGAAGCATCCACAGAAAAACGGGCACGCCTGCGAGCGCCGTGACGACGCCCACCGGCAACTGCGCGGGCGCCGCCACCGTACGCGCGACGAGATCCGCGCCCATCACGGCCACGCCGCCCGCGAGCGCGGCGGCGGGCACGAGCATGCGCTGGTCGTTGCCGAACGCGAGGCGCAGCATGTGGGGCACGACGAGCCCGACGAAGCCGATGGTGCCGCCGGTCGTCACGGCAGCGGCCGCTGCGAGCGACGCGGCAAGATAAATGCCCACGCGCAGACGCAGCACCGGCACGCCGAGCGCCTGCGCAGCGGCGTCGCCGCGCAGCAGCACGTTGAGCATCGGCGCGGCGGGCACGATGCACGCAAGGACCACGCCAAGCGCAACGAGCGCGGGCCAGGGCATGCCCGCGCCGTTGAGGTCGCCCGTGAGCCAGAACAGCATGCCGCGCAGCCGCGTGTCGGGCGCGAGCGTAAGCAGCAGCGTGATGAGCGCGCCCCAGCCCGCCGCCGTCACCGCGCCCGTCAACAGCAGACGCGGCGCGCTGTCCTGCGGCTCACCGCGCCACAACTCGCGGCGCGCGAGACCGAGCACGAGCAGGATCGACACGAACGCACCCGCGCACGCACTCGCCTGCACGCCCCACCACGCCACGCCCGCGATCATCGCCACGAGCGCGAACGCGGCCGCGCCGCCCGACACGCCGAGCACGTACGGCTCCGCAAGCGGATTGCGCAGCAATACTTGCAACAGCGCGCCCGCCAGCGCGAGCAGCGCGCCACATGCAAAGGCCGCCAGCGCGCGCGGCAAGCGCAGCGTACGCACGATTTCGCTCGCCATGTCGGGCGCGCCGTGCGCGGGCGCGAGCGCCGCCAGCGCCTGCGCAAACGTCACGCTCACACTGCCTGTCGCGAGGGATGCAGCGAATACCGCGAGCGCGGCCGCGGCGAGCACGCCCCAGATCGTGCATGCGCGGCGCGCGCTCATCGAGCGGCGCGGCAGCGCGCGCATCGGCGGCACGGGGTGGGTTTCATCGCGGCTCATGGAACGCATCGGGGAACTCGGCGGCGGATTTCAATCAGGCTCACATAAAAGACGGCAGGCATATCGCAGCCACGAATCCGGAATGTTATAACGCGCGGACCATGATCGAGACGGCACGCAGCGCGCGCCGCCCTGGCAAATTACGTTCCCGGCAGGCCTATGCATCACACGTATCGAGCGATTCGGGACTGATTCGGGTAAGAAGCCGGGTTGTTACGTCTGGAAACGACACAATTATCAAAACACGCGTTAATCCGCGCTAGAATGCCTGTCTTTAGAGGACGCAGCACATGCTCAACGAACTCGAAACACTCTCACAAAACATCGGGCGGCTGATCGAGATTAATCAGCGCCAACACGAAACACGCCTCGCACTCGAAGAGCAACTCGCGCAACTGCGTGCGCAATGCGACGAAACACGTACGGAACTCGAACAGGTTCGCGAGGAGCGCGCCGCGCTGCAAGCCGAACGCGATGCGCTCTCGGCCAAGATCGACGACGCGCAGGTGCGTCTGAATGCGATCCTCGAAAAGCTGCCGCGCGCACGCACCGGTAACGAGCGCGACAGCCAGCTCGATCTGCTCGAACCGTCGCAGAGCAACGACGACGACAGCAACGCGGCCCGCCACGGAGAAAATGCATGACCACCAAGCAGATCGAAGCGACGATACTCGGCCAAACCTATCGCCTCGTCTGTTCGCCGGAAACGGAACAGGCGCTGCTCGAAGCCGTGGCGCGCGTGGACGCCGAAATGTCGAAGATCCGCAATCACAGCAACGTGCGCGGCACGGATCGCATCGCTGTCATGGCGGCGCTTTCGCTGGCTTCGGAACTGCTGCGTCTGCAAACCAGCGTGCGACACGGAGAAGCATTCCCAGCCGAGGAAATCCGTCGTACAATGCGCCAAATGAACGAACAACTTGGCGCTGTGATTCACCAGTACGGTGTGCAATAAGCGCGGTTGAAGTCATGATTCAAACCGCAGTTTTAACCAGTGAAGTGCGCGGTAAATGCGGTATGATGATGTTCATGGATAGCAGTGAATTGTTTAGAAACTCGCGTTGCTAAACACACGCTATCGACCAGTTTAGTCAGCTTCCCTGCCTGGTTCGCCAAGGTCATATATTCCTTGAACCAATGCCATGTGCACGGTTGCGGAAATTTGTAGCACGGGCGTGCGCGTCACACAGTCTGATGTACCCGAAGTGCTGCTAACTGCGACCAATTCTGAACCCTCGGTTCAGGATGCCGGCCTAGCGGCTATGGCGGGGACCTATTCAAACGGCATCGGACCACAGTCCGATGCCGTTTTTCATTGCGTTTCCATTGTGCGGCCGCGATCGCACACCTTCTCCCTTTCGACGTGACCTTCGACTCATGCGCTACTGGCTGATGAAGTCCGAACCCGACGAAGCAAGCATCGACGACCTCGCAAACGCGCCGCAGCGCACGCTGCCCTGGACCGGCGTACGAAACTACCAGGCGCGCAATTACATGCGCGACACCATGCAGCAAGGCGACGGCGTCCTGTTCTATCACTCGAGTTGCCCCGAGCCGGGTATCGCGGGCATCGCGCAGGTGTCGTCCACGGCATATCCCGACCCTACGCAGTTCGATCCGAAAAGCCCTTACTACGACGCGAAATCGACGCACGAAAATCCGCGCTGGATGCTCGTCGACGTGGTGTTCAAGAAGAAGTGTCCGCTCATTGCGCTCGCCGCCTTGCGCGAGCACGAGGAACTCGCGGACATGCGCGTGCTCGCGAAGGGCAATCGCCTGTCGATCACGCCGGTCTCCACGGCCGAGTGGAACTTCATCACGAAACATCTGATGTGAGGCGGTTTCAACGGGGCGCAGCCGCGCACGCACACAGCATGCGGGCGCGACTTCAAGCACAATCGCGCACAAGCCGCGCACAGTCGCGCATCGCTACGCCGTTACGTGTGGATTGCGCGCGCCGCAAGTTCTGCAAGGAGCCACAATGAACCGAAAAACCGCCGTCACGCTCGCCGCTGCATTCGCTGCCGCGCTTCCCCTCGCCATGACGCTCGCGCCGGGCGCCGCGTTTGCGCAAAGCGACGCGCGTTTCCAGCAGCCCTCGGGCGTGCTGTCGCTTTCCGCGCAGGCTAGCGCCGAAGTGCCGCAAGATGTGGTCGACATCACGCTGTTCTTCGAACAGGAAGCGAGTGATCCCGCTTCGCTCACCGCCACGCTCAATCAACGCGCCGACGCCGCGCTGCAACGCGCAAGAGGCGTCGCGGGCGTGACCGCGCACTCGGGCCAGTTCTCGATCTTCCCCTCCACCGATCGCGACGGACGCATTTCCGCCTGGCGCGGCCGCACGGAAGTCGTGCTCGAGTCGCACGATTTCGCGGCGGCGTCGAAGCTCGCCGGCGATCTCTCGTCGATCATGCAGGTAGGCAACGTGCAGTTCTCGTTGTCGCCCGAAGCGCAGCGCGCCGCCGAGCAAAAGCTGCAAGGCCAGGCCATCGCGTCGTTCCGCGACCAGGCGCTCTCGGCCACGCGAGCGTTCGGCTACAGCAGCAACACGATTCGCGACGTGAACGTGGGCCACACGGGCGTGATGCCGCGCCCGATGATGATGATGAGCGCACGTGCCGCTTCAGCCGATGCGAAGATGTCGTCGCCTGTGCCGCTCGAAGGGGGCACGTCCACGGTGACGGTGAGCGTCTCCGGCTCGGTGCAGATGAAATAAGGCGCGCCTTATAAACGGATCAAGCGCGCAAATAGCAAGGCCACGGCGAAAACCGTGGCCTTTTTCATGGGCTAAAACGCGCGACGCGCGCGCGTGTCAGCTTTTCGCGCCCGCTACCCGCGCGCCGTCGTTGCCGTTCTTGCTGCCGTCCTTGCCGCGTTTTGCGCGGCGATACGCCCACGCCATCAAACCCAGGCCCACGATGATCATCGGCAGCGAGAGCCACTGGCCCATCGAAAGCCCAAGCGCGAGCAGGCCGAGGAAGTCGTCGGGCTCGCGTGCGAATTCGACCGTGAAGCGCGCGAGACCATAGCCGATCAGGAACAGGGCCGAAATCGCGCCAACCGGGCGCGGCTTGCGCGCGAAAAGAATCAGCACGATGAAGAGCGCGATGCCTTCCAGCGCGATTTCATACAGCTCGGAAGGATGGCGCGGCAGCAGGTGGTACTGCGCGAACACTTCGTTCAGGTGCCATTGCGCGGCCAGTTGCGGATGCGCGGCGAGCCACGCGGCGTCGTCGTTTGCGGCGCCCGGGAACAACATGGCCCACGGCGAATCGGGCGACGTCACGCGGCCCCACAACTCGCCGTTGATGAAGTTGCCGAGCCGGCCGAACGCGAGACCCGTGGGCACCATCGGCGCGACGAAGTCCGTGACCTGCAACCAGGTGCGGCCGCGTTGCCACGCGAACAGCACCATCGCGAAAGTCACGCCGAGGAAGCCGCCGTGAAACGACATGCCGCCTTCCCACACCTTGAAGATGTCGAGCGGATGCGCGAAATACCAGCTCGCCTTGTAGAACAGCACGTAGCCGAGGCGTCCGCCCAGGATCGTGCCGAGCACGCCGTAGAACAGCATGTCGTCGATGTCTTTCGCGGTCCAGCCTTGCGCGGCCACGTAAGGCAGACGCAGGCGCAGACGGCCGATCACGATCGCCAGAATGAAGCCGACGAGGTACATGAGGCCGTACCAGCGCACGGCGAGCGGCCCCAGATGAATGGCGACGGGGTCGAAGTTCGGGTGGATGAGCATCGTGGATGAAGTGTGGTCGGCGATATCGGTTGAAATCGGGTTGTAAGCAATCGTGCGAATGCCACGTCATGGCGTGACATTATCGCCGACGCGAGGGGGCGCGAACGAAAACGCACCTCTCACGGTGCGCAGCGGTGTAACGGCGACCGAGGGCGAGCCGCGCGCGGCTAGCCCTCGCGCCGCTGCAAACCCGCCGTCGCCGCCTGCGCGCGCACGATCTCGATGAACGCCGCGAGCACCGGGCTCACCTCGGCGCAGCGCCATACGAGCCCTGTTTCGATGGTGGGGACCGCCCCGGCGAGCGGCCGGTACGCGACGCCCGTACGCCGCAGATGGCGCAGCGACTGCGGCACGAGCGCCACGCCCATGCCGGCGGAGACGAGGCTCACGATGGTCTGCATCTGGATCGCCTCCTGCCCGACGAGCGGCGCGAGGCCCGCCGCGCCGTAGCAGTCCATGATGGTGTCGTAGAAGCCCGGGGCCAGATGGCGCGGGAAGACGACGAGCGGCGCATCGGCGAGATCGCGCAGGCTCACAGGCGTGTCGTGCCAGTCGTCGGTGGCCGGGCCGCCCAGGCGCGCGGCAAGCGCCGACGGCATCGCAACCACGAGCGGCTCGCGCGCGACCGGCTGGTAGGCAAGCTGGGCCGCGTGGCGCGGCGGCACGGGCGCGATCACGAGGCCCGCGTCGATACGCCCTGCTACCAGCTCTTCCACCTGCACATCGCTCGTCGCCTCCGCAAGCTGCAAGCGCACACGTGGGTAACGCGCGCCGAAATCGCGCAGCAAAAGCGGCAGCAAGCCATAGTCGGCGGTCGAAACGAAGGCGAGCGCAAGCACGCCCGCCTCGCCGCGCGCAAGGCTCTGCGCGAGCGGGCGCAGCGCTTCGGCGCTCGCCAGCAGGCGCCTCACCTCCGGTAGCAGATCGGCGCCCACCGCCGTCAACTCGACCGAACGGCGCGTGCGCGCGAACAGCTCGACGCCCAGCGTTTCCTCCAGCGCGCGGATGGCCTGCGAGAGCGGCGGCTGCGTCATCGACAGTCGCGCCGCCGCGCGGCCGAAATGCTGCTCCTCGGCCACGGCGACGAAATAGCGAAGCTGGCGCAAATCGGGGATAGTCGGGCTCATCGGCATCGGTCTCGCATTGACGGCGTGTTGATATCTTTTTCGACTCAATAGACCACGAATAATATATTGGACAGCGTTCTCGCGAAATCGCATGCTTCGAGACGTGCCCGAGACAAAATCCACCGGAGGTCCCCATGTCCTATAACCGTCGTTCGAAGCACATCACGCAAGGCGTCGCCCGCTCGCCCAACCGTTCGATGTTTTACGCGCTCGGCTACGAGAAGGCCGACTTCGACAAGCCGATGATCGGCGTCGCGAACGGCCACTCGACCATCACGCCTTGCAACGCCGGCCTGCAGCGCCTGACCGACGCCGCCGTTGGCGCCGTCAAGGCCGCCGACGCGAATCCGCAGACCTTCGGCACGCCCACGATCTCGGACGGCATGTCGATGGGCACCGAGGGCATGAAGTATTCGCTCGTCTCGCGCGAAGTCATCGCGGACTGCATCGAGACCTGCGTGCAGGGCCAGTGGATGGACGGCGTGGTCGTGATCGGCGGCTGCGACAAGAACATGCCCGGCGGCATGATCGCGCTCGCGCGCATCAACGTGCCCGGCATCTACGTGTATGGCGGCACGATCCGACCGGGCAACTGGAAGGGCCAGGCGCTCACCATCGTCTCGGCGTTCGAGGCCGTGGGCGAATTCACGGCGGGCCGCATGACCGAAGAGGATTTCGAAGGCGTCGAGAAAAACGCCTGCCCCTCCACGGGTTCGTGCGGCGGCATGTACACCGCGAACACCATGAGTTCGTCGTTCGAGGCGCTCGGCATGTCGCTCCTGTATTCGTCGACGATGGCCAATCCCGATCAGGAGAAGGTCGACTCGGCGGCGGAATCGGCGCGCGTGCTGGTCGAGGCCGTGAAGCGGGACCTCAAGCCGCGCGACATCATCACGAAGAAGTCGATCGAAAACGCCGTGGCGCTCATCATGGCGACAGGCGGCTCGACCAACGCCGTGCTGCACTATCTCGCCATCGCGCATGCGGCGGAAATCGAATGGACCATCGACGACTTCGAGCGCATGCGCAAGAAGGTGCCGGTGATTTGCGACCTCAAGCCCTCGGGCCAGTACGTCGCGACCGATCTGCACGAGGCCGGCGGCATTCCCCAGGTGCTCAAGATCCTGCTCGACGCGGGTCTGCTGCACGGCGACTGCGTCACCATCACGGGCAAGACCATCGCCGAGGAACTCAAGGACGTGCCGTCCACGCCGCGCGCCGACCAGAAGGTGATCTACCCCATCAGCGAGGCGCTTTACAAGGAAGGCCATCTGGCGATCCTCAAGGGCAACCTCGCGACGGAAGGCGCCGTGGCCAAGATCACGGGCCTGAAGAATCCCGTCATCACGGGTCCGGCCCGCGTGTTCGACGACGAGCAAAGCGCGCTGGAAGCGATCCTCGCGGACAAGATCAAGGCAGGCGACGTGGTCGTGCTGCGCTATCTCGGCCCCAAGGGCGGCCCGGGCATGCCGGAGATGCTCGCGCCGACTTCGGCGATCATCGGCAAGGGGCTGGGGGAATCGGTGGGACTGATCACCGATGGGCGCTTCTCGGGCGGCACCTGGGGCATGGTGGTGGGGCACGTCGCGCCGGAAGCGTTCGAAGGCGGCACGATCGCGCTCGTGCAGGAAGGCGACTCGATCACCATCGACGCGCACAAGCTGCTGCTGCAACTGAACGTGGACGACGCCGAACTCGCGCGCCGGCGCGCGGCCTGGAAGCAGCCCGCGCCGCGCTACACACGCGGTGTGATGGCGAAGTACGCGGCGCTCGCGCGGCCGGCGAACGAGGGGGCGGTGACAGGCTAAACCCGGTCGAGCCGCGCGGAAGTCCCGGCCCGCAGTCAAGCAAAGGGCGCACGTTCAGGACGTGCGCCCTTTGCTTTTATAATGCGACGACACAGCCGGCGCGTACGCGGGCGGAGACCAGTATGAAAGGAAAGTCGCAAGCGAAGAACAAGACAGCGACGCTCGCCGCCGCGCTCGCCATCGGCATTGCCGGCGCACTCGGAGCCGCCCCTGCCCGCGCGCAGCCAAGTCCGGCCGGCCTCGCGCTCGCCCAGCAGCAGAACTGCATGAGCTGCCATTCGGTCACGCGCAATTTCATGGGCCCCGCGCTGCGCGACGTCGCCGCGAAATACGCAGGCAAGCCCGAGGCGCAGGCCTACCTCACGCACAAGATTCTGGAAGGCAGCACCGGCGTGTGGGGCGTGGTGCCGATGCCGGCCAACACGCAACTGAACCCCGCTCAGGCAGCCGAACTCGCGAGCTGGGTCCTCACGCTCAAGTGAAGCGGTGAGGCCGGGCTAAAAGTCAGGCCGAAGGCGGTTGCCCCGCGCGCGCCGCCAGTTCTTCGCGCACGGCGGCCTTCACCCAGTTTTTCAGTTCCGTTTCGAGCGCGAGGCCGATCTCGCGCGACACCTGGCCCACGAGCCAGTTCGAATGTTCCTGCATCGCGGCGCTGCAGCGCGCCTCGATCACCGCGCGGCCTTCGCCGGTGAGCCAGGTCAGGCAGCGGCCGCGCAGTCGCTCGACGAGTGCGTCGGCGTCGTGCGCGAAGAGGCCTTCCTCGCGCTCGGCCACGGCGGCCTTCACGGCGGCGGCCGTCGCGCTTTTCGCCTCTTGCACGTTGTGCGCGCGCAGCGGATTGCCCGCCACCATGACTTCGCTCAAGAGCGGAATCGCATTGTCTTCCGGGTCGTGCATGCCGGGCATGTATACCTCCATCGATCGGAGCAGTCGGCCTTGCGCCGGTACGCCTCTCGCGTCCGGCCTCAGCCGCCCTGCTTGTAGTTGTTGAGCGCGTAACCGCGGTCGCGGTAGAAACGATAGCGCTCGCGGCCCGACGCGAGTTCGTCGGGCGCATCGCCAATCACTTCAAGCAGGCGCTCGAAGCGCGCGAACTGAGGCGGCACCTGCGCGCCGAGATTGAGCAGCACGCGATGATGCGGCGCACGCTCCAGGTCCGTTGCCAGCACGATGGGCGAGTCTCCCGCGTGCGGGCTGCCGGCCATGCTGTGCGGCACGAAGTCGAGCGGCGAAAAGGTCCACAACATTTCGTCGAATGCGCGCAGGCGCGCGGGCTCGGCAAGCACCACCGCCTGCTCGCCCGCCTGGTACGCCTTGCGCACGAGGCGGCACGCATACAGCAGCGAGTCGCCCACGTTCGTGTGGAAATCGATGCGCGTCATGCCCGCACCGCTTTACACAACGTGAGATGCGCAGCAATCGCCATACCTGCCTTCATTGCGCCGCGCGATCGATGAGGAACTGCGCCAGCAGCGGCACCGGACGGCCCGTTGCACCCTTGGCCGCCCCGCTCTTCCACGCCGTGCCCGCGATGTCGAGGTGCGCCCACGGGTAGCTTTCGGTGAAGCGCGAAAGGAAGCACGCCGCCGTCACGCTGCCCGCCGGGCGGCCGCCGATGTTGGCGAGGTCGGCGAAATTCGACTTGAGCTGGTCCTGATACTCGTCGTCGAGCGGCAGGCGCCACGCCGGATCGTTCGCTTCGCGCGAAGCGTCGAGCAGTTCGCCCGCGAGCGCGTCGTCCTTCGAGAACAGGCCGCTGTTGTGATGACCGAGCGCGATGATGCACGCACCCGTGAGCGTGGCGATGTCGACCACCGCGGCCGGCTTGAAGCGCTCGGCATAGGTGAGCGCGTCGCACAGGATGAGGCGGCCTTCGGCGTCGGTGTTGAGCACTTCGACCGTGAGTCCCGCCATCGTCGTGACGATGTCGCCCGGCTTCGTGGCGTTGCCCGCGGGCATGTTCTCGCAGGTCGGGATGATGCCGATCACGTTGATCTTCAGGCCCATTTCGGCGACCGCGCGGATCGTGCCGAGCACCGAGCCCGCGCCGCACATGTCGTACTTCATCTCGTCCATGCCTTCGCCTGGCTTCAGCGAGATGCCGCCCGTGTCGAAGGTGATGCCCTTGCCGACCAGCACGATGGGCGCCGACCTGGCGCTTGCGCCCTGGTAGTGCAGCACGATGAACTGCGGCGGTTCGACCGAGCCCTTTGTTACAGAAAGAAACGAGCCCATCTTGAGCGTCTCGATCTGGCGCTGGCCGAGCACCTCGACCTTGAGCTTCCAGTCGCGCGCGAGCTTCTTGGCCGTGGCCGCGAGATAGGTGGGCGTGCACACGTTGCCCGGCAGATTGCCGAGGTCGCGCGTGAGGTCCATGCCGTTGGCGAGCGCGACGGCCTGCTTCGCCGCGAGCTTCGCGGCCTTTTCCTCGGCGGCGTCAATGCTGAACACCACGCGCTTGAGCGAGCGTTGCGAGACGTCGGGCTTGCTCTTCATCTGCGTGAAGCGGTAGGTCTCGTTGCGCAGCGCGAGAACGGCGGCGCGCACGCCCCATTCGCCCGTGCGCTCCTTCACCGGCAGGTGCGCGAGCGTGAACGTGACCTGCGCGATCTTCGTACCGAGGATCGCGCGCCAGGCGGCCCTGACCGCGTCGCCGTATGCCTTCTGACCGAAGGTGTCCTGCTTGCCGAGACCCACGAGCAGCACGCGCGAGGCGCCGATGCCGCTTACTTCCGGCAGGAACAGCGTGGAGCCGGGCTTGCCGTCGATGTCGCCAGCCTTGACGACGCGCGCGATTGCGCCGCCAATTGCGGTGTCGATCGCGAACGCCGGGCCCGAGAGCGTTTGCGCCTCGAACACGCCGACTACGACACAATCCGACTTGCCGGTCAGGAAGGAGCCTTCCCCGCCTTTGCTCCAGTCACAGGCTTTTATGCTAAAGTCCATCGCGCTTGTCCTCGGATAAAATCAGGGCTTAGGATGAAAGCCGCAATTATCCGCTATTTTTCCCGCGGCGGCTCCTGGGCGGTTGCGCGAGCTGCGCGCCTCCCGGCACGGGCCGCCCGCCCTGCCCATCAAGAATGATCTTCGAACGTTCCCTGCAGCGCGAACTCGCGTACACGGCCGGCGCCGTGTTCATGGTTCTGCTCACGATCATGCTGACGACGATGATGATCCGCATCGTCGGCTTCGCCGCGTCCGGTCAGATCGACCCGCGCGACGTGCTGGTGCTGATCGGACTGACCGTGATCGGCTATATGGCCGTCATGCTCATCGTCACGCTCTTCGTGTCGATCCTGTTCGTCCTCACGCGCTGGTACAAGGATTCCGAAATGGTCGTGTGGCTCTCCTCCGGGGTGAGCCTCACGCGCCTGATCAAGCCGGTCGCCACCTTCTCCGCGCCCATCATCCTGCTGATCGTGTTCTTCGCGTTCATCGGCTGGCCGTGGTCGAACGCGCAGAGCAAGCTCATTCGCGCGCGCTTTCAGCAACGCGATGAAGTGTCGCTGCTCGCGCCCGGCCAGTTCCGCGAATCGCCCACCACGCATCGCGTGTTCTTCATCGAGAGCATGAGCCCCGACCAGGGCCGCGTGGAGAACGTGTTCGTCACGAGCACGGAAAACGGCAAGGTGAGCGTGATCGTTTCCAAAACAGGCCACACCGAAACCCAGAAGGGCGGCGACCGCTTCGTCGTGCTCGAAAATGGCCGCCGCTACGACGGCGAACCGGGCCACCCCGACTTTCGCATCAGCGAATTCGCGCGCTATGGCGTGAAGATCACGAGCCAGCCGGTGGTGAACACGCCCACGTCCAGCACCACGTCCACGCCGGGCCTGCTGCGCCATCCCACCGACGACAACCTGGGCGAACTCGCCTGGCGCGCCGGCCTGCCGCTCATCGCGATCAACCTGATGCTGCTCGGCATTCCGCTCGCGTACCAGAACCCGCGCCGCAGCCGCACGATCAATCTCGTGATGGCGGTGCTGATCTACCTCACCTATTCGAACCTGCTCAACGTCGTGCAGTCGCAGATCGAGCAAGGCAAGATGCCGTTCGGCGTCGGCCTCGTCTTGCTGCACGCCGTGGTGCTCGCGCTCGTCGTGTTCATCTTCTGGATACGCGTGCGCAACCGGCCGCTCTTTACACGTGCGATGTTCCGGCGCGCCTCTTCAGGAAACTGAGAGGGAAACTGACCGATGCGCATCTACGAAAAATACTTCGCTCGCCAGGTTTACCTGACGTTCATCTTCATCCTGTTCGCCTTCTCCGGCCTGTTCTTCTTCTTCGACCTCATCAACGAGCTGAACTCGGTCGGCCACGGCAACTACAAGTTCCAGTACGCGGTGCTGCGGGTGGCGCTCCAGGCGCCCTCGCGGCTCTACGAGATCATCCCGGTCGCGGCGCTCATCGCCGCGATCTACGTGTTCGCGCAAATGGCCGCGAATTCGGAATACACGATCTTTCGCGTGTCGGGTCTCGCCACGAACCAGGCGCTGCGCTCGCTGCTCAAGATCGGCGTGCCGCTCGTGCTGCTCACCTATCTGATCGGCGAAGTGGTCGGCCCTTACACCGACCAGCTCTCCGAGCGCGTGCGTCTGGAGGCGCTGGGCTCGGCGGTGTCGAGCAACTTCCAGTCGGGCGTGTGGGTGAAAGACACGCTCACCGCGCGCGCCGACGGCGAGCAGGTCACGCGTTTCGTGAATGTGGGCGAACTGCTGCCCAACGCGACCATCACGAACGTGCGCATCTACGAATTCGATTCGAAGTTCCGGCTTTCCAACGTTCGGCTCGCAAAGAGCGGCACGTTCCAGCCGCCGGGCCACTGGCTGCTCAAGGACGTGACGGATACGCAGCTCATCGGCGTGCCGCCGCCGCAGAACCAGCCGGCCGATGCGCTCGATCCGGTCTACCGCGCTACACAGACGTCGGCGCCCGAATACTCGCTGCGCTCGGAACTCACGCCGAACATTCTCTCGGTGCTGCTCGTTTCGCCCGACCGGATGTCGATGTTCAACCTGTTCCGCTACATCCAGCATCTGACCGAGAACCATCAGGACGCGCAGCGCTACCAGATCGCGTTCTGGCGCAAGCTGCTCTACCCGTTCGCCGTGTTCGTGATGCTCGTGCTCTCGCTGCCGTTCGCGTATCTGCATACGCGCGCGGGCGTGGTGGGCATGAAGGTGTTCGGCGGGATCATGCTCGGCATGAGCTTCCAGCTCGTGAACACGCTGTTCTCGCACGTGGGTACACTGAACACCTGGCCCGCGCCGCTCACGGCGGCGACACCGGGGCTCATCTATCTCGCGGTTGGGCTGATCGGACTCAAATGGGTCGACCGGCATTGATGCCGCAAGCGCTCGACCGCTGACTCGTAGAGGCGCGCAAGCATGGGCACGCACGGCATGATCCTTTTCGGCCACGGCGCGCGCGACGCGCGCTGGCAAGAGCCGTTTGCGCGCCTCGCCGCGAAGCTCGCCGCCGCGCGCGGCGACGCAGGTCCGGTCGGCCTGGCCTTTCTCGAACTCATGACGCCGAGCCTCCCCGATGCCATCGCCGCGCAAACCGCGGCCGGCTGCGACACGATCACGGTCGTACCCGTGTTCTTCGGCCAGGGCGGCCACGTGCGCCGCGACCTGCCCGCGCTGATCGCGCAGTGCCAGAGCGAGCATCCGGGCGTGCATCTGCGTTGCGCGGGAGCCGTCGGCGAAGACGATGCGGTGCTCGATGCGATCGTGCGCTATTGCATCGAAATCGAACGCGGCTAAAAACACTCACGCATAAAAAAACCGGGCTCGCTTTTCAGCGAGCCCGGTTTGCTTTCCTGGCCTTTTTCGCGTGGTGCTCAGGCGGCCGCGCGGCGGGGTTGATGGTCCCCGTGCGCCTGATCCTCGCACTGCGCCTGCCCTGCCCTTTCGGCGAATGCATCGCCGATCATGAGCAGGCTCGGCTGCGCCGGGTCGAGCCACTCCTGAGCCTCGCCCGCTTCGAGGGCCGCCAGCGTCAGCGTCAGCGTGCGCTCGCGCGCGGTGCTGCACGCTTCCACGATCGCCACCGGCGTCGCGCCCGCGCGGCCTGCCTCGATGAGCTGGCGCGCGATTTCGGGTGCGCTGTCGCGGCCCATGTAGAACACGAGCGAATCGGCGTTGACCTGCTCGCGAATCGCCTCGCTGCCCGCCGCGCGCGAATACGTGGCAAGCGCCACGCTGCGGGCCACGCCGCGCAGCGTCAGCGAGCGTTGCAGCGTCGCCGCGCTGGCGAGCGCCGCCGTGATGCCCGGCACGACTTCGAACTCGATGCCGGCCGCTTCGAGCGCGCGCATTTCCTCGTCGGCGCGGCCGAACAGCATCGGGTCGCCGCCCTTCAGGCGCACGACCACGGCGTGTTCGCGCGCTGCATCGACAAGCTGCTTGTTGATGAAGTGCTGCGCCGTGGAACGCTGCCCGCAGCGCTTGCCGACCGCGATGAACTTCGCGGATCGCGGCGCGTAGTCGAGCATGGCGGGTTCGACGAGCGCGTCGTGCAGCACGACGTCGGCGAGCGCGAGCAGCCGCGCGCCGCGCACCGTGATGAGGTCCGCTGCGCCCGGTCCCGCGCCGATCAGATATACCTTACCCATAAGCTTCGAATCCATTGTTGCGGCCGCGCGGCCGCAACCTGCCCGCGCGCTGGCGCGTTACGCCGAGAACGCGCGGATCATACCCGCGGCCACCGTGTGATGCGTCGCTTCGTCGATCAGCACGAATGCGCCGGTGCCGGGATTCGCATCATACAGGTCGCAGACCAACGGCTTTTGCAGCGACAGCGCCACGCGGCCGATATCGTTCATCGCGAGTTCCTGGCGATCGGTGGCGTGCGAAAGCGTGTGCACGTCGAGCACCTGTTTAACCGCGCCGATCTTCGCGAACACCGTGCTCGTGGTTTGCTTGAGCAGATACTTGCGCTGCGGCGAAAGCGGCTCTTCGTCGAACCAGCAGAGGTCCGCTTCGAGCTTCTTCGCGGGCTGCGCTGCGTCCGCTGCCGGCACGAACGTGTCGCCGCGCGAAACGTCGACGTCTTCGGCAAGGCGAATCGTGACAGTCTGGCCCGCGAACGCGCGATCGACCTGCGCCGTGCCGCCCGGCACCGGCGCGATGATTTCCGCAACGGTCGCGCTGCGGCCCGCCGGCAGCACCGTGATGGTGTCGCCGAGCTTCACTTCGCCCGCTTCGACGCGGCCCATGTACCCGCGGAAGTCGTCGGCGCTGGAGCCGTCCTGACGCGCGACCCACTGCACCGGGAAGCGCAGCGCTTCGCCCGTGGCCTGCGCGACGGGCAGTTGCTCGAGCACGTCGAGCAGCGGCTCGCCTGCGTACCACGGCATGCGCTCGCTCGCGGCCACGATGTTGTCGCCCTTGAGCGCCGAGACCGGCACGAAGCGCACGTCGGAGAGACCGAGCTGGCGTGCGAGCGCGACATACGCTTCGCGGATCAGGTTGAACGTCGCTTCGCTGTAATCGACGAGATCCATCTTGTTGATCGCGACGATCACGTGTTGCAGGCCGAGCAGATTGACGATTGCGCTGTGACGCTTGGTTTGCGGCAGCAGTTGCGTTACGCCGTTCTCGACCGTGACACGCGTGGGGTCGATCAGGATGATCGCGGCGTGCGCGGTCGAAGCGCCCGTCACCATGTTGCGCGTGTACTGTTCGTGACCCGGCGTATCCGCGATGATGAACTTGCGCCGCGCCGTGGCGAAATAGCGATACGCCACGTCGATCGTGATGCCTTGCTCGCGCTCGGCTTCGAGGCCGTCGGTGAGCAGCGACAGGTCGATCTCGTCGCCCACCGTGCGCTTGTTCTTCGCGCGCGAGAGCGCCGAAAGCTGGTCGGAGAGAACGGCCTTGCTGTCGTACAGCAGGCGGCCGATCAGCGTGCTCTTGCCGTCGTCCACGCTGCCCGCCGTGATGAAGCGCAGCACGCCGAGGTCTTCAGGTTGATGCGCGGGTTGCTCAATGCGAACCATGTCTAATCTTTCCTCTTACGTGCTCTTTAGAAATAACCTTGCTTCTTGCGCTGTTCCATCGCGGCTTCCGACGTCTGGTCGTCCATGCGCGTCGCGCCGCGCTCCGTGATTTCGGTCACGGCCGTTTCGGCGATGATCTTCTCGACGTTGTCGGCATCGCTCGCCACCGGGCACGTGCAACTGATATCGCCCACGGTGCGAAAGCGCACCTGCGCCATTTCGCTGACTTCGCCTTCCTTCATCGGCGTGAGCGGCGTGACCGGCACGAGCAGGCCGTTGCGGCGCACGATCTCGCGCTGGTGCGCGTAGTAGATCGACGGCAGTTCGAGCTTTTCGCGCTCGATGTATTGCCACACGTCCAGTTCCGTCCAGTTCGAGATCGGGAACACGCGCAGGTGCTCGCCCTTGTGCAGGCGCGCGTTGTAGACGCTCCAGAGTTCCGGGCGCTGCGCCTTGGGGTCCCACTGGCCGAATTCGTCGCGAAACGAGAAGATGCGCTCCTTCGCGCGGGCCTTCTCTTCGTCGCGGCGCGCCCCGCCGATCATGGCCGTGTAGCCATATTGCTCGATGGTTTCGAGCAGCGTGACCGCCTGTGCGGCGTTGCGCGAATCGGTTTCGCGGCGCAGGCGCACGGTGCCGCGCTTGATCGAATCTTCCACGTGACCGACCACGAGTTCCGCGCCGATTTCGGCCGCGCGGCGATCGCGGAAGTCGATCACTTCCTCGTAGTTGTGGCCCGTGTCGATGTGCACGAGCGGAAACGGCAGCGTAGTCCTGCGGTTCGCGCCGAGGCCGAACGCCTTCAAGGCGAGCGCGAGCACGACGACCGAATCCTTGCCGCCCGAGAACAGCAGCGCCGGCTTGCTGCATTCGGCGACGAGTTCACGCAGGATGTGGATCGACTCGGCTTCGAGCCAATCGAGATGGTCCATACGGTTCGCCGTGACCTGGAGCGGTGCGTTCACTGCTGAGTCGAGCGTGGTGCTCATATTCGGATCCTTCGTTTATTCGCGCCCTTTTTACAGGCGCGCAGTACTCGGTATTCGGTCGCGCGCCGGCATTCAAAAGCGGCGCGACAAAACTCAATCTTAGTTCGCCTGGCTGATCGACGACACTTCGGACGACACTTCGGCGACCGGAATGGCGGACACAGACGTAATGTGCAAGCCACATTCCTTCGTGTCGCGCGATTCCCACCACCAGCGTCCCGCGCGGCTGTCTTCGCCGGGTCGGATCGCGCGCGTGCACGGCTCGCAGCCGATGCTCGGGTAGCCGCGCGCATGCAGCGGGTTCACCGGCACCTCGAAGGCGCGCAGGTAAGCCCAGACATCGTCTTCGGTCCAGTCGGCGAGCGGATTGAACTTGTCGATGTTGCGCGCTTCGTCGCGTTCTTCCTCGTGCAGTTCCGCGCGCGTGACCGACTGCTCGCGGCGCTGCCCCGTGACCCACGCGGAAACGTCCGAGAGCGCGCGATTGAGCGGCTCGACCTTACGGATTTCGCAGCAGCGCTTGCGCAAATCCACGCTCTCGTAGAACGCGTTCAGGCCGTGCTGGGCGGCGTATTCGTCCACGGCGTCCTGTTGCGGATGAAACTGCTCGATCTCGTAACCGTAGCGCTCGCGCACCACGTCGAGCATGCCGAGCGTTTCCGCGTGCAGACGGCCCGTGTTCAGCGAGAAGATGCCGATTTTTACGCCACGCGAAAGGATCGCGTGAGTGAGCAGCATGTCTTCCGCTGCGAGGCTGCTCGCCAGCTTCACGTTGGCGTGACGCGCGGCAATCGAATCGAGCAGCGCGTCGAGGCGCTCGATCTTCGCCTGCAGCTCAACCGCGATTTCGCTCGCTGCCGTGGAAAAAGCGGTACTCATGCTGCCGCGCCTTGCTGGGCCACACGGCGGCGGAACAGCGGCGACGGCTCGTCGAATGCGCCCTGGTATTGCACCGTGAACTCGGTGAACGCCTTGAGCGCGTCGTGGATGTCCTTATCGGCGCGCACGGCGAACGCGTCGAAGCCGCAGCGCTCGTGGAAACGCAACTGGTCGCGCAGCACGTCGCCGATCGCGCGCAGTTCGCCCTTGTAGCCATAGCGCTCGCGCAGCAGGCGGCCGATCGAAAAACCGCGGCCGTCGCGGAACACGGGGAAGTCCACGCCGATCACGGCGAGCTTGTCGAAGTCGGCGGCGATATCGGCCGGCTCGCTGTCCGGCGCGAGCCACACGCCGAGTTCGTCCTTGCCGCGCGAAGCGACGAGCGCGTCGCGCTGCGCCTGCCAGTACGCGAGCGGAACCAGCACCTTGCCCGCGGGCAGCGCCGGCACTTCGGGCAATGCGCCGTCTTCGGCCGCACGCACGACTTGCCAGTTGTCTTCAACGATCTCGCGTTTTTTGATGATCAATGCCATTGCTCGTATCTCGTCTCTCGTTGCGTGCGGTTAAGCGTGGGCCGCCTGGCGCGATGCGTAGACGCGCTCCTTGAAGGGCGCGATGCCCACGCGGTCGTACGTGTCGATGAAGCGCTCGCCGTCGATACGCAGTTCGACGAACGTGTCCACGACCTTCTGGATCACGTCGGGCATCTCTTCCGCCGAGAACGACGGCCCGATCACGCGGCCGAGACGCGCGCCGTTGGCGCCGTTGCCCTGCTCGCCGCCGAGCGACACCTGATACCACTCCGAGCCGTCCTTATCCACGCCCAGAATGCCGATGTTGCCGACGTGATGGTGACCGCACGAATTCATGCAGCCCGAGATATTGAGCGACAGGTCGCCGAGGTCGTAGACGAAGTCGAGGTTGTCGAAACGCTCCTGGATCGCCAGCGCGATGGGGATCGACTTCGCATTGGCGAGCGAGCAGAAGTCGCCGCCCGGGCACGCGATGATATCGGTCAAGAGGCCGATGTTGGCCGTCGCGAAACCTTGCGCCTTCGCCTTTTCCCACAGCGCGAACAGGTCGCGCTTCTTCACGTCGGCGAGAATCAGGTTCTGCTCGTGCGAGACGCGGATCTGGCCGAACGAATATTCGTCGGCCCAGCCGGCCACGGCTTCCATCTGCACGTCGGTGGCGTCGCCAGGCGCGATGTTGCGCGGCTTCAGCGAGATCGTGACCGACGAATAGCCCGACACGCGGTGCGGGCGCACATTGCGCTCTACCCAGCGCGCGAACGCGCGGTCTTCCAGCAGATGCTTTTCGTACGACGTATCGGTGTCGGCGAGCTTTTCATACGCCGGCGGCACGAAGTACTGGGAGACGCGGTCGACTTCTTCCTGCGTGAGCGTCGAGGGGCCGTCCTTGAGGTGCTGCCACTCTTCTTCGACCTGCTCGGCGAATTTCGCGGGCGAGAGCGCCTTCACGAGAATCTTGATGCGCGCCTTGTACATGTTGTCGCGGCGGCCATAGCGGTTGTACACGCGCAGCACGGCTTCGCAGTAGGTCAGCAGATGCTGCCACGGCAGGTCGCGCTTGATGATGGCGCCGACGATCGGCGTGCGGCCGAGGCCGCCGCCCGCGAGAATGCTCGCGACGATTTCGCCCTGCTCGTTGCGATCGAGGTAGACGCCCAGATCGTGGATCTGCACGGCGGCGCGGTCTTCCTTCGTGCCCGACACGGCGATCTTGAACTTGCGCGGCAGCCACGCGAACTCGGGGTGGAACGTCGACCACTGGCGCAGGATTTCGGCCCACGGGCGCGGATCGACGATTTCATCGGGCGCGACGCCCGCGAACTGGTCAGCGGTGATATTGCGGATGCAGTTGCCCGAAGTCTGGATGCCGTGCATCTGGACGGAAGCGAGCTTGCGCAGGATTTCCGGCGTCTCTTCGAGCTTGATCCAGTTGTACTGGATGTTCGAGCGCGTCGAGAAATGGCCGTAGCCGCGGTCGTGCTCGCGCGCGATCGTGGCGAGCATGCGCAACTGGTCGCTGCGCAGATTGCCGTACGGAATCGCGATGCGGTGCATGTACGCGTGGCGCTGGTAGTACAGGCCGTTTTGCAGGCGCAACGGGCGGAATTCTTCTTCGCTCAATTCGCCCGACAGGCGGCGGCGAACCTGGTCGCTGTATTGCGCGACGCGTTCGTCGACGATGGTCTGGTCGTACTGATCGTATTGGTACATTCGGGGACCCCAGGGTTGGTTCAACGCGGCGTTCCGGTTACGCCGCGCTCCGACTTCTCGACTACGCTCTCTTTCCGCGCTGTCCTGCCTCTAGAGGCGGTCGCGTCCTTCAGGCGCGCCGGTCATTTGTTAATGACCAAAACAGATATCCATATTGGAAAAGTTGGAGGAATGGTAATAAACTCGCCTTATATTTCAAACGACTCAAAAATCAGGTCGATATGCCAATAGGTAATAAAGGTTATCTATGAACCTCCACCAGTTCCGCTTCGTGCGCGAGGCCGTGCGCCAGAATTTCAACCTCACGGAAGCGGCGAAAGCTCTGTATACAAGCCAGCCGGGGGTCTCCAAGGCGATCATCGAGCTGGAGGACGAGCTTGGGGTCGAAATCTTTACGCGCCACGGCAAGCGCGTGCGCTCGCTCACGGAGCCGGGCCGGATCATCCTCGCGTCGGTGGAGCGCATCCTTCAGGAAGTGGAAAGCTTGAAGCGCGTGGGCAAGGACTACGCGGCGCAGGACCAGGGCAACCTCACCATCGCGGCCACGCACACGCAGGCGCGCTACTCGCTGCCTGCCGCCATCGCGGAATTCAAGCGGCGCTTTCCGAAGGTGCATCTCTCGATCCTGCAAGGCAGCCCAACCCAGGTCGCGGAAATGGTGCTGCACGACCAGGCCGACCTCTGTATCGCGACCGAAGCCATCTCGGGCTACAAGGAACTGGTGTCGCTGCCCTGCTTCACGTGGCATCACGTGGCGGTGATGCTGCCCGATCACCCGCTGCTCGAACGCAAGCCGCTTTCGCTGGACGATCTGGCCCAATATCCGCTGATCACCTACGACAATGCGTTCGCCGGGCGCACCAAGATCAACGACGCGTTCCGCCTGCGCGCCCTCTCGCCCGACATCGTGCTCGAAGCCATAGACGCCGACGTGATCAAGACCTACGTGGAGCTTGGCCTGGGCGTCGGGATCATGGCCGATATCGCCTTCAACGCCGAGCGCGACCGGCACCTGCGCGCGGTGCCCGTGGGGCATCTGTTCGGCAGCAATGTCACGCGCGTGGCGCTCAAGCAGGGCGCTTACCTGCGCAGCTATGTGTATACGCTCGTCGAACTGCTTTCGCCGAGTTTGAACCGCAAGCTCATCGAGCAGGCGCTCAAGGGCGAGCACGAGACTTACGAGCTGTAGCGGTCTATCCGGCTCGTTGCCGGGCCGCGCCGGAACAAAAATCAGACACAATCCGCATTACAAGAACATCACTTCTCGCTTCCCTTTACGCCTGGAGACTCAACGGATGAAGCTGTACACGTCATTGCGCCCGCTCGCCGCGGCGGCCACGCTTGCTGTTGCGATATTCGCTCCGGCGGCCCACGCCGACATCAAGATCGGCATCGACCTGTCGAGCACGGGGCCGGCCGCCGCCATCGGCATCACGAGCAAGAACGCCATGCTCATGTGGCCCGACACTATCGCGGGTCAGAAGGCCGACTACATCGTGCTCGACGACGGCTCCGACCCAGGAGCGGCCGTGCGCAACATCCACAAGCTCATCAACGAAGACCACGTGGATGTGATCGTCGGGCCGAACATCACGCCGGCGGCACTCGCGGCGCTCGACCCGGTGGCGCAAGGCAAGACGCCGATGATCACGCTGGTCGGCTCCGGTTCGGTGGTCGAGCCGCAGCAAGGCGCACGGGTGTGGGCGTTCAAGATGGCGCAAACCGACGCCGCGATGGCCGACGTCATGACACGCTACATGGCCGCGCACGGCGTGAAGACCGTGGGCTTCATCGGCTTCGCGGACAGCTATGGCGATAGCTGGCTCAACGAATTCACGAAGTACGCGAAGGAACGCAACATCCAGCTCGTGGCGACCGAGCGCTACAACCGCACCGACGCGAGCGTGACGGGCCAGATCCTCAAGCTGATGGCGGCCAAACCCGACGCCATGCTGATTGCCGGCGCCGGCACGCCGACCGTGCTGCCGCAACGCACGCTGATCGAGCGCGGCTACAAGGGGCCGATTTACCAGACGCATGGCATCGCCACGCCTGAATTCATCAAGCTGGGCGGCAAGGACGTGGAAGGCACGCTGTTCCCGACCCAGCCCGTGGTCGTGGCGCGCACGCTGCCGGCGGACCAGCCGGCGCAAAAGGCGGCGCTCGCCTTCGTCGATGCGTACGAGGCGAAGTACGGCCCGGGCACGGTCACACAGTTCGCAGGCGACGCGGCAGGCGTATACCCGCGCTTGCAGGACGCCGTGGCACGCGCGCTCAAGACCGCGCAGCCGGGCACCGAAGCGTTCCGTGTGGCGTTGCGCAGCGAACTGGAGCACGCGCACGAAGTGGTCGTGCCCAACGGCATGGTGAACACGAGCCCGACCGACCACGTGGGCCTCGACCAACGCGCGAGCGTGATGGGCACGGTGCGCGGGGGCAAGTTCGTGTATCTGGGCCAATAAGCGCTGCGCGACGCACGGCGGCGCCCTGCCGCCGTTCAGTCGACCGTGTCCGGCCAGCGGCGCGAGCTGTGCAGGACACGCAATATCGTGAGCGACTCGTTCGCGTACCGGTAGGCGAGCACGAACGGTGTGGATTCGACCACCAGCTCGCGCGTGCCGCCCACGCGGCCCACCCGGCCCAGGTTGGGAAAGTGCCGCAGACGCCGAACAGACGCCGAAATCCGTTCGTCCCACACGATCGCCCTGCGCGGGTTGTCTGCCACGGTAAAGTTGAATGTCGCTTCGCGGTCGGCCAGCGCGAGTGGCGACCAGCACACCTTCAACTTTTCGCCTTGCGGTTGCGCGCCGGCTCGGGCTGGCCGGCCGCCGCCGCGCGGCGCATCGCGAAGTGCGCCTCCACCTCTTCGTCGGCCACAGCCGGCCGCGGGTCTTCCAGCGCTTCGCGCACCTTCGCCCGGAACCACGCGTCGTGCGCCACCGGATCGACGGCGAAATCGAACGGCAACGCGCCCTCGTTCGCAATGCGCGTAAGCAGAATGCGCACGGCGTCCGATACCGTGAGCCCCATGTTGTCGAGCACTTCGGCCGCGCGCTGCTTGAGCGCGTGATCGATGCGAACCTGTACCAATGCGTTTGCGTTCATCGACTCACTCCCTGGTCTGGTCGCCGGCCGTGGGGCTAGCCTTGCGGCTGACCTCGTGGCCGACCTTGTCGAGTACGCATTGTAATTCAATTGAATGACATTAGACATGCTGCACCTTTGAAGCGGGTTAAACATGTCGCAAGTTTCGCTGCCCGGCTCTGCGCGCTCAATTCATCCGAATGGCCATTCACGGCCGCACGATATCGCGCCACGCGCCGTTCGCCGCGCTGCTCGCCAGCACGGCCTCGATGAAGCGCAGCCCTTCCACGCCGTCGTCGACCGTGGTCAGCAACCGGCTCCCGGGCGGCGCTGGCTCGCCCGCCTCGCGCGCGCGTATCTGCGCGGCGGCGTCGCGATAGAGTTGCGCGAACGCCTCCAGATAGCCCTCGGGATGCCCGGGCGGCACACGCGTCGCATGCAGCGCGGCGGCCCCCGTCACGCGGCCGCGCGTCAAGCGCTGCGCCTCGCCGCCCTGCGGAGTGAACCACAGCACATTGGGTTCTTCCTGATCGAACGCGAGCGCCGCCTTCGTGCCGTACACGCGCAGCCGCAACGCGTTCTCCGCGCCGCTCGCCACCTGGCTCGCCCACAGCATGCCGCGCGCGCCGTTGGCGTAGCGCAGCATGGCCTGCACGTGATCGTCCACGCGGCGACCGGGAACGAAGGTATGCACTTCGGCAGCAAGCGATTGCGGCACGAGCGCGCTCACGAACGACGCGAGGTGATACGCATGCGTGCCGATGTCGCCCAGGCACCCCGCCGGCCCCGCGAGCGCGGGATCGGTGCGCCAGACGGCCTGACGGTTCGCGCCGCCCTGCTCGACCGGGTTGGCGAGCCAGTCTTGCGCATACTCGACCTGCACGATGCGCACCTCGCCGATCTCGCCCGCTTCGACCATCTCCCGCCCATGCCGCGCAAGCGGATAACCCGAATACGTATGCGTGAGCGCGAACACGAGATTCGCATCGCGCGCGTGCTGCGCGAGCGCCTCGCCCTCGGCGAGCGAGACCGCGAGCGGCTTGTCGCAGATCACATGAATGCCCGCCTCCATGAACGCATGCGCAACCGGCGCATGCAGATGGTTCGGCGTGACGATGGCCACGGCGTCGATGCCATCCTCGCGCGCACCTTCCACGCTCGCCATCTCGCGCCAGTGCGCATAGCTGCGCGCGAGTCCGAGCGCCTCGGCGCTCGACTGCGCGCGCGCCGCATCGGAAGACAGCGCGCCGGCGACGAGTTCGAAGCTATCGTCGAGCCGCGCCGCGATGCGATGCACCGCGCCGATAAAAGCGCCCTCGCCGCCGCCGACCATCCCGAGCCTGAGTCTTCGTGTCATCGCCTCGCTCCCTCGAAGATCGCGTTCACAGCCCGAGCACGGCCTTGAGCTGCGCCGCGTCGACGCCGCTGCCCGCGAAGTCGTCGAACGCGTGCTCGGCCACGCGGATGATGTGCCGCTTGATGAACTCCGCGCCCTCGCGCGCGCCATCGTGCGGATGCTTGAGCGCGCACTCCCATTCGAGCACCGCCCAGCCCGGATAGTCGTACTGCGTGAGCTTCGAGAAGATCGCGCCGAAGTCGATCTGCCCGTCGCCAAGCGAACGAAAGCGCCCCGCGCGTTCCACCCATCCGCTATAGCCGCCGTACACGCCCTGTTTGCCCGTGGGGCGGAATTCGGCGTCCTTCACGTGAAAGGCCTTGATGCGCGCGTGATAGATGTCGATGAACGCGAGGTAATCGAGCTGCTGCAGCACGAAGTGGCTCGGGTCGTAGAGGATGTTCGCGCGCGGATGCTCGTTCACGGCCGCCAGAAAGCGCTCGAACGTCACGCCGTCGTGCAGGTCCTCGCCCGGATGCAGTTCGTAGCAGACGTCCACGCCCGCTGCGTCGAACGCATCGAGAATCGGCCGCCAGCGGCGCGCGAGTTCGTCGAAGGCGGCTTCGACGAGACCCGCCGGCCGCTGCGGCCACGGATAAACGTACGGCCACGCCAGCGCGCCCGAAAACGTCACATGCGAGGCGAGGCCGAGGTTCTTCGAAGCGCGCGCGGCCAGCATCAACTGGTCGATGGCCCACGCCGTGCGCGCTTCGCGTTTGCCGCGCACCTGCGGCGGCGCGAAGCCGTCGAAGAGCAGGTCGTAGGCGGGATGCACGGCCACGAGCTGCCCCTGCAGATGCGTGGAAAGCTCGGTGATCGTCACGCCCGCGTCGTCGGCCTGCTGACGCAGGTCGTCGCAATACGCCGTGCTCGACGCGGCCTGCGCGAGATCGACGAGGCGCGCGTCCGCGGGCACCTGGATGCCCTTGTAGCCGAGCTGGGCCGCCCAGCCGGCCATGTGCCCGAAGCTGTCGAACGGCGCGTCGTCCCCGAGAAACTGCGCGAGGAATATGGCTGGGCCCTTGATCGTCTTCATCGCAAGCCTCGTGCTTAGAACGGCGAATCCGGGAAGTAGAACTGCTTCGCGTTCTCTTTGGTGATGAGCACCGACGGGATGATCGTCGTGGGCGGCAGCGCCTTGCCCTGCAAGCGCGCTTCGGCCGTGAGCTTGATCGCGTCGTAGATGAACTTCGGCGAATACGACACATCGGCCTTGATGAGCGGATCGCCGTCCATCACGCGCTTGACCATCTCCTTCGACCCGGCCCCGCCGAACACGATCTTGATGTCGTTGCGCTTGGCCTGGTCGATCGCCTTGAGCACGCCCACGGCCATGTCGTCGTCGGCGGCCCAGACGGCGTCGATATGGTTGAAGCGCGTGAGGTAGTCCTGCATCGTGCGGAACGCGTCGTCGCGGTTCCAGTTCGCATACTTCGCGTCGAGGATCTTGATGCCCGGATAGTTCTTCATGACCGACGTGAACGCGTTCCAGCGCTCGTTGTCGAGCGTCGTGGGAATGCCGCGCAGCGCGACGATATTGCCCTTGCCGCCCAGTTGCTTCGCGAGGTATTCGGCGGGAATCTTGCCGAACGCGGTGTTGTCGCCGGCCACGTAGGCGTCCTGCGCGCTCTTGTCGGTCAGGCCGCGATCGACCACCGTCACGTACACGCCCTGCTTCTTCACCTGAGCGACCGGCTGCGTGAGCGAGGCCGATTCATACGGAAAGATCACGAGCGCATTGATCTTGTTGACGGTCACGAGGTCCTGCAACTGGTTCGCCTGGTCGGGCGCGTTCGCCGCCGTCTTGACGATGACCTTCAGGTCCGGGTGTGCCTTTTCGAGTTCCTTCTTCGCCTCGTTCGCCCACCAGACGATGCCGCCGGTGAAGCCGTGGTCGGCCGTGGGAATGGCCACGCCCAGCGTGACCTTGTCGTCTGCGCGCGCCGCGCCCGCGCCGAATGTCGCCGCTACGCCAAGCGCCAGCGCGCCCGCACACATCGTTCGAATCATCTTCTTCATGATGCTGTCTCCTATGCGCTCCCGCGCCCGTTCTTGCGTTGAGTGTTCGCTGCCTCCTTCGACTGCCCGACTGCCTTGCCAAATCTGCTTCGACATCCTTATCGTCTGCCGCGCTGCAGGAATGCCACTGCGATGATCGCCACGCCCTGCACCGCCGCGTTCAGATACACGCTGATGATGCTCGTGAGATTGAGAATATTGGCGATGACCGAGAGCAGCACCGCGCCGACCACGGTGCCCGCCACGCGCCCCTCGCCGCCCTTGAGCGCGGTGCCGCCCACCACCACGGCGGCGATCGCCTCCAGCTCCCACAGCAAACCGGTAGTGGGCGTGGCGGAGCCGAGACGCGGCACGTACAGGACGGTCGCCACGCCCACGCACACGCCGAGCAGCACATACGTCGCGCACTTCACGCGATCGACGCGTATTGCCGCGTAACGCGAGACCTGTTCGTTCGAGCCGATCGCCTGCACGTGCCGCCCGAACGCCGTGCGGTTGAGAATGAGCGCGCCGCCCGCGGCCGTGAACGCGAACACCCACACAGGCACCGGAATGCCGAAGAGGCTCGCGTAATACACCGGTCCGTAGAGATCGACGAGATTGTTCTGCAGCGTGAGCGCGCCGCCGTCGGCGAGCCACGTGAGCACCGAGCGGAAGATGCCGAGCGTGCCGAGCGTGACGATGAACGGCTCGATGCGTCCGCGCGTGATCAGCAAACCGTGCGCGAGCCCGAACAGCGCGCCCAGCACGAGCGCGATCGCAATGCCGATCGCGACGATCGCAAGCGGCGCCATGGCGTGTTCGCTCGCGGCGAGCGTATTCATCACCCAGATCATGACGCCCGCGATGAGCGCCGCCATCGAACCGACGGAAAGATCGATGCCGCCCGAAATGATCACGAACGTCATGCCCACGGAGATGATGCCGATGAACGACGTGCGCGTGAGCACGTTGAGCAGGTTGCCCGCCGTGGCGAAATCGCGGTTGAGCAGCGTGCCGAGCACGCATAGCAGGATCAGGCCGATGAGCGGCCCGACGCCCGCGAGCCGGTGCACGAATCGCGCCGCGGCCGAGCGGGCGCCACGGCCTTCGGCGGCCGCGTCAGTGGGTGCCGGTTGCATGAGCGATCAGCTCCTCTTCGTTTAGATGTTCGCGCCCGAGCGTGGCGACGAGGCGGCCCGCGCGCATCACGGCCACGCGATGCGCGAGCCCGATCAGCTCGACGAGTTCGGACGAGATCACGACGACCGCGCGCCCCGAAGCCGCGAGCCGCTGGATCAGGAAATAGATGTCGCGTTTCGCGCCCACGTCCACGCCGCGCGTGGGTTCGTCGAGCACGATCACGCGCGGGTCGGGCTGCAAAAATTTGGCGAGCGCGAGCTTCTGCTGGTTGCCGCCCGAGAGCATGCGCGCGCGGCTGTCGAGGTCGCCCGTGCGGATGCCGAAATCGCGCACCGCCTTTTCCAGCGCGCGGCGGCCGGCCTTCAGGTCGAGCAGCGGATGGCCGTAGCGCTCGAGCGTCATGAGCGTGAGGTTGTCCTGCAGCGTGAGGTTCATGTGCAGCCCGCGTCCTTTTCTGTCTTCGCTCAGGTACGTAATGCCGTGGCGCATCGCGTCGCGCGGGTGGCGCAGCGTCACGGCGCGGCCGTCGATCTCGATCTCGCCCGCGTGCTTGTGGCGCAAGCCCACGATCGCCTCGAACGCCTCGCTGCGCCCCGCGCCCACGAGCCCGGCGAAACCGAGGATCTCGCCCGCGCGCACCTCGAAGGAGAGATCCTCGACCCAGCCCGGCACCGAGAGATGCGTCACGCGCAACGCCACGGGCGCTTGCGCGGGCGCTTCGCCTTTCTCGGGAAACATGTCGGAAACGTCGCGGCCCACCATGAGGTTCGCCATCTGCTGGCGCGCGAGCCCCGCCGTCGCGCTCGCGGCCACGAAGCGGCCGTCGCGCATCACGACCACGTCGTCTGTAATGCTCTCCACTTCGTCGAGCTTGTGCGAGATGTAGACGAGCGTCGTGCCGGCGGCGCGCAGCTTCGTCATCAGCGCGAAGAGGCGCGCGGTTTCGGCGGGCGTGAGCGTGGCCGTGGGCTCGTCCATGATGAGCAGGCGCGCGTGGCGCGAGAGCGCCTTGGCGATCTCCACCAACTGTTTTTCGGCGACGATCAGATCACGCACCTTCACGTCCGGGTCGCGCGCGAGGCCCACCTGCGCAAGCAGTTCGCGCGCTTCGCGGCGCATGGCGGCGTCGTCGACGAGCCAGCCTTTGCGCTTTTCGTGGCCGAGGAAGATGTTCTGCGCGATGGTCAGATGCTCGGCCAGATTGAACTCCTGGTGGATCAGCACGATGCCGGCGGATTCGGCCTCGCGCGATCCTGCGAAGCAGCGTGGCGCGCCGTCCACGAGCATTTCGCCCGCGCTCGCTTCCTCGTAGCCCGCGAGGATCTTCATGAGCGTGGACTTGCCCGCGCCGTTCTCGCCCAGCAGCCCGTGAATGCGCCCCGGCGCCAGCTCGAAGCTCACGCCGTGCAGCACGCGCACGGGACCGAAGTCCTTGCGGATGTCGTTGAACTTCACGGCGACGCTCATAAGCGTGCGCTCCTCCAGTGGCCTTGTCGGCGGGTTTTGGCAGGCGGCTTTTTTCGCCGCCTGCCTCGACACCGCTGGTCTCCCCTGCTATGTATTCGCTGATGTTTTCCGGCTTGTTTGCGTGCCTCACCCGCTCTCGCGCACCACGAGCCGGTGCGGCAGCAGCACGCCCGGCACGCTCGCGCGCGGGTCGGCGAAACGCCGCAGCAGCAGGCGCGCGGCCGTCTCGCCCAGTTCCCGCATGGGCTGTGCGATCGTCGTGAGCGGCGGGTCGATCTGCGCGGCCAGCGCGATATCGTCGAAGCCGACCACGGCGACGTCGCGCGGCACGCGCCGTCCCGCGCCGCGCAGCCCGTTCACCACGCCCACCGCGAGCGTGTCCGACACCGCGAAGATCGCGTCGGGCGCCTCGGCCGCCGGCAACCGCATGAGCGCGGCGGCAGCCTGCGCGCCCGCATCGTAGTCGAGGCAGTTCACGTTCACGCGCCAGGCGTCGCGCATCGCGATGCCCGCCTCGGCCAGCGCGTCGCGCCAGCCGTCGCGGCGCTGCTGGGCGTAGAGATAGTGCTCGTCGGAGTTGATGAGCGCGACACGTCGCCGCCCCTGCGCGATCAGATGACGCACCGCGTCGTGCGCGGCCCGGTAGTTGTCGATGCCCACATACGGCACGCCCACGTCCGGGTCGAACTCGCAGCAGGCCACCCACGGCAGCGCCGTCGATTCCGCCGCCGTCGCCTGCGCCGTCACCTGGTTAGCATGCTGCACGGTGGCCGGGTCGAGGCAGATCGCCCCGTCCGCGCGATGGCGGCGCAGCAGGTCGAAGTAGCCGCGCTCGCGCCCGGCGTCGGCGCCCGTGTCGCACAGCAGCAGGAAAAAACCGTGCTGGCGCGCGACGCTGTCGATGCCGCGCACGATCTCCGCGTAAAACGGGTTGCCGAAGTCGGGCACCATGGTCAGGAGCAGGCGGCTTTCGGCGGTGCGCAGGTTGCGCGCGAGTTCGTTCACGCGATAGCCGCTCGCCTCGATTTCGGCGAGCACGCGCTCGCGCGTCGCCGCGCGCACGTTCGCGTGGCCGTTGAGCACGCGCGAGACCGTCGCGACCGAAACGCCCGCGCGCTGCGCCACCGCCGCGATCGAGCCGCCGCGCGCGGCGGTGGCGGCGGTGTGGGCGCCAGCCGCTTCGTCTTGCGGTTGCGCTGATCGGGACGAGCGAAGGGACATAGGCCGGGACAATCGCGCCGTGAAATGTAATCGATTACATTTTTGGTACGAGAACCGCAAAACCGCAAGGCTCGCGAAGCCAGGACAAACACCGATCCGTTAATGGCGTGGGAACCGGCCCCAGCAGCGTCTCCCGCTGCCGGCGGCGCGGCCGGGCCAGAGGCCGGTTTGCTACAATTCTCCGATTGCCCGTCGCCCTTTTTGCCGGGCTTTGACCGAACCAGTCCCGACCACAACGCCGATTACAACGCCGAGTCATCATGAACATCGAACAAGCGCGTTTCAACATGATCGAACAGCAGATTCGCCCCTGGGAAGTGCTCGACCAGGACGTGCTGAACCTGCTCTCGATCGTCAAGCGTGAGCATTTCGTCCCCGAGGTCTATGCCGCCCTCGCGTTCGCCGACCTCGAAGTGCCGCTGCCGAACGACCAGCACATGCTGGCGCCGCGCGTCGAGGCGCGCGTGCTGCAGGAACTCGCGGTGAAGAAGCACGAAAGCGTGCTGGAAATCGGCGCGGGCTCCGGCTACATGGCGGCGCTGCTCGCGCACCGGGCGCAGAAGGTGCTGACCGTGGAGATCGACACGGAACTCGCCGAATTCGCGCGCGCGAACTTCGTGAAGAACGGCGTGCTCAACGCCGAAGTGGTGCTCGGCGACGGCGCGCGCGGCTGGGCCGCGAATGCGCCGTACGACGTGATCTGCGTGTCGGGCGGCCTGCCGGTCGTGCCGCAGGAACTGCTCGAACAGCTCAAGGTGGGCGGGCGTCTCGCCGCTTTCGTGGGCGGCGCGCCCGTCATGGAAGCGCAGATCATCACGCGCATCGACGAAAAGCAGTACCGCATTGCCGGCGTGTTCGAGACGTACGTCGAACCCCTGCAAAACGCCGTGCATCCGCCGCGCTTCAAGTTCTAAGCGCGCGGCCAACCAGTCGCATCGCCGGGCGCCTTCGAGGTGGCCCGGCCTTTTACCCGATCGAGTGTTCCATGCAGAATCTGACCGCCCCCGCCCTCGCCGAATGGCTTGCCGACACCGGCCGCCCGGCCCCCGTGCTGCTCGACGTGCGCGAGCCGTGGGAAATCGAAACGGCGAAGATCGCCGGCAGCACGTCGATCCCCATGCGCGAGATTCCCGCGCGCAGCGAGGAACTGGACGACGAAGCGCAGATCGTCTGCATTTGTCACCACGGCGCGCGCAGCGCCCAGGTGGCGATGTTCCTCGAATCGCGCGGCTACACGAAGGTGTTCAACCTGCAAGGCGGCATCGACGCGTGGTCGCGTCAGGTCGACCCCAAGGTGCCGACGTACTAAAGAGACTCACGTCAGCTAACTGGAAGGGCGCGGCTCACTGGCCGCGCCCTTTGTCATTTCTGGCCCGCTTGAGTGTGGCTCCGCACGCATGCACAACGATGCAGCGCGCCCTCGCGAACCCCTCTCCCCGCTTCATGCACGCACGCACTGAGTCGATGCAGCGCGCCCGAACATGCATCTCGCTGCACCACAATCGCCCGCCCGTTGCGCTCCCCGCGATGCGCCCCGCATCGCCGCGCGCCTTATGGCGCAAGCCTCGCGCTTTACCTTCGCGCTGGCACAACGCTTGCAGAAGGGTGTACGCAAGACTGGCCACACACACCGGGCGGCGCGCAAGACCATAAACAACCCACGCGCCACGGCCCACGACTCACTCACGGACAAGAGGCACAAAAATGAAACGTCGCAGTCTGTTGAAACTCGGGACGATGTCGGGCGCACTCGCGGCTGCGGGGCGCATGCCGTTCGCGCACGCGGACACCGGCAGCGGGCCGATCAAGGTAGGCATTTTGCATTCGCTCTCGGGCACGATGGCCATTTCGGAGACCTCACTAAAAGACACCGCGTTGATGACGATTGCCGACATCAACAAGAACGGCGGCGTAATGGGGCGTCAGATCCAGCCTGTCGTGGTCGATCCGGCCTCCAACTGGCCGCTCTTCGCCGAAAAGGCGCGCCAGCTCCTCACGCAGGACAAGGTGGCGTGCGTGTTCGGCTGCTGGACCTCGGTGTCGCGCAAGTCGGTGCTGCCGGTGTTCGAGGAACTGAACGGCCTGCTCTATTACCCCGTGCAATACGAAGGCGAAGAGATGTCGCGCAACGTGTTCTACACGGGCGCCGCGCCTAACCAGCAGGCCATTCCTGCCGTGGAATACCTGATGAGCGCCGAAGGCGGCGGTGCGAAGCGCTTCTTCCTGCTCGGCACCGACTATGTGTACCCGCGCACGACCAACAAGATCCTGCGTGCGTTCCTCCACTCGAAAGGCGTGAAGGACAGCGATATTCAGGAGGTCTACACACCGTTCGGCCACAGCGATTATCAGACGATTGTCGCGAACATCAAGACGTTCTCGCAAGGCGGAAAGACGACCGTCGTTTCGACCATCAACGGCGACTCGAACGTGCCGTTCTACAAGGAACTCGGCAATCAGGGCATCAAGGCCACCGACGTGCCCGTGGTCGCGTTCTCCGTGGGCGAGGAGGAATTGCGCGGCATCGACACGAAGCCGCTGGTGGGACACCTCGCGGCGTGGAATTACTTCATGTCGGTGAAAGGCCCGAACAATACGAAGTTCAAGGAGCAATTCGAATCCTGGGTGCAGACGAACAACCTGCCCGGCGGAGCCAAGCGCGTGACCAATGACCCGATGGAAGCGACCTTCGTCGGCATCCATATGTGGAAGCAGGCCGTGGAGAAGGCAAAGAGCACCGACGTCGACAAGGTGCGCGTGGCCATGATCGGCCAGAGCGTGGCGGCTCCCTCGGGCTTCACGCTCACGATGGACGGCAACCACCACCTGCACAAGCCGGTGATGATCGGCGAAATTCGCGGCGACGGTCAGTTCAACGTAGTGTGGAGAACGAAAACCGCGATTCGCGCGCAACCGTGGAGCCCGTTCATCGCGGGCAACGAAGGCAAGCCCGATGTGGTCACCTCGACCACGCTGCCTGGCTTTCTGCGCCGCTCGCGCGTGGCCTGACGTAGTATTCGCGCGCGCTTGCGCGCTCCGTCTGCGGGCCGCGGCAAGCTGTTGCGCCGCGGCCCGCATCAAAAAGAAAACATCATGGCTCTCTCACTCCCGAGGTACGCGCGCGCGGGCTTGCGCCACGCGCTCGCCGCGGCTGCGCTTTTCACCGCGCTGTGCACTGGCGCGCACGCGCTCGATGCGGCCGACGTCGCGCCGCTCGCCGGCGACGACTTCGACGCGAAATCCGCCGCCATCGACAAGCTCATCGCCACGCACGACGCCGCTTCGCTCGCGCTCCTCAAAGCGCTCGCCGAGGACAACGTCACGGCGACAGATTCCGGCGAAGTGCTCGTGCAGGATGGCGACAACGCGCGCGACGCCGCAACGGGCAAGCCCGTCGCCGCCAACGTCGCATCGAGCGCGCAGCCCATCACGCTGAACAACATCCTGCGCTCGAAGGTAGCGGGCGCGGTCTCGGGCCTGCAACTCGCCTCGCCTGACCTGGAAACGCGCCGCGCCGCCATCGCGCAACTGCTGAAGAACCCGGACCCGGCCATGAAGCCGATGATCGACGCCGCGCGCGCGAAGGAAACCGACCCGGCGCTCAAGCGCCGCCTCGACACGCTCTGGGCCATGACGGCGCTGCACGATCCGGATGCGGCAACGCGTCTCGAAGCCGCGAAGCTCGTCGCGGCGCGCCACGATCTCGACATGTACGAACTGCTGCGCCCGCTCGTCGCGAAGAACGCGAGCGGCGCGTACAACGAGCCCGACGCCGCCGTGCGCGCCGCGGCACAACAGGGCATCGACGCGCTCGACGCCATCCAGCGCCGCAGCGAGATCGCCGGCACGCTGTTCGCGGGCCTCTCGCTCGGCAGCGTGCTGCTGCTCGCGGCGCTCGGTCTCGCCATCACGTACGGGCTCATCGGCGTCATCAATATGGCGCACGGCGAGTTCCTCATGATCGGTGCGTACGCAACCTATGTCGTGCAAACGCTCGTGCAGCGCTACGCGCCCGGCGCGTTCGACTGGTATCCGCTCTTTGCGATTCCCGCTTCGTTCGTCGCCGCGGCGCTCGTGGGCGCCGTTATCGAGCGGCTCGTGATCCGCCATCTTTATGGCCGCCCGCTCGAAACGCTGCTCACCACGTTCGGCATCAGCCTCATCCTCATTCAGGCCACGCGCATGATCTTCGGCGCGCAGAACGTGCAGGTCGAAAACCCCTCGTGGATGAGCGGCGGCGTGAGCGTCATGCCCAATCTCATCCTGCCGTACAACCGCCTCGCGATCCTCGCGTTCTCGCTGATCGTGGTGGGCGTCGCGTGGACCGTGCTCACGAAAACGCGTCTTGGCCTCTTCGTGCGCGCCGTCACGCAAAACCGCCGCATGGCCGCATGCGTAGGTGTGCGAACCGCGCGCGTGGACGCGTGGGCCTTCGCGTTCGGCGCGGGCGTGGCGGGCCTCGGCGGCTGCGCGCTCTCGCAGATCGGCAACGTCGGGCCCGATCTCGGCCAGAGCTACATCATCGATTCGTTCATGGCCGTCGTGCTGGGCGGCGTCGGGCAGATCGCGGGCACCGTGATCGGCGGCTTCGGGCTCGGCCTCGTCTCCAAGGCCATCGAGCCGTTCTGGGGCGCCGTGCTCGCGAAGATCGCCGTGCTCGTGCTGATCGTGCTCTTTATCCAGAAGCGTCCACAAGGGCTTTTCGCCCTCAAGGGCCGCAGCGCGGAGGCATGACATGACGAGCGTCACTTCCCCTTCCACGCGTCACGCGCTGGGCGCACCGCATGGCGAATCCGGGCGCGCCGAAACCTTCGCGCTCGGCTTGCCCGCGCGCCCCGCCCTGCTCTCGCCGCGCGCCTGGCTCGCGCTTATCGTGCTGATCCTCGCAATCGGCGTGGGCGTGCCGCTTTGCGCCCTGGTGCTCCCGCAATCGAGCGCGATGCATCTTTCCGCCTATGCGATGACGCTGGGCGGCAAGCTCATGTGCTATGCGATCGCCGCGCTCGCGCTCGATCTCGTGTGGGGCTATTGCGGCATTCTGAGCCTGGGCCATGGCCTTTTCTTCGCGCTGGGCGGCTACGCCATCGGCATGTATCTCATGCGCGAGATCGGTCACGACGGCAAGTACGGCAGCAATCTGCCCGACTTCATGGTGTTTCTCGACTGGCATGCGCTGCCGTGGTACTGGCAAGGCACTGAGCATCTCTGGTACGCACTCCTGCTCGTCGTGCTCGCGCCCGCCGCGGTGGCGTGGGTGTTCGGCTTCTTCACGTTCCGCTCGCGCGTGAAAGGCGTCTATCTTTCGATCATCACGCAGGCCATGACGTTCGCCGCGATGCTGCTCTTCTACCGCAATGAAACCGGCTTCGGCGGCAACAACGGCTTTACCGACTTCAAGCGCATCGCCGGCATGCCGATCACGCATCCGGGCACGCGCACCGTGCTGTTTTTGCTCACGTTCGCCGTGCTGGTGCTCGCGTTTCTCGGCGCACGCGCCATCGTCACGTCGAAGCTCGGCCGCGTCGTGACCGCCGTGCGCGACGGCGAAACGCGCCTCATGTTCCTCGGCTACAGCCCGCTTGGCTACAAGCTGTTCGTGTGGACCGTCTCGGCCGTCCTGTGCGGCATTGCGGGCGCGCTTTACGTGCCGCAGGTCGGCATCATCAACCCCAGCGAAATGTCGCCAGGCAACTCGATCGAAATGGCGATCTGGGTGGCTGTGGGCGGACGCGGCACGCTCATCGGGCCCATCATCGGCGCATTCGCCGTGAACGGCGCAAAGAGCTTTTTCACCGCGCATTTCGCCGAATACTGGCTGTTCTTCCTCGGCCTCATGTTCGTGCTCGTGCCGCTCCTTCTGCCCAACGGCATCATGGGACTCATCGAACTCATCCGTAATCGGATCACTGCGCGGATCACTGCGCGGATCACTACGCGGACCGCCGCGCGGAGCGAACGCCCATGAACGGACATAGCCTGCTCAACGACCCGCTCAACCACAATCCCTTCGACGACGCCCTCAAGTACGACGAACTCGCGCTCTCCGGCGTGGCCGATCTCGGGCACGTGGTCGAGCCCGGCGCCATCGACATCTCGCACGGCACGATCCTGTATCTGGAAGACGTGACCGTGAGCTTCGACGGCTTTCGCGCGCTCAACAAGCTCTCGCTCGTCATCGACGCGGGCGAATTGCGCTGCGTGATCGGCCCGAACGGCGCGGGCAAAACCACGATGATGGACGTCATCACGGGCAAGACCGCACCCGATTCGGGCAAGGTGTTCCTCGGGCAGACGCTCGACCTCACGCGCATGAACGAGCCGGCCATTGCGCGCGCGGGCATTGGCCGCAAGTTCCAGAAGCCCACGGTGTTCGAGCAGCATCCCGTATGGGAAAACCTCGAACTCGCGATGAAAGCCGACAAGGGCTGGTTCGCCACGCTGCGCGCGCGCCTGGGGCGCGAGGCGCAGGCGAAGATCGAGGAAACGCTCGAAGTGATTCGCCTGGAAAGCGACGCGCGGCGGCTCGCGGGCGAGCTGTCGCACGGCCAGAAGCAGCGCCTGGAAATCGGCATGCTGCTCATGCAGAAGCCGCAACTGCTGCTGCTCGACGAGCCCGCCGCCGGCATGACCGACGACGAAACCATGGAACTCGCCACGCTGCTCAACCGCTTGCGCGGCAGTTGCTCGATGATGGTGGTCGAGCACGACATGGAGTTCGTCGCCGCGCTTGCGGGAGAAGCCGGCCGCGTGACGGTGATGGCCGAAGGCAGCGTGCTTGCGCACGGCACGCTCGACGACGTGAAGCGCGACGAAGCGGTGATCGAATCGTATCTGGGCCGCTAGGTCCGCATCGACATTATCAGCCATGCTAACTATCGAATCGCTGAACCAGTACTACGGCGGCAGCCACATTCTGCGCAACGTCTCGATGACGGTGCCCAACGGCGAACTCACCGTGCTGCTCGGGCGCAACGGCGTGGGCAAAACCACGTTGCTGCGCTGCCTCATGGGCGTCGTGCCGACGAAGAACGGCTCCATCGCATGGCGCGGCGAGGCGCTCACGAAGCTGCCCACGCATGCGCGCGTGGCGCACGGCCTCGCTTACGTGCCGCAAGGCCGCGATATCTTTCCGCGCTTGAGCGTCGAGGAGAATCTGCTGGTGGGCGCGGCGAGCAAGAAGCGCATGCCGTCTGGCGTGCCCGCGCATATCTACGAACTCTTTCCCGTGCTCAAGGACATGAAGGCGCGGCGTGGCGGCGACCTCTCGGGCGGCCAGCAGCAGCAACTCGCCATCGGCCGCGCGCTGATGAGCGATCCGCAGTTGCTCATTCTCGACGAGCCCACCGAAGGCATTCAGCCTTCGATCATTCAGGACATCGGCCGCACGTTGCGCCGGCTCGTGGAAGAGATGCACATGACGGTGCTGCTGGTCGAGCAGTATTACGATTTCGCCAAAGCCATCGCGGACCGCTACTGGGTGATGAGCCGTGGCGAAATCGTCGCGGGCGGCGCGGGCGCGAGCATGGATGCCGATGGAGTGCGGGAGTTGATCGCGGTTTGAGCGTGGATGGAGCATGCTATTCTCCACGCCATTCTCCGCTTGCCCTCCTTGCCACGCATGTCGCTCCACGTCGATCACGCCGCCCTCGCCAACGCCACGTTTCGCAGCACCGCACACCAGGAATGGGCCGCGAAACTCGAACTCGGCTTCGAGCGGCAGGGCACGCGCACTGCGCTCACGCATCGCCTGCACGCGGGGCCGTTGCGCGTGCAACGACCGCTCTACCCCGAAGGCGATGCGATCTGTCACGCGGTAATCGTGCATCCGCCGGCAGGCATTGCGGGCGGCGACCGGCTGGACATCGACGTGAACGTGGGCGATGGCGCGCACGCCGTGCTCACCACGCCGGGCGCGACCAAGTGGTACAAGTCGAACGGCCGCGTGGCGCGTCAGCGCATCCATGTACGCGTGGGCGCAGGCGCGAAGCTCGACTGGCTGCCGCAGAACAACCTCGTATTCGATCACGCCCACGCCGAACTCGAATTCGCGCTCGCGCTCGGCGAAGGCGCCACGGCCATCGGCTGGGACGCGACGCAACTGGGCCGCCAGGCCGCGGGCGAGCGCTGGTCGGCGGGCATGGTGCGCTCGCTCACGCGCGTGACGCGCACGGCGCCGGAACGCGGCGGCGACGATCAACTGCTGTGGCTCGAACGCGCGCTCTTCGACGCCAACGACCCGCTGCGCGACGCGCCGCAAGGCCTCGCGGGCTACCCCGCTTTCGGCGTGTTGTGGGCAATCGGCCCCGCGTGCAACGAAGCGCTGGCGCAAGATCTCGCCCCCATGCTGCCGTTCGACGATGCGCAGCGCGCGGGCGCGACCTGCGTCGCGCCTGGTGTCCTGCTCGTGCGCGTGGTTGCGCGCTCGATGGAACCGCTGCAGAACACGCTCACGCAATGCTGGACGGCACTGCGGCCGTTCGTGCATGGCGTAAAGGCCGCGCCGCTGCGGCTGTGGACCACCTGAGATTGAAGCGCGCACCGATGTGGTGCGCACGATGCGCGAACGCACAGTGGCGCGGCGTTGCCACGCCAGTTCGGTGCAAAAGTCACCCGTAGTTGGTGCATCCACGCTGTCCCCTTCACTGGCACACACCTTGCTGTGAGCTTGCATCGATTCGCGCGCGCCGCGCGCGAGGCCGCAAGCTGTCCGTAACCAGGCTCACGTAAGCTGGGCCGACAGCCTTGCCCCAACCGACCCGGAACGATGAAGCTCACGCCACGCGAGAAAGACAAGCTCCTGATCTTCACCGCCGCGCTGCTCGCCGAAAGGCGCCGCGCCCGCGGCCTCAAGCTCAACTACCCCGAGGCCGTCGCGTTCATCAGCGCGGCGCTGATGGAAGCGGCCCGCGACGGCAAGACCGTCGCCGAGGTCATGTATTACGGCACCACGCTGCTCACTCGCGACGACGTGATGGAGGGCGTGCCCGAGATGATTCCCGACATCCAGGTCGAAGCGACCTTCCCCGACGGCACCAAGCTCGTCACCGTTCACCATCCGATTCCCTGAGTCGAAAGGAACCGCGCACATGATCCCCGGCGAAATGCTGATCGACGACGGCGAAATCGAACTCAACGCAGGCCGCGAAACCGTCACCGTGAAGGTCGCGAACACGGGCGACCGCCCTGTTCAGATCGGCTCGCATTTCCACTTCTACGAGGTCAACGCCGCACTCTCGTTCGACCGCGAAGCCGCACGCGGCTTTCGCCTGAACATTGCAGCAGGCACGGCCGTGCGCTTCGAGCCGGGACAGGAGCGCACCGTGGAACTCGTGGCGCTCGCGGGAGACCGCGCCGTCTACGGCTTCAACGGCCGGGTGATGGGCCCGCTCTGAGCGCGCCCGGACGAACACAGCGATTTCATCAGGAATCCGATATGACATTGAAGATCGTCCGCCGCGCCTATGCGGAGATGTTCGGCCCGACCACGGGCGACCGCGTGCGCCTCGCCGACACCGAACTCATCATCGAGATCGAGCGTGACTACACCGTCTACGGCGACGAGGTGAAATTCGGCGGCGGCAAGGTGATCCGCGACGGCATGGGTCAATCGCAGCGCCTGCATGCCGAAGTCGCCGATACGGTCGTGACCAACGCCGTGATCGTCGATCACTGGGGCATCGTGAAGGCCGACATCGGCATCAAGGACGGCCGCATCTGGAAGATCGGCAAGGCGGGCAACCCCGATGTTCAGCCGGGCGTGACGATACCGATCGGCGCGGCGACCGAAGTCATCGCGGGCGAAGGCCAGATCGTCACGGCGGGCGGCATCGACACGCATATCCATTTCATCAGCCCGCAGCAGATCGACGAAGCGCTCGCCTCCGGCGTGACGACCATGCTGGGCGGCGGCACCGGGCCCGCCACCGGCACCAACGCCACCACGTGCACGCCAGGCCCGTGGCACATGGAGCGCATGCTCCAGGCCGCCGACGGCTGGCCGATCAACCTCGGCTTTCTCGGCAAGGGCAACGTGAGCTTGCCCAAACCCGCGGAGGAGCAGATCGCCGCTGGCGCGATCGGCCTCAAACTGCACGAGGACTGGGGCTCGACGCCGGCCGCTATCGACAACTGCCTGAGCGTTGCGGACGCAACCGATACGCAGGTGGCCATTCACACCGACACGCTCAACGAATCGGGCTTCGTGGAAGCGACGGTGGCCGCCTTCAAGGGCCGCACGATCCACACGTACCACACCGAAGGCGCGGGCGGCGGCCACGCACCCGACATCATCAAGGTGTGCGGCGAAGCGAATGTGCTGCCCTCTTCGACGAACCCCACGCGCCCGTACACCATCAACACGCTCGACGAACATCTCGACATGCTGATGGTGTGCCACCACCTCGACCCGTCGATTGCCGAAGATATTGCGTTTGCCGAGTCGCGCATCCGCCGCGAAACCATTGCCGCCGAGGACATTCTTCACGATCTCGGCGCGCTCTCGATGCTCTCTTCGGATTCCCAGGCAATGGGCCGCGTGGGCGAAGTGATCATCCGCACGTGGCAGACTGCGCACAAAATGAAGGTGCAACGCGGCGCCCTGCCCGAGGACGGCGCGCGCCACGACAATTTCCGCGTGAAGCGCTATGTGGCGAAGTACACGATCAATCCCGCGCTCACGCATGGCATTGCGCACGAAGTGGGATCGCTCGAACCGGGCAAATGGGCCGACCTCGTGTTCTGGGAGCCGGCGTTCTTCGGCATCAAACCCTCGCTCATTCTCAAGGGCGGCATGATCGCGCTGGCGCAGATGGGGGACCCGAATGCCTCGATTCCCACGCCACAGCCCGTGCACTACCGCGAAATGTTCGCCACGCGCGGCCGCGCGCTCGCGCAAACGTCGCTCACCTTCGTTTCGCAGCTTTCGCTCGACAAGCGCGTTCACGAGCGCTACGGGCTGCAAAAGCGCGTGGTCGCGGTCCGCAACTGCCGCAGCGTGACGAAGGCCGACATGATTCACAACGCGTGGCAGCCCACGATCAGCGTCGATCCCGAAACGTACCAGGTTGTCGCCGACGGCCAGTTGCTCACCTGCGAACCCGCCACGGTCCTGCCGATGGCGCAGCGTTACTTCCTGTTCTAAAGTTTAGTCATGCGTACGATCGACAAACGACTCACCGCGAAGCTTGCGCCAGTGCTCATGCAGCGCGCGGCCACCCTCACGCTCGCTTATGACGCGCGGTGCAAGAGCCGCTTCGCGGCCACGCTCGACACCGGCGAGGAAGTGGGCGTGGTGCTGCCGCGCGGCACCGTACTGCGCGACGGCGACATGCTCGTGGCCGACGACGGCGGCCTCGTTCGCGTGATCGCGGCAGCCGAGAGCGTATTGCGCGTGCGCGCGCCCGACCGCCTAACGCTTACGCGTGCCGCGTATCACCTCGGCAATCGCCACACGCCCGTCGAAGTGGGCGCGGACGAGCTTAAGCTCGAAGCGGACCCGGTGCTCGAAGACATGCTCAAGCGTTTAGGCGCGCAGGTGGATCGCGTGCAGTTGGCCTTTCAGCCCGAAGCGGGCGCATACGGAGGCGGCCACCGCCACGGCCACGACGAAACCTTCGCCGAAGACTACGCGCTCGCGCAACGCGTGTACGGCGAACATCACGGGCACGCGCATACGCACGGAGAAGATCACGCGCATGACCACGATTGCGGACACGATCACGGTCATTGCGACGGCCATGCGCACGACCACAGCCATGAACATCGCTGAACTCACGGCACTGCTGCATCTCGCGTCGCCGGCGCTGCCCATCGGCGCGTTCAGCTATTCGCAGGGACTCGAAGCGGCAATCGACGCGCAACTCGTCACGAACGCCGATGACGCCGCGCACTGGATAGCGGGCGGCCTCGCGAACGTGCTCGCTTGCGGCGAGTTGCCGTTCGTGGCCCACCAGATGAAACGCTGGCGTAAGCATGACGCGCACGCGCTCATTGTCGCTAACGAGGAATTCGTCGCGAGCCGCGAGTCGGCGGAATTGCGGCGCGAAACCGCGCAGATGGGCTGGTCGCTGCGTCAACTCTGCGCGCAACTCGAATGGGGCGACGCACAGCGGCGCGCAACGCTTGAACGCATGACGCCCATTGCGCAGCCCACGGCCTACGCATTCGCCGCCTGGGCGCACGACGCCGCGCCAGAAGCCGCGCTCGCCGCCTACGCGTTTAGCTGGATCGAAAACCAGACGGCCGCCGCGCTCAAGGCGGTGCCGCTCGGCCAGCTCGCGGGCCAGCGCATCATCGTCGCGCTGCGGCCCGAGATCGAAAAAGCCGTGGCGCGCGCGCTCGCTACCCCGCCTGAGGCAATAAACACCTTTGCGTCGCAGCTTGGCGTGCTTTCCGCGCGACACGAATCGCAATACTCGCGGCTTTTCCGCTCCTGACACACACGAACCATGAATTCGCACGCACCCAGCAAACGAACGAAGAAACTGCCGCCGCTGCGCGTCGGCGTGGGCGGCCCGGTCGGCTCCGGCAAAACAACCTTGCTCGAAATGCTCTGCAAGGCCATGCGCGAGCGCTACGATCTTGTCGCCATTACCAACGATATCTACACGAAGGAAGACCAGCGCCTGCTGACCGTTGCGGGCGCCCTGCCCGCCGAGCGCATCATGGGCGTGGAGACGGGCGGCTGCCCGCACACGGCGATCCGCGAAGACGCGTCGATCAACCTCGAAGCCGTCGACCAGATGCTCACGCGCTTTCCCGACGCGGACATTGTTTTCATCGAATCGGGCGGCGACAATCTCGCGGCGACGTTCAGCCCCGAGCTTTCGGACCTCACGATCTACGTGATCGACGTGGCGGGCGGGGAAAAGATTCCACGCAAGGGCGGCCCCGGCATCACGAAGTCGGACCTGCTCGTCATCAACAAGACCGACCTCGCGCCGCTCGTGGGCGCGAACCTCGACGTCATGGCCTCCGACGCGAAAAAGATGCGCGGCGAGCGGCCCTTCGTGATGTGTAATCTGAAGGCGCTCGATGGGCTTGGGGAAGTGATTGCCTTCATCGAAAAGCGAGGCCTCTTCGTCGCGGATTGATGCACCGCCACCGATCTCTCAGATCGACGAATCGATGTAATCGGCATGCTCTACGATCCAGTCCGGGTTTAGATGGGACCTGTCCACATAGAGCGCCGACCCTTTCCCCGTGAGACGGATGCAGGCTTCATCCACACAGAGTCGCGATTCGGGGTCGATGAGTGAGGCATGATCGCGCTCCGCTAGCGCGATCAGTTCCTCGCGAATGCTCTGTTGCAGACCATCGATTTTCACGCGCCCCCCGGCCTGATCTGGATCGAAACGTCCGATTCTCGGCAAGAACACGTGCGGGTCGAACGGATCACCCACCGGATTATCGAGCAGCACATAGACCTTTTTGTGCTGCGCCTGCAATTCCTTGATCTCCCCATCCAGCGCGGCGAATGCGGCCGCTCTTCCAACGGGCGTGTCGAGATTCCATTGCTTCCCGTTGCTGACGATGTAATAGCCCATGCTGTTGAAGTAATAGCTCCAATATCCGCCGATCACGACGTTCGTTACCCGGCTGTTCGCCGCCTTCGCCAGCGCATCGCGACGGATCGAACCGCATACAGAATCGGCCTGGAGATCGTGATCGAAGACGTGCGGGATGGGCGGGCAAGCAGCGGCAACAGCAAAAATAGCTCCATTTCTTGATCCGCTACTTTCTTCATCCCGGTAGATTCGTTCGGCGTACTGAGCGACGTGCGAATCGCCCATAAAAAGCGTCGTAGCCTTCCGGTCTTGATGCAACGGGAAGATACCGTCGCGCGTTTTCCCGTCCGCGCTCGTTGCCGTCAGGAAGTCCCAGCCGCCCCGCGTCGCGAGCTTGACGGTGTCGATACGCGACGCGATAAGCGCGTCCTTGATCGCGACGCCGCTGCCCAGCATCAACACAAGGCCTGCAAACAGCAGAAGCGCGGTTCGGTTCGAAGCACGATGCCAGCGTATCTTCCTCTCGACGAAACGGTGCGTGAGCCATGCGAGCAACAGGGAAAGCGATATCACCGCGATCTTTGTGATGTGACCATTGTCCGGCCAGATAAAATGCGCAAACGACAGCAATGGCCAATGCCAGAGATAAAGCGGATAGCTGATCAGTCCGCAAGTTACGAACGGGCGACTCGAGAGAATGGTGCGATTGATCCACGCGCCTGAACCCGCGGCGATGACCAGGAAAGTCCCCATCGTTGGCAGAAGTGCCCAGAATCCCGGAAACGCTCGCTCGTGATTGGTCAGCAGAAATCCCGACAGCAACAGGCCCATACCCAGCGCACAGAGCGCGTTGCCATAACGACCGACCAGATCGGAGCGGTGCAAAGCGGCGTAAGCAAGCGAGCCGCCAATCATCAACTCCCAGAAGCGGGAAAGGGGCGAGTAGAAGGCCGCAACCGGATCGCGCCAGGCAAGCCAGACGCTCAGGCCAAAGGACACCGCAATGATCGCGCCGTTCATGGCCGTGAACCGCCAGCGATGCGTCCATGCATAGCTCAGGAGCAAGGGCCAAAATATGTAGTACTGCTCTTCGACCGCAAGGCTCCAGAGGTGCAACAAGGGTTTGGCATCGTGGTCGCTATCGAAGTAACCGCTCTCGCTCCACAAAACAAAATTCTGCGAAAAGGAAGTCCCGCCGATGATGTGTTTTCCGAGTTGCCGGTACTCGTCGCGCAGTAGCACGAACCAGCCGGCAGACGCACAAAAGAGCAATACGAGAAGCAGCGCGGGAAAGATCCGGCGAATACGCTTCCCGTAAAAATCAGCAATACTAAATTTTTCCCGCTCGAGACCGGAAAGGATGATGGTGGTTATGAGATATCCGGATATGACGAAGAAAACGTCGACGCCGATGAATCCGCCTGCCATACGGCTTGGGAACGCATGAAAGAGAATGACTCCCGCCACCGCGATCGCGCGCAATCCGTCGACGTGGGGACAATATTCGTGCGCCGCTACGCTGCGAGGCGCGGCTCGGCTGGGCGCGCTATCGAGGATTTCCGTCGCGGACGGAACCGGCAGCACCTGCTGGGTAATCGTCGGTAGCATGAGCGGTCCTTCGCTGGCTGCATATCGGTGAAACGGACGCCAGCGAACCGATATCTGGCAATGCGTTCCTTACGATGACGCGGCTCGAACGCAACTCAACCACGTGAACCCAGTACACGCGCGCCCCGACTTGGGCGTATGTGCGCATACGTACACATCGCCGCGCGTAACGGCGTGGTTGAGGCATGCAACCACTTGACCCTTTCACGCATCTATGAAACACCCTTCAGGTGTCTGTAAATCGCCCTTCATGTCGCCGCGTTTGACCCTTTCAAACAGCGAACTTTCAAATAACAGACACCGTGAAATGCGCAGCGATGCATTCGTTTCCAGTTAGTTTTCCTGTATTAATTGCGGACGTCACACGTCCGAAACGAGAGCCTGCAGCACGTCCACCGTGCGCGCGGTCGCGCCACGGTGGCGCGAAGCAAATGCGGCAGCAGCCGCGCCCATGGCGACCCGGCGCGACTTGTCGTTGAAGAGTTCGCGCAAGGCGCGCGCGAGATCGGCGGGGTCCTGAACCTGGAGCGCCGCGCCCGCGGCCGTGGCGTCGGCGGTGGCCTGCGTGAAGTTGAACACGTGCGGCCCGATCAGCACCGGCACGCCCACGGCGCACGCTTCGATCAGGTTCTGGCCGCCAAGCGGCAAGAGACTGCCGCCGATGAACGCGAGGTCGGCGGCAGCGTAATAAGCGCCCATCTCTCCCATCGAATCGCCGAGCAGCACGCTCACGTCCTGCGGCAGCAGTCGCACGCCCTCGTGCGCCGAAGCCGCCGAAGCCGCAGCCGGCGCCCAACGCGAGCGCCGTTCGAGCTTGAAATTCTTGCGCTCCACGAGCGCGGCCACTTCGTCGAAGCGCTGCGGATGGCGCGGCACGAGGATCAGAAGCGCATCGGGAACATCGAGCGCGGCGAAGGCCTGCAGCACGAGTTCCTCCTCGCCTTCGCGCGTGCTGGCCGCCACCCACACCGGCCGCTCGCCTATCGCGCGCCGCCAGTCGCGGCCACGCGCGATCAGCGCCGGTGGGCTCGCCATGTCGAACTTGAGGTTGCCGAGCACCGCCACGTTGCGCGCGCCGAGCGCGGTCAGGCGCTCCGCGTCCGAGGGGCTTTGCGCGAGCACGCGCGTGAAACCGCCGAACACCTCGCGCGCGCCCGCGCCGAACTTCGCCGCGCGCTTGTACGAGCGCGCCGACATGCGCGCGTTGGTGAGCACGAGCGGCACGTCGGCGTGCTTGCATTCGTCGATGAGCGTGGGCCAGACCTCGGTTTCCATCACGAGGCCGAGCGAAGGGCGCCATGCGCGCAGAAAGCGCCGTACCGCGTGGGGCATGTCGTACGGCACGTAACAGCGCAGCACGCGGTCGCCGAAGAGTTGCTCGCCGGTGGCGCGGCCGCCCGGCGTCATGTGCGTGAGCAGAATACGCGCGTCGGGACGCGCCGCCAGCAGCGCTTCGACGAGCGGCTGCGCCGCGCGGGTCTCGCCCACCGAAACGGCATGCACCCAGATGAGCGGCGCGTCGTCCTCGGGCAAGCGCCCTGCGCTATAGCCGAAACGCTCGCCGATATGCTCGCGATAGCCACGTTCGCGACGCGAGCGGATGAAAAGCCGCAGCACCGCGAGCGGCGCGATGAGCCACCAGGCCGCGCGATAGATCGCTCTCAGCATCGCGCCTCCGCAACGGCCGGGGTCATGCGAAGCGCCGCGGCCGCGCGGCAGGTGGCGTCGGTTGACACGTCAGTCGGCAGGCTCATCGCGCGTGGATTCAAACCAGTTCCTTGCCCTTGAGGCGTTCGAGGATGCCGAGCGGCGCCCATTCGGGATGCACCATGTCCTTCGCCGGCAGGAAGAAGGTCTGCTCCATCATGAACTGGCCGGACATCACCGCATGCGACGTGTGATCGGAGAAGCACACCCACACGCTGCCCGGCGGAAAGCCGATGGTCTCCTGCGGGCTCGTCTTCTGATAGCCGAGATCGGCCTTCATGCCGTCGTGGAGGTTGAGCATCAGGTGGTCGTACTCGCTGCGCGGCGACTTCGTGATGTGCAGCAGGTTCTGCAGCCACGCCGAGCCCGGCAACTGCGGCTTGATGTTCGGCAGGAAGCGCTTCGCCATGTCCTCGAACGGCTCGCCCACGCGCCACACGCGCGGCACGCCGTTCGGGTTGACATTGGTGAACACGCGCAGGATGCGCTCGCCGTAGTTCGGGCGCGACGGAAACGCATCCACGTGCAGGCGCGAATCGTCCTTGCGCCACGAAGTCTGGCGCGTTTCCACCTGGTGCAGGCGCAGGCTCGTGGGCGCCACGCGCAGCTTGCCGGTGTACTCGGGAAAGAGGCCGTCCACCAGCGTGCGGGCGCAGGTCTGGTAACGCGCGATCAACGCACGCACGGCCGACTGCGTGACGGCGTCGCCGAGCACGCCGTGCAGCGCGCCGCCGTTCGGGTCGAGACTGATGTTCTTGCGCTTGGGATCCGCGATTGCGGGGTCGAGCAGCGCGCGCTCGCCGCCTTCGATCGCAAAGGCCAGGTGGGGAAAATACAGCACCTTGCCCTGCTCGACGGCGTCGAGCAGCGTCTCGCGCGGTTGCGAAAGCTGCTGGCCGTGCCAGTCGGCGGAAGTGATTTCGATGATCTGGGATTCGTTCATGGTCGCCCCTGGAAGCGATGGATCTGATTGCCTGCCGGCGTCGGCCCCTGCCGGCCAGGCCCTGGCGCGCCCGTGCACGTTCGTGCACCCTCGCGCGCGCCGATTCTTATACCCGCGGCCTCAGTGGTACGCCTTGACGCGCCGCAGTCAGTCCAGCGCGCGCGCTGCGGCGGCGCGCCGCTACAGCAACCCGAAGCCTGCCAGCGCGCCCTTCACCTGCGCGAGCGTTGGCGGCTGGCCTGCCGTGCCCAGATTGACGACGTTCGGCGACCAGTAGCCGCCCGTGCGCCAGGCGGTCGCGAAATTGTACAACTCGACGCTCGGGCGCTTCAGCGCCGCCGCGATGTGCACGAGCCCCGTGTCCACACCCACCGTGGCCGCCGCGCCGTCGATCAGACCCACCACGGCGGGCAGCGAGAGTTTGGGCGGCACGATCGCCGCTTCGCCGAATTCGCGCGCGAGGCGCTCGCTCGTGGCGCGCTCGGCTTCGCTGCCCCAGGGCAGCACGAGCGACGCGCCGCGCCGCACGAGCGCCTGGCCCAGCTCGATCCAGTGCTGGTCCGGCCACTGCTTATCGGCGCGCGACGTCGCGTGCACGAACACCACATAGGGCACCGGCAGATTCAGCCCCACGCCCGCGAGCGCCTGCGCGGCGCGGTAGGTGTCGAGGCCGAAGTCGATATCGTCGGTGGGCGACGGCGGCGCGAGATCGAGCGCGCCCGCAACCAGTTGGCGCGTGCGCTCGACCACGTGGGTGCGCGGCTCGATGCGAATCGACCGGTCGTAGAAGAAGCGCACGGGCCATTCGTAGCCCGCGCCATCGGTGCGATTTCCCAGACCGACGAGCGGCCCGCGCGCCCAGCTCGCGACCCAGGCCGTCTTGATGAGCCCCTGGCAGTCGATCACGAGGTCGTACTTCTCGGCCACGAGCGCGCGCCGGAACGCGCCGATTTCGCGCCAGTTGGCGGCGGAGAAGAGGCCCTTGCGCCAGCGGCGCAGCGAAAACGGAATCGCGCGGCGCACGCCATTCACAAGCTCGACGAGCGACTGGAAGCTCTCTTCGACGAGCCAGTCGATCTGCGCGTCGGGATACCGTCGCCGGATATCGGCAATGACGGGCATGTTATGGACGACGTCGCCAAGCGACGACACGCGCACGATGAGGATCTTTTGCACGCTCAAGGCTCTTGGGCCGGACAGATTAAAAAGGTGCGCAATTTTAGCGCGCCGCACGCAAATGCGAAGAAAAACCGGGGAAATGCGCGGAAAGGAACGCAAACGGCGCCGCGCCGTGACTGGCGCGGCGCCGTTGGGCGCGTCATGAAGCCGCAAGCAGCCGCACGGGACGCGGCGGCCGCGAGGCTTAGAACGGCAGCGCCGCGTCCGGCTTCTCGGCGAGAATCACGCGCTTGAAGTCGGCCTGGATGCGCGCGAGCGCGGCGTCGTTGTCGGCCTCGAAACGCATCACCACCACAGGCGTGGTGTTCGACGAGCGGGCAAGACCGAAGCCGTCCGGGTATTCCACGCGCAGGCCGTCGATGGTGATGACCTCGTCGGCGCCCGTGAACTTTGCGTTCTTCTGCAGTTTCGCGATCAGCTCGAAGTTTTCGCCTTCCTCGAGCTTCAGTTGCAGTTCGGGCGTGGCATGCGAGTTCGGCAGGTCGTTGAGCAGCTTGCTCGGATCGGCCACGCGCGAGAGGATTTCGAGCAGACGCGCGCCCGTGTACAGGCCGTCGTCAAAACCGTACCAACGGTCCTTGAAGAACACGTGGCCGCTCATTTCGCCCGCGAGCGGCGCGCCGGTTTCACGCAGCTTCGCCTTCACGAGCGAGTGGCCCGTCTTCCACATGAGCGGCTCGCCGCCCTTCGATTTCACCCACTTCGCGAGATTGCGCGTGCACTTCACGTCGTAAATGATCTGCTTGCCCGGATTGCGCGAGAGCACTTCCTCGGCGAACAGCATGAGCTGGCGATCGGGGTAGATGATCTGGCCGTCCTTCGTCACGACGCCTAGACGGTCGCCGTCGCCGTCGAACGCGAAGCCGATTTCGGCGTCCGTCTCCTTGAGCGCGCGGATCACGTCCTGCAGATTCTCGGGGTGCGCCGGGTCCGGATGGTGGTTCGGGAAATTGCCGTCCACCTCGGTGAAGAGTTCGACCAGTTCGCAGCCCATCGCCTTGAACAGACGCGGTGCGAGACCGCCCGCCACGCCGTTGCCGGTGTCGACCACGATCTTGATCGGGCGCGCGAGCTTCACGTCGCTCAGGATGCGGTCGACATAGGCGTCGGCGATGTCGTACTTCGTGTAGCTGCCCTCGCCCGCGTCGAAACGGTCCGCAACGATGCGGTCGTAAAGCGCGAGGATCTGGTCGCCGTAAATCGCCTTGCCGCGCAGGACCATCTTGAAGCCGTTGTAGTCCGGCGGGTTGTGGCTGCCCGTTACGACGATGCACGAGTCCACGTTGCGCTCGCCGCCCACCAGCTTGAGCGGCACGCTCGCGGCGAAGTAGCCCACGGGCGTGGGCACCATGCCGACGTCCACCACGTCCACGCCGGCTTCGCACAGGCCGTCGGCCAGCGCGCGGGAGAGATCGGGACCCGAGAGCCGGCCGTCGCGCGCGATCACCACGGCGTCACCGCCCTGCGCGCGCACTTCGCTGCCGAAGGCGCGGCCGATGGCGCGCGCGGTATCGGTGTCGAGCGTCTTGCCGATCACGCCGCGAATGTCATATGCCTTGAAAATCGATTTGGAAATCATGTTGAGGCTCACGTCCAGATGGGAATTCGGGTCCATTCGTAACACAGACAAGTTCGCCGACAAGCTCTGCGGTTACGAAAAGTGGGATCCGTTACAAACTATAATTGCCGTTTTTCGGCAGTGGTATGCACCCATTTTAATGCTTCGCCGTTTCCTTTTATCGCCAAAATATTCGTCAAAAATGGCGGAGAGATTGCGCATGCCGCGTGCCTGCCCTTTTTTTAGCGCTTCCCGCCGTGGCGAAGCGCGATGCTGAGCCTCAAGCGCTTCGGCAACCCCGACGTCGCCCGCGCGTTTGCGAACATCGTGTGGCTCGGCTTGGAGCGCGTCACGCAGATCGCGGTGGCCATCGTCATCAGCGGCGTGCTCGCGCGCTATTTCGGCCCTGACGTATTCGGCAAGTGGCAGTACGCCAACACGCTGTTGCTCGTGCTCGCGCCGATAACCTGGGTGTGCGGGGCCGAGATTCTCGTGCCCACCATCGTGAACAAACCTCCCGGGCAGCTCGGCACCGTGCTCGGGAGCGCGTTCGCGCTGCGCATCGGCGTGTCGGCGGCGGCGCTGCTCGTGACCTGGGCGGCCATCGCGCTTGGCGCGACCGATCCCCTCGTGGGCGCGATGCTCGCCGGGCTCGCCGTGACGATGCTGTTTCGCGAGCCGTTCGTGGGCGTGATCAACGCCTGGCTGCAGAGCATGACGTACAGCAAGCCGCAATTGCTCGCGAGCATGACGACGGCCGTGATCAAGGCGCTGCTCGTGTATCTGCTCGCGCGCGCGGCGTTCGCGCCCGCGACCTTCGGCTGGCTGTGGGCGCTCGAATCGGCGGCGATCGGCGCGGCGCTCGTGCTCTACTTCCGGCGCCGCCACGGCGGCAAGCTCGGCTGGCACGTGGACCGCACGCTCTTCAAGCATTTCGCAAGCGCGGGGACGGTGTTCTGGCTTGGCCTCATCTGCATGTACCTGTTCCTGAAGCTCGACCGCCTGATGCTCGAGCGCACGATCTCGTTCGCCGATCTCGGCCGCTACTCGGCTGCGCAGCAGCTCAACGAGAACTGGATCACGCTCGCGCTCATGCTCTCGCAGACGATTGCGCCCGCGTTCGTCTACCGCGTGCAGCAGACCGCGCAACTGCGCCGCAACCTCGTGCGCCTTTTCGCAATGACGGCCGTGCTGATGGTGGCTGGCGCGCTCGTGCTCGACGCGCTCGCGGGATTCATCATCGGCCGCGTGTTCGGGCCGGACTATGAAGGCGCAACCGGCATCTTCCGCTGGGCCGTCTGGCTTTCGGTGCCGGCGGGGCTCGAAGCCATCGGCAACCTCGTCGTGCTCAAATATCAGGCGAAATTCGTGCTGCTCGCCAAATGGCTGCTCGCGCTCGGCGTGGCGTTCGCGGTCAATCTCGTCGCGATCCCGCGGCTTGGCCCGTATGGCGCGCTTTGTGGCCTCGCGGCGGGCTATCTCGCGGCCGCCTGCGTGAATCTCTACTACATCCGCTTCAAACTCGTTTCATGACGAATTCCGCCGCGCTCCCCACGAGCGATACACGCGAAGGCGCGCTCGCCGACGTCGCCGTGCTCATGCCCGCGTACAACGGCCAGGGCGACGTTGCGCGCACGCTCGCTTCGTTCGATGAGGACGCAACCATTTACGCGCTCGTGGTCGATGATGGCAGCACGCCGCCCATCGTCGCGCCCGAGGTGCCGGGCATGTGCGTGGAAGTCCTTCGCATGGCGAAGAACGGCGGCATTGAGCGCGCGTTGCAGGTGGGTGTCGAGGCGCTCGCCGCGCGGGGGTTTCGTTATGCGGCGCGTATCGACGCGGGAGACCTCGCCGCGCCTGAGCGCCTCGCGAAGCAGCGCGCGCGCATGGAAGCGGAACCCGCGCTCGCGGCGCTTGGCACGTGGACTCAGGTGGTCAGCCGCGCGGGCGAGCCGCTTTTCATGCTGCGCCCGAGCGCGGATGCGCGTGCGCTGCGCCGCACGCGCCTGTTGCGCTCGCCGCTCGTGCATCCCTCGGTGATGCTGCGCGTCGACGCCGTGCTGGCTGTGGGCAACTATCGTGTGATGTATCCGGCGGCCGAAGATCTCGATCTGTTTCTGCGACTGATGGAGCGCTACGAGTGCGCGAACCTGCCGGAACTCGGGCTCTACTACGAACTGAACGAAGGCGGCATCAGCGCGACGAAGCGGCGGCGGCAGATCGTTTCGACGGTGCGGCTGCAATTGCGCTATCTCGACCCGACTAACTGGCGCGACTGGTTGGGACTCGCGAAGAACGTCCTCCATTTCGTCACGCCTTATCGGATGCTGCGCCGGTTGAAGACCGCCCTCGCGGGAAAGTCGCGGGGATATTGACGGATAGCACCCGCCATATCCGGCTGGCCGCCTGGGCGACTTATGTCACAATGTGCGTTAAACCGCATTTTCCCGGCGCTCCCATGCGATTTTCCACTCTTATCGACCGTCGAAAGATTCTGCGCGGTCAGCGGCGCTGGCTGTACTTCGGCGTGTTCTGGCTCGGCGCTGTCGCAACGGGGCTCGTCGCAGTCGTGTACGCGCGGCTCATCGACTTCGGCTACGAGGTCTTTTTACGGATGACCGCCCAAAGCTGGTGGTTGCCGCTTCTCATTACGCCGGCGATCGCCGCGTTCAGTGTCTGGGCCACGCGCCGCTGGTTTCCCGGTTCGGAAGGCAGCGGCATCCCGCAGGTCATCGCGACGCTGCACGACGTACGCAAATTCGGCCCGCGTCTGCTGACGTGGCGCATTCTGGTCGGCAAGATCGCGCTGTCGTTCCTTGCCATCCTCGGCGGATTCACGATCGGCCGCGAAGGGCCGACGATTCACGTGGGCGCCGCGCTGATGTTCAGCCTGCGGCGCTTCTATCCGGAACGGCTGCGCAGTATGTACGGCGTCGGTCTCGAGCACCGGCTCGCCCTCGCGGGCGCGGCCGCCGGTCTTTCGGCGGCATTCAATGCGCCGCTCGCGGGCGTCGTCTTCGCCATCGAGGAACTCACGCGCAGTTTCGAAGCGCGAACCAGCGGGGTCATCATCACGGCGATCATTTTTGCCGGTGTCGTTTCTCTCGCGCTTCAGGGCAACTATGTGTATTTCGGCACGATTGCGATTGACGGCAATCTACCCGATCTGCTGGTCGTCGCGGTCGTTCTGGTTGGCGTGATCACAGGCCTCGCGGGCGGCGTGTTCTGCTGGCTGCTGCTGAACACCGCGCGATGGATGCCCGCCCGGCTATTCGCACTGCGCAACGAACGTCCCGTGGTGTTCGGCGCGGCGTGCGGGCTGTTCATCGCCGTGATCGGCGTGGCGAGCGCGGGGCATCTGTTCGGCAGCGGCTATGTCGAAGCGCGCAGCATGCTCGAAGGCCATTCGCAACTCGGCGCCGCGTATCCGCTGCTGAAAATGGCGTCGATGGTGGGCTCGTATCTCCCTGGAACGCCGGGCGGCCTGTTCGCGCCGTCACTGGCAATCGGTGCCGGCATCGGCAATGCGCTGCACATGATGTTCGGGCAGATGCAGTTGCCGATGCTGATCGCGCTCGGCATGGTCGGCTATCTGGCCGCCGTCACGCAGAGCCCGATCACGGCGTTTGTCATCGTGATCGAGATGATCAATGGGCACGCGCTCGTGATTTCCTTGATGGCCACCGCGCTGATTTCGAGCCAGGTGTCGAAGCTGTTTGCGCCGCCGCTATATGAGGCGCTGGCTCGTCGATATCTGCATCACTGAGCACCCGATGCCGCACAAGGCGGTCGCTGCCTGCTACCACCGCAGCAGCCGCGGACCGAGCAACGCACCGATCGCCGTGGGCACGAGCATCCCCAGCACGTACCATGCGCCCCAGAACGGGATGGCCATTTCCGGGCAATGCAGGCAATAAGCGAGCGTAGCGGTCGAGCCCGCGAGCAAGCCGCCCGCCGCGCCCGATACCGCGAGCCGCGTCGGCGCCAATCCTCTGAGCGCCCAAAACACGGCGACAAAGCCCGGCGCGGACAACATCGCGATCAGCAACGGACACACGCGCCACGTCGAGCCGAGCACGAGTGCGAGCCGTGCGCCGCTCGGCGCGGCGATCAACACCCAGGCCGCGGCCAGCCACACCGCCGCGACCGGCGCGGCGATCAGCCAGCCGCTGCCACCCGCGCGCAAGCCTGGCCGCGCGAGCCTCGTCGACATCCACAGCGAACCGATCAGCAAACATAAGGGCAGCGCGATCTTGGCCCAGAAGATCGGAGTCAGCGCGACTTCGCCGAGGTCGCGGCGGATGCCGAGCAGCGCCGCCATGATCAGCGTCGCGCTCGTGGCGCCGATCAGCACGGCGGCGGAAAAACGTTTCGCCGGCGCGTGCCGGTCCACCGGCGCGACGCCGGTCGCAAGCAGGGAAATAAAGTCGTCCGTTTTCATCGTGTTCCTCGAATCCTCGCAGCCAGCGCCTTGAGCCCACGATGCACGCCAACCTTGACCGCCGACTCCGACATGCCCGTCAACTTCGCGGTCTCCGTCACGGATAACCCTTCGAGTTTGACGTGCACGATCGGCAGGCGCTGGCGATCGGGTAGCTGCTCCAGCAGCCGGGCAACATCGCGCTTCGCCTGCGCCGGTTCGAGATCGGGGGCGGCGAGCAGTTCGAACGCGTCGTCGAGCGGATCGTTCAGTGCGTCGTGGCGGGAGCGCGCGCGGAAATAATCGGCCAGCTTGTAGCGTGCGATCGCGTGGACCCACGCGGTCAGCGGCTCATCCGCACGATACGTGTGTCTTGCGTTGTGAACGGCCAGCAATATTTCCTGCACGAGGTCCTCGACATCCGCCGCACGATCGTAAAGCCGTCGCCGCAGGAAGCCTCGCAGGTGCGCGCCCAGGTCCGCGAGAAATTGCCGGTATCCGGCGCTATCGCCATCCAGGCCGCGCAGGAACAGGGCGCGCAGATGCGACTCCTTCGCCTGCGCTGCGGAGATATCGGTAGTTCGGTTCATCGGGGCTGCCGGTTACAGGTAACAGGAGTTTATTCCATCGCCGCCTGCGCCGGCGTTCCAGGCCGGCTCGCGCCCCTCCCTTTTTCCGTGGAAGCAAAAAAACTTCGCCGGCCTGTAACCGCGCCGGAACAGAGGGCGAACTACCTCACAGATGCGGATTAACGACGCATCGGTAGTTGCTGGACAGCGGATCTCCGATCCACACGGGTCCGATTAACAACATTCAAGGAGTTGCCATGAAACGCATTGCAGTCGCAGCAGTTGCCGCGGTTATGCTCGTCGGCGCGGGTTCGGCGTTCGCACAAGCGAGCGGGGCCATGTCAAACGATTCGATGTCGAAAGACTCGATGAGCAAGGACTCGATGTCCAACGACTCGATGGGCAAAGGTGACGCGATGTCCAAACACTCGATGAAAAAGGACAGCGGCAAGATGAAATCCGACGCGATGAAAAAAGACGACTCGATGAGCCAGTAAGCCCCCCGGGTGCGTCCACGGCAAATCACCGCGAACGCACCCGGCGGACGCGACCCGGCGCATCACCTCGGGCGCACGTCAGTCCGACGACTCCCACGGAGACTCGTATGAACGCGATTTCCCGGCCCGCCGCGCCGCCCCGCGCGACGCGCCCCATCCAGCCTGTGTGGGTCCGCATCGCGCACTGGCTCAACGCGCTGGCAGCGGTGCTGATGATGCTCTCGGGATGGCGCATCTACGATGCGTCGCCCGTCTTCCGGAGTTTCGAGATTCCCACCGGCATCACGCTGGGCGGCTGGCTCGGCGGGGCGCTGCAATGGCACTTCGCAGCAATGTGGCTGCTGTTGTTCAACGCGCTCTTTTATCTGGCGATGAATATCGTCACCGGCCGTATCCGGTCGAAATTCTTCCCGCTATCGCCGCGCGCGATTTTTCATGATCTGGGCGAGGCGCTGAAAGGCCGCCTCTCTCACGCGGACCCGAGCCGCTACAACGCGGTGCAAAAGTTCGCATACCTGTTCGTGATGGCCGACATTGCGGTGCTGATCTTGTCGGGTCTCGTCATCTGGAAGTCGGTGCAGTTTCCGTTGCTGCGCGAGCTGATGGGCGGATACGACCGCGCGCGCGTCGTTCACTTCTGCGCGATGGCGCTGCTTGCGGGGTTCATCGTCGTTCATCTGGCGATGGTCGCGCTCGTGCCGCGTTCGCTGCTGACGATGATTCGTGGCCGGTAACGAAGGAGATCCGTTGTGAAACCAGTCAAACCTTTGCCGCCGGCTATCGATCGCGCATCGTTGAGCATCGACGTGCGTCGCCAGCTCGATATGCCCTCACGGCGTTTGTTCGGCAAACGCATCCTGACGCTCGGCGGCCTCGCGATGCTGACCGGCTGCAGCCTGTCGGACGATAAATCGGTCGAGACGTTTCTGGCGCGCGTGTCGAGAATGAACGACCGCGTGCAGGCGTGGCTATTCGATCCGAACCGTCTTGCTCCGACCTACACGGAAGCCGAGATTACGCGCCCGTTTCCGTTCAACGCGTACTACGGCATCGAGGATGTGCCGCACGTGGACGGCAGCGATTTTCGCCTGAAAGTAAGCGGTCTGGTTCAGAACAGGAAGGACTGGACGCTCACCGACCTCTACGCACTACCGAAGGCCGAACAGATCACACGGCATATCTGCGTAGAAGGCTGGAGCGCGATTGGCAGATGGGGCGGCACGCCGTTCTCTGAATTCCTGAAGCGCGTGGGCGCGGACCTCTCGGCGAAATACGTGGGTTTCAAATGCGCGGACGACTACTATGAAAGCATCGATATGCCCACCGCGCTACATCCCCAGACGCTGCTGACCTTTACTTACGACGGTAAGCAATTGCCTGAAAAATATGGTTATCCGATGAAGCTCAGGATGCCTACGAAACTCGGCTACAAGAATCCCAAGCATATTATGGAGATTTTCGTGACCAACACGTTCCCCGGCGGGTATTGGGTCGATCAGGGTTACAACTGGTTTGGCGGGTCGTAATGCACAGGGTGGGCATGATGCCTGGCAGGCCAAGTCAGCGTGTTCGACGCCGGCTTGCTTTCGCTCGCGGTTTCGCGTACCGGCGACAGTCATGTCGCGCTCGTGGCCCACTGCACGAACGCCGTGCCCGCTTCGCGCAAGACGGCCTCGCGTACTTCCATGCCCACGCCCGGCGCATCGTAGTAGACGGCGACTAGCAACGGCGCGCGCCCGGGCGGACGCACAATTGCGTAGTCGTTGGTCTCGCTCTCGACGCTGGTTCCGGGCCGGTCGGCGGCCTGCCAACCGGCGGGCAACACGGCGCGAATCCGGTTGAGGCCTGGCTTGCAGTCGGTCATGCCGCGCTCCAGCTGCGCGCGCGAACCGGCGCTCAGGACATCGCCGAGCAGAAGGTGCCGCGCCGTGGTGGCGATGGCCTTCGGCGTTGTGGTATCGAGCACGCCGGCATAGCGGTTCGAATCCGGCTCGTAGCGGTCCGAGCGCGTGACCGTATCGCCGAGGCCGCGAACGAACCGGGTCAGCGCTGCGGGACCGCCTGCGCTGCGCATCAGCAGGATCGCGGCCGTGTTGTCGCTCTCCACCAGAACCGCCCGGCAGAGCACGTCGATCGACATCGCGCCGCGCGCGACGTTGGCCCTGGTAACGGGCGACGTGAAAATGAGGTCCTTTTCTGTGTAGTGCACGAGGCGGTCGAGCCGCTCCGCGCCACTGTCGATGCGTGCCAGTATCTGCGCCGCGAGCAGGCCCTTGAACGTGCTGCACATCAGGAAGCGCTCCTCGGCGCGATAGCTGAGCGTGCGTCCCGAACCGGTGTCGATGGCGAACACGCCGAGGCGGCCGCCATGCCGGCGCTCGATATCGGCAAGCGGCGATTCGGCAGCGCGCAGCGCAGGAACGACGCCCAGGCCGGCGATGAGCGGCAGTCCAATCAACAGCTTTCGACGCGTGATCGAGTGAGTCACGATTGAGTCCAAGTTAGCGCAAGCATGAAACGGCGGACGGTCAGCCCGACGACTTCGAGGCCGATCTGAACGCGCTCGAGGCGCCTACAACGAGCCTATGGCCCGCATACTACCAGCGGTCATCTGCTTTCCGGTTTGAAGTGCGACGTTACGGCTGATAAGACGAATCGACGATAGCCCACAGCGCGGCTTTCGGCTTCAGGTTCGCATCGAAGGGCAACGGCAGGTTGTTGCGCGGCACCGGCGTCGACGTCAGCCACGTATGCTTGTCCGAATAGCCCCAGAACGTCACCGCCCTGATGCTCGGCTCCTGCTCGAACAGGGCGAACACCGCACGATATCGCTCGGCTTGCGCGCGCATGATGTCGTTCGGCACAGGATGGCCGAGGTCCGGCAGACATGCATGCGGATTGCTCCAGCATTCGCCCGGGTCGGTATAAAGACTCACGTCGAGTTCGGTTACCTGGTTTTCGAGGCCGAGCGCGGCGACGTCGTCGAACGCCTGCTTGATGTTGGGCAGCGGCGGCCAGTTCACGCTGATATGCATCTGATGCCCTACCCCGTCGATCGGCACGCCCTGAGCGCGCAGATCGCGGATCACGGCGAGCAGCTTCGCGCGCTTGCCCGGATCGTCAGTGTTGTACTCGTTGATATAGAGCTTCACGTTCGGATCCGCCGCGCGCGCCGCGCGCAAAGCGATCGCAATGTAGTCCTTGCCGAGCGCGCGATACCACGGACTGTCTTCGCGATACACCTGATGCGGGTCGTCGCTGATCACTTCGTTGACCACGTCCCACGCATAGACCTTGCCGCGGAAGTGTGTGACGACGTCTGTTACATATCGATCGAGCCGCTTCGCCACGATATCGTGATAGTGAGGGTCTGCTGGATCGCCGGCAAAAAACCAGGCCGGCGCCTCGGTCCAGTCGCCCGCCTTGAAGTGCCAAACGAGCGTATGGCCGCGCACCGCGATGCCGTGCGCCTGAGCAAACGCGACGATCTGGTCGGCCGGCGCGAAGTTGTACTGGCCTTCCGCGACGCCGATCGTGCCCGGCTTCATCTTGTTCTCGGCGGTGAGGCTCGAGAACTGTGCGGCGATGAGCGCCGCGTCGGCGGGACTGGCGATCGAATCGGGTTCGATGGCCGCGCCGACCTTGAAGTGCGCGGCCATCACACTGCGCAGCGGCGGCAGCGCTTCGGCGGGCGCCGCGGCGAGCGGCGGCCCGTCGTGGGTAGCCATCGTCTGGTTGTTCGCGCAGCCCACGGTCCACGCGAGCGTACAAACGGCCACGGCTGCGCAGAGCCTACGCATCGAAGTCCTCAAAGGACGCATTGCTGGTCTCCTTGTGATGTGACGCTCGTCCGGGTACATTCCAACGCCCGTAACGTTATCGGTAACAACGCGGATGGTAGGCAGCGCCCCACGGAGCGGCTATGAGGGATTTACCTGAGATGAATGAGCGTCGAGTCGATCGATTTGACTCAGCGCGATTTGACAGCGCTTTCAAATGGCGTTGCACCGACCTGGTCGCAGGCGCCGCAACGGAAATGAATGCGGCGATTGACGTTGTTGTTAGTGAATCGGTATTGCCGCCACATGCATTCACGCACGGCGACTTTATATTTAATTCGCAATCCTGATCATTGATGTTGACGGCGTTGCTTTCCAAAGAATAGTATGCGCGAATACTATTCTTTGGACGGAGCTGACATGTGGTCAGTTGAGGTCACGGGTGAATGTACTGCGACACCCGCACGGGTTTTTGGCGTCCTCGCGGAACCGGAGAAGTGGTCGGAATGGAACAAAGGTGTCCTTAGAATCGAAATGCATGGACCGTTCCAGCCTGGCACGACTGCGGTGATGGTTCTGCCAGACCTCACGAGGTTGCCGTTCCGCTTTGGGTGGGTCGAGGCTGACAAGGGTTTCGAGGACATAACTGAAGTACCCGACGCTGGCGTGGTCGTTCGCGTTCTTCACGAGCTTTCGCCCACGGAACGCGGCACCCGGATCACGTATCGCTGCGAGGTCGATGGCCCCGAGCCAGTAGCCCGCGAGGTGGGCGCGCTTGTTACCTCTGATTTCGCCGATGTCATCGCCGCCCTTGGTTTGCGGGCAGAGCAACTGGGGGAGTGACTCGCTTCAGCCTGGCGAGAGTACTGGGCTTCTAATATGGCGGGCGATGCCTGCCGGGGCCGGCGCATTACTGCTGTCAAGAGGACGGACGAACCTCCTTTCCAAAAATCAAATCCAGGTAGCCGGCTAGAACGCAATGGCGTCGCGCTATCAGATCGGCGAATGCTCCCCAATTTGGTGCACGGATTTTTGGGACGCAGTCTCGAACCCGATGGATGTATGCGTACAATGGTGGGTTTTCTCGTCATGCTCCGCACCCACAAAGCTGTGTAGCGAGGACCTAACACGGGGACGTAGTGCAAACAACCCGCCCTTACAGACAACAGCAGTGTAGCGATGCCGACAGCAGTTACGATTGATTCCCGACGCACCGTGCCCGGCGACTGGCTGACCGCGGCTTTTCTGCTCGCTTTTCCCTCCATCGCCATGCTCGTGCAAGGCGCCTCGAGCGCCGTATCGATCGGCGCGGGCGTGATCTCACTGGCGGCACTGTGCTCAAGGCCGGCGGGCGCGCCCTACGGTTATGCGCCGCTCCAGCGTCACGGAGTCGCGCTGTGCATCGCGCTGTGCGGCCCTCTGGCTGCCGTTGCGCTCAGTACGATCTCGCACGGACATCCTTTGTTCCGGACATGGGATTCGCCGTCCCGGTTCCTGCTCGCGATTCCGATTTTTCTCGCGCTGCGGCGCGCCCCGCCGCGCATTTTCGTCTGGGCAGACCTCTCTTTCACGCTGGGGGCCCTGTCCGCGTTGGCGCTCGCCCTTTTTATGCCGCGCGATTGGGGCGACGGGCGCATCGGCAGTACGTTCCTGAATCCGATCCATTTTGGCGATCTGGCACTTGCGCTGGGCGTGCTCTCGGCGATCGCGCTCAACTGGTGGCGCAAAGATTCGGCGCTCTGGCGCGCCCTCAAGGTCGCTGGCCTGTTTGCAGGCCTCGCCGCTTCGCTGTTGTCAGGTGCACGCGGGGGCTGGGCTGCGATTCCGCTCGTTGCCCTGCTGATCGTCTGGGAGCTGGGCCGCAACAAACCGCTCCACTGGAAAGTGCTCATGCCGGTGGCTGTCGCGCTGCTGCTTGGGCTCGTCTACGGGCTTTCGGGAACGGTGCGCGACCGCGTGAACGACGTATCGTCCGATCTGACGCAGTACGCGCAAGGTCATCGCGATACGTCGGTGGGCATCCGTCTGCAGCTTTATGAGGCAGCTTCGACGCTGATCGCCGAACATCCGGTGCTGGGCCTCGGCGGCGACGGGTTCCGGGACAAGATGACCTCGATGGCGAAGCAAGGCGCGCTTACCCCGACGGCGGCGGCGTTCGGCGAGGGCGAAGTGCACAACCAGTTGCTCGCCTACATGGCCAACTACGGCATGGTGGGCGGCCTCGCGCTGCTTGCGATCTACATCGTGCCGGCGGTTTTTTTCGCAGCAAAACTCAAGTCGGCATCGAGGACGACGCGGCGCACAGCGCTGATGGGGCTGTCCTTCGCGCTGATGTTTTTCATCTTCGGGCTGACGGTCGAGACCTTCGACCTGAAAAGCACCGTTTCTTTCTACGCGACCATGCTGGCCGTTCTCGCGGCGATCACGGAACGCGCGGAGGTCGAATCCGACCTGCCGCACGCCTCCAACCGCTCTACAGCCACCGCAAAAGCACTGGCAGCAAAACCGGCACGACGAACGCCGTGAACACGCCGTTCAGACCCATGCCGAGCCCCGAAAACGCGCCCATCTCCTCGCTCACCTGAAACGCCCGCGCGGTGCCGATGCCGTGCGAGGCCACGCCAATCGCGAAGCCGCGCACCTCGGTTTCGCGCACGCGAATGACGTTGAGAATCCAGCGCGCGGTCACCGCGCCGAACACCCCCGTCGATATCACGAGCACGGCGGTGAGCGACGGGATGCCGCCGATCTTCTCGGCAACGGCCATGGCGATTGGCGTGGTGACCGACTTCGGCGCGAGCGAGGCGATGGTTTGATGCGAGGCGCCGAAGAGCTTCGCGATGCCGACCGCCGAAACAATCGCTGTGAGCGAGCCCGCGACGAGCCCACCGAGCAATGGCAGCGCGCCTCGCTTTAGCTTGTCCCACTGACGATAGAGCGGCAGCGCGAGCGCGACCGTGGCGGGGCCGAGCAGAAAGTGCACGAACTGGGCGCCTTCGAAATACGTGCGATACGGGGTATCCGTGATCTTGAGCGCCGCCACGACGAGAGCCACGGCGATCAGCACGGGGTTCGCGAGCGGATTGTGCTTCGCGCGCGCGTAAATGTTGATGGCGATGAGATAGGCGACGAGCGTCACCGTCAGGCCGAGCAGCGGCGTGGCGGCGAGATAGACCCAGATGGCGTCGAGCTTCGTGATCGGCAAGTGGCTGTTCACGATGCGCCCTCCCCGGCCGGCGTGTTGCGCCGCTGACGACGCAGCAACGCGCGCGTGACGAGCGCCGTCACCGCGATGCCAAGCGTCGTGCTCACGACGAGACTCGCGATCACGGCGAGAGCTTCTCCGCGCACGGCTTGCGCGGACACCATGATGCCCACGCCGGCCGGAATGAATAGCAGCGAGAGATGGCGGAGCAATTCGAGTGCGGTCGGCTCGATGGCCTCGGCGGCGGCGGGCCGCATCAGCGCGAAAGCGAACAGGAGCAGCATGCCGATCACAGGACCGGGCACGGGCAGCGAGAACACGTAGGACACGCTCTCGCCGAGGCACTGGAAGATCAGGAGGGCGGCTAGGGAACGAAGCATGATTCAGGGTGGCGTGAGGCCGGACGGCGGGGATGGGTGCGCGCGACTCACGCGCGTCATGGCGCGGAAGTTTACCGGAACCTGACGTGGACGGCAGCGCGAACACGGACAGACGTCGTCTTAGTTCGCGCGTGCTTTCCCGGTAAACTATCGCCTTCTTCGGGACTCCCGCCGGCCTCGTCAGATCCGGCATGCAAGCTTTCGTGAAATCCAACGACAACAAGGCCGCCTCGCGCGCCCGCACGCTGCACGTCGCCCTCGTCTGCAACACGGCCTGGGCGATTTATACGTACCGGCGCGGCTTGTTGCGCGCGCTCACAGAGGCGGGCGCGCAAGTCACGGTGATCGCGCCGCGAGACCGCACATTCGAACCTCTCGCCGCCATGGGCTGCCGCTGCGTCGAACTGCCGGTCGCCTCGAAGGGCACGAATCCGCTCGACGATCTGCGCACGCTCCTCGCGCTCTATCGCCACTATCGCGCGCTGAAGCCAGACGTCGTGTTCCACTACACGATCAAGCCGAACATCTACGGATCGATTGCCGCGTGGCTCGCGCGCACGCCCTCGGTGGCCGTGACGACGGGCCTCGGCTACGTGTTCATCCAGAAGAGCCGAGCGGCGCAGGTCGCCAGGCGTTTGTATCGCTTCGCCTTCCGCTTCCCGCGCGAGGTGTGGTTCCTGAATCGCGACGACCAGGCCGCGTTCAAGGACGGCAATCTCCTCGCGCATCCCGAACGCGCAAGACTGCTGCACGGCGAAGGCGTCGATCTCGAAGATTTCCCTTTCACACCGCTGCCCGAACGCGCAGAGTTTGCCTTCGTTCTGATTGGCCGGTTGCTTTGGGACAAGGGCGTGGGCGAGTACGTCGAAGCCGCGCGCACGCTGCGCGCACGCTATCCGCACGCGCGTTTCCGTTTGCTTGGCCCGGTAGGCGTGGACAACCCGAGCGCGATCTCGCGCGAGGAAGTGGCAGCCTGGGAGCGCGAAGGCGTGATCGAATATCTGGGCGAAACGGCCGATGTGCGCCCCTTTATCGCCGATGCGGACTGCGTCGTGCTGCCCTCGTACCGCGAGGGCGTACCACGCACGCTGATGGAAGCGAGCGCGATGGGCCGCCCGATCGTGGCCACCGACGTGCCCGGCTGTCGCGAAGTCGTTGCCGACGGCGTGAACGGGCTGCTGTGCGAAGCGCGCGACGCCGCCTCGCTTGCCGCCGGCCTCGCGCGCATACTCGATCTCGACGTGCCAGCACGCGCCGCCATGGCCGCGCGGGGCCGGAAAAAAATCGAGAAAGAATTCGATGAGCGCGTTGTGGTACAACGCTACCGGGAACTGATCCGGGAAATCACCGGGTCGACATTTTGATCGAGTCTGGATTTCACGGAACGAATACGGCATGACTGCGACGAACTCAAAGGGCACCATCCTCGTCACCGGCGGCGCGGGCTACATTGGCTCGCATACCTGCGTCGAACTGCTCAATGGCGGCTATGAGGTGGTCGCCATCGACAATCTCGTGAACAGCAGCAGCGAATCGCTCAAGCGCGTCGAGCGGATCACGGGCAAGCAGGTGGCGTTCTACGAAGCCGACGTGCGCGACGCCGCGGCGGTTGCGCGCGTTTTCGATGCGCATCGCATCACGGGTGTGATCCATTTTGCGGCCCTCAAGGCCGTGGGCGAGTCGGTGGCGAAGCCTATCGAGTATTACCGCAACAATGTCGACGGGCTGCTCGTGGTGCTCGATGTGATGCGCCAGCACGGCGTGAAGCAGTTCGTGTTCAGTTCTTCGGCCACGGTGTACGGCATGCCCGAAAGTTCGCCGATCGACGAATCGTTTCCGCTTTCGGCAACGAATCCGTACGGCCAGTCGAAGCTCATCGCCGAGCAGATTCTGCACGACGTCACGATCTCCGACCCGGAATGGCGCATTGCCGTGCTGCGCTATTTCAATCCGGTGGGCGCGCATGAAAGCGGGCTGATCGGGGAGGATCCGGCTGGAATTCCGAATAACCTCATGCCTTATGTCGCGCAGGTGGCGGTGGGCAAGCTTGAAAAACTGCGCGTGTTTGGGGGCGATTATCCGACCTCGGACGGCACCGGCGTGCGCGACTATATTCACGTGGTCGATCTTGCGAAGGGCCACCTCAAGGCGCTCGACGCGCTCGCCTCGCGCGGCGAAGGCTTTGTCGTGAATCTCGGCACGGGGCGCGGTTATAGCGTGCTGGAGGTCGTGAAGGCGTTCGAGCAGGCATCGGCGCGCGCCGTGCCCTACGAGATTGTGGCGCGCCGGCCGGGTGATATCGCTGAATGCTATGCGAATCCGGTCGCGGCGGAAAAACTCATCGGCTGGAAGGCGGAGTTTGGGATCGAGCGCATGTGTGTCGATCACTGGCGGTGGCAGGAGAGGAATCCGCGGGGGTTTGCGTAGAAGAAAAACGGCTGTGTCACATTAAATTATTTCCCTCCAAAATTTGTTGCGGTTTATTACACTGACGTTACAACATCCGGTCCGACGTTACAATTGCTCATGATTCGCATTGGACTCGGAGTAACGCGAAGTGGATACAACGTCGACGGGAGTCGTCATCTGGCTGACCGGCATGTCTGGCGCGGGTAAGTCAACCATTGCATCTGCTTTGGTCAGTCGGCTGCAAACGTGTGGACTTCGAGCGACGATGCTCGACGGTGATGTATTGCGCACAGGGCTTAATGCGGATCTAGGGTTCAGCAAAGCGGAGCGCACGGAAAACCTTCGCCGCGTCGCCCACGTGGCAGCGCTTTTTTGCAAGGAAGGTTTTGTTGCCGTCACGGCAACGATTTCCCCTGAGCCCGAGCATCGTGAAAATGCACGGCGTATCGTAGGCGATGCTGATTTTGTCGAGGTGTTTGTCGACACGCCACTCGATGTCTGTGAACAACGCGATCCCAAGGGGCTTTATCGTCGCGCGCGGCGCGGTGAAATTCCGCAATTCACCGGCATCGATTCCCCCTATCATCCGCCTCTCCATCCCCATCTCACTTTGCGTACGCAGGGCAACAGCGTCGAAAAATCCGTCGACGAAATTGTTGGTTACCTGGTGCGTCTGCGCGGCCGAGATGTCACTCATGCCCCCCAGTGCGCGCCCGAATTGGCCGGTCTTCGCCCGGCCATTAACTCCAAATAGACAAATGGATAGCGGACGGTTTGGTCCGACACCGCCGTCTCGAGGGACGTGCATCCGCCGGCCTCGCGTGATCACCGTCGGCGTCGCTTTGCACCCTACGACTCGTCTCGTCAAGGCCACGGCGCAAACTTGGCCGCCGCACACGGCGAGCGCGAAGCGGCAACCGCCGACCTGAGCTTACAAGTGTCGCAGCAGGATTCGCACTATCGACTTTGCGGCTCCTGCATCTCTATTACCGGTCTGCGCCCCTTCAGCTATTACAATAACAATAGGTGCCATCTCCGGCCGGCGTCCGCGCGCGCTCTCACTATTGAGAAGCATTTGATGCGCCGCTCCTACATGGACATGTGCAAATTGCAATATGTGCCGCTGCCGAAGCATTTGGACGTAAATATTACTGATAGCGCTAGTGTGAAAATCCTCTCGGAAGGACCCCGAGAGCGCAAACTGTATGCCGATAAACAGGGTAAAAATGATCCATACCGAGGAAGTGGTGGGCACCAAAGGGGAACAAGTGCAAAGCAGCGTCGATAGCCTTCGGCACGCGCTTCAAACCGAGACTAACAGAGCGGCACAAGCCGATCTTGAAGTCGCGAGCCTACGGCAGGAGATGTCGCAATGGCGACAGCACGCGGCAAACCTGGAGTCTCGCATAGAGGGTCAGGACAATGCCATACGTGACCTCGCTGTCCGGAATGCGCATTTGGCAAAAGAAAAACACGACAGTCAAACCGCTCTCGAAGCCAACATACAGGCGAATCCGGACGATAACCCGCAGCAAGATGACAGCGCCCTGCTAGAGCAAATCGCTGCATTGACAGCGCAGAATAACGAGCGCTTTGAAACCTTGACGGGCCTGCTCGACGATCGCGGAGCACGCATCACGGCTTTGCAGCGCGACCTGTCCGAAGTGGAGCGTGAGAGCGAATCCCTGCAAACCAAACTGGAATCGAGCGAAGGCCACGTCGACAAACTCCTCCGGCAAGTCACCGAAATTCGTGCGAAGAGCACCGAGCACGATTCACACAACGCAATAGAGGTAAGACGCCGGGATGCACAAATTGAGATGCTCGAGGGCGAAATCGCGCACCGCGACCGCTTGATTGCGGCGCTCCTCGATTCGACCTCCTGGCGCGTGACTGCACCGCTACGCGCCGCCAAACGGATGATCTCAGGAGTCGAAGCTCCGGTTTCACTGTCTGGTCCTCTCCACGCTGCGTCGATGCCGGAGTCCGTGCCGTCGGTGATGGCCGAGGTTGCCACACCATCCTCCGGTGCGCCTGAAACGATTGTGCCGCCAGTGGAATTGAGCACGCACGATGCAAGCATCGAGCAAGGCAGCGACGACGACTTTGACGCGGAGTATTACGTCAATCTCTATCCGGATGTGAAGAAGGCTCAACTTGATCCATACCGTCACTTCATCGACTACGGTCGTGCAGAAGGGAGATCGGGACGACCAGCCCGGCTGAAGCTGCGCACCAATGCTCAAGGCCTGCATCCCGGGCGTGATTGCGTGCTTGTCGTGAGCCACGAAGCAACGCGGACCGGTGCACCCGTCCTCGCATGGAACATTTGCCGCGAGTTACGCAGCCAATTCAACGTGATTGCGCTTTTGCTCGGGGATGGCGAACTGGAAGATCATTTTGTGGCGGATAGCGATGTGGTCGTTGGCCCCTACAATCCCGGCGAGCGCGATCCACGAGCCCTCACCCCGGTCATCGAAGAATTGCGTCGGCGTTACCCGATCCGCACTGCGATTGTGAATAGTCTCGCGTCGCGCGCGGTGCTGGAGCCACTGGCAAAGTGCCGCATCCCTTCGGTACTTCTGATCCACGAATTTTTCAAGTTTCACTGTTCGCCCGACGAGCTGGTAGACGCGATGGCGTGGGCCGGCACCACTGTGTTTTCCGCCGAGGTTGTACGCGCGAACGCCGCGATCGAGCGCACGCGCCCGGCTGCGGATGCCGCTTACATCATTGCGCAAGGCAAGTCGGTGATTCCGCGCAATCCCAAGCTCGGCGGCACTGTGCAACGGAAGAACGAAATTGCCGACGTGATTGCCCGGCGCGGCCGCAAGCCCTTCATCGTGCTTGGCGCGGGCACTGTCGAATATCGCAAGGGAGTCGACCTGTTCATGGCAACTGCCGCGGAGATTCAGCGCCTGGATCCCGACGCCGACATCCTGATGGTCTGGGTCGGGCGGATCGTGGATGCCTATCGGCAATATGCGAACTACATCGAGGAGCAGATCCAGCAGTCCGATTTGATGGATCGCGTCTTGCTGGCCGAAGCCACGCCTGACCTCGAAGAGATTTACCAGCTTGCCGACGCCTGCTTCATCTCCTCGCGACTCGATCCTCTGCCAAATATCGCAATCGACGCGATGGCCGCTGGATTGCCGGTACTCTGTTTCGACAAAGCTTCAGGCGTTGCGGAGAATCTCGTCGGCGACGAATTGACGCGCCAGTGCGTACTCCCCTTCCTGAACACTGAAGAAGCAGCTCGCCGTATCGTCGAACTCTATCGGGAGCCGGATTTGCGGACCGGGCTTTCGGATAGCATGCGCAAGCTGGCAAAAGACCGATTCGACATGTCCCGTTATGTTGAGCAACTAGTCGATCTCGGGCGCACCACGCGTGAGCGATACACGCAACAGGAAATCGATATCCAGACGCTTAACGACGGTCGCGACTTCATTGCCGGGTTCTATCTGCCTCCGGAGTCACACACCAGTCGAGCAGATGCGATCGCCGCGTACGTCAAGTCGAACCAGTCGGGGATTTATGCGAGAAAGGCAACGCCCGGATTCTATCCGCACGTGTATGCGGAACATCATGGACTGACCGAGATCGGCGCCAACCCGCTCGCCCACTTCGTGCGTGCAGGCAAGCCGTCCGGCCCATGGCAACTCAAGGTTATCGACGTGTCGGCTGTACGTGCAGACACGCGGTCAAAACAACGTGTGGCCGTCCATATTCACGCCTTCTACCCCGACATGCTCGCGGATATCGTGAAGCGGCTCGAATTCAACGATCTGCGTTGCGATCTGTTCGTCAGTGCGCCGAATGAGGAAGCCGCCCGCGCCGCGCGGCACGTGCTCCAGGATTACGCGCGTGGCACATTCGACGTTCGCGTCGTCACAAACCGCGGGCGCGACATCGGTCCGATGGTGACCGAATTTGCGAAAGACTTGCAGGCTTACGACGTTATTGGGCACTTCCACACGAAGAAGAGCCTGCACGTGGCGGGTTCTCCCCTCGTACGGTATTGGATCGATTTCCTCATGGAAAGCCTGCTCGGCACGAAGTATGCGGCGGCCCGAAACATACTCGCCGCGTTCGCTACCGATCCGAAGGTCGGCTTGATTTTTGCCGACGATCCGAACATGATCGGGTGGGACAAGAATTTTCAGTACGCGGAAAAGCTGGCAGCAGAAATGGATATCCACGATTTGCCGAGCCAGTTTTTCCCCTTTCCGGTCGGGACGATGTTCTGGGCTCGCCCCGCAGCGCTGAAACCGCTCTTCGATGTGGGGCTCGACTGGGACGACTACCCGGCAGAGCCGCTACCCATAGACGGAACGATGCTACACGCACTCGAGCGCATGCTGCCTACGATTGCTCGGCGCGCGGGTTTCGAGAGTCAGGTCAGCTACGCCCCTGGCATTTCCCGGTAAGCGACGGAGCAACAGATGATTCAAGCAGTATCCGGAGCGAAAGTTCTCGTTCTTGGCGGCTTCGGCTTTCTCGGCAGGCATCTTGTCGATGGTCTTCTGCGCGCGGGCGCCAAAGTACGCGTGTTTGAACGGAACATGCATGGCGACGCGCAATACGTCCGTGACGTCCAGGTCGTTCTCGGCAATTTCGTGACGGGAGAAGGCTTCGACGAGGCACTGCGCGATATCGATGTCGTCTATCACCTGATCAGCACGACAGTGCCCAGCACGTCGAACGACGACCCCGTCGCCGACGTGCAAAGCAATCTCGTGGGAACGCTGCAGTTGCTGCGGCGCATGCAGGCTGCAAACGTCAAGCGGATCGTGTATGTCTCGTCGGGCGGTACGGTCTACGGCAATCCTGTGACATTGCCCGTGCCGGAAGCACATCCCCTCAAGCCGTTGTGCTCCTATGGGATCGTCAAGGTCGCCGTCGAGAACTACCTTGCAATGTATTCCCAGTTGTATGGTTTGAGCGCAACCGTGCTGCGCGTCGCCAATCCCTATGGTATGCATCAGCATCGTATCGGCGTACAAGGTGTCATTCCCACGTTCATCGGCAAGATGATGCGTGGCGAACCGATCGAAATCTGGGGCAACGGCTCTGTCGTTCGTGACTACATCTATGTTGATGATGTCGTCTCCGCCCTGCTCGCCGCTCTGGGCGACCGGTCATCGGGCACGTTCAATATCGGTAGCGGCGTCGGGCACCGCATCATCGACGTGCTGGAAGTCGTGGGCCGGATCACCGGACTCGAAGGGGAGATCCGTCATTTGCCGGGGCGAGATTTCGATGTGGAGCAAATCTACCTCGACATCCGGCACGCTCGTGATCAATTGAACTGGACGCCTAAGTATTCGCTCGAGACCGGCTGTGCGCATTACTGGCGCCTCATCCAGGCAAAAGGCGAAATCTGAAGCGTCTCACCGTGGTCGAAACGGCATCCATGCACCGATCCGGATTCGCCGCCAGCACATTTACGAGGGAAGCCGTTCCTTCGATACGCTTCTAGAAACGCTTCGAGGAAATTTTGAGACCGGAATGATTGAAACCAGCGTAACGTGTGAAGCCCCGCACGGAGAGTTTGAAGCGGAGGCGTTATTATGAGTAGCATGAACCCAGCCGCGAGACGGTTTTATCCGAGCATCGAAGCACTGATCAGCGAACTCAATGACGCGTGGCAATCCGACGGTCCAAACGCCGCGCTCTCGGGCATCAATCAATTCGTGCAGGCATGTATTCTTGATCGGCGCAGCCTCGCGAAGGTCTTCGCAGAGCCTGCGCTCGACACGTTTTGTCAGCAGATCGGGGAAGCCGTTGCGCGCGAACTCAATATCGCACGGGAACGTGATTCCACACACGAGAAAGCCGACTGCGTCATCCTCGCTACCCAGTTGTATCGTGCGGGTGGCCATACTGCCGTTATCGAAGATCTATTGAAGACAGGCAAGTTCGGTGCTCGTCCGCGGCTGATCCTGACCGATGCGCTCAGTCTGGCTGATCCTTCGATCATCGATGAGAGGTTTGGCGAATTAGTGACAGGCGAGATTGCGCCGGACGGTAGCATGGCTTCGAAGCTGCAGTGGCTACTCCAGCGACTCGATGCGCTCCGCCCGCACACGCTGATCTTGATGAATCATCATCAGGACCCCGTTGCCATCGCTGCAGCACTACCATACCTCGCCGACAGAACCGTGTTTTATCACCACGGCGATCATCAATTGTGCCTTGGCGTCACGCTCCGACATGCCATGCACATCGATCCACACCCAATGGGGTTTTGCAACTGTCGGGACGCCGTGGGCATCGCTCGCCCGATCTATTGGCCGCTGATCGCAACCGACCAGGGCCCGCGCGGCGACCTGCCATTCATGACGCGTGGCACCCTGCGTACGGCCTCGTCGGGTTCGCAGAACAAGTTCGACGTGCCTTACAAGTATTCGTACTTCGCCGTCCTCCCCCGTGTCATGAAGGCGACTGGCGGCTCGCATGTACATATCGGACCACTCGCCGCTGAGGCTTTGGATCGGATATACGCTGGACTTGACTCTTACGGTGTCTCGCGCGACCAGTTCATTCACGTGCCATGGGTGCGTAGCGTATGGAAAGCGCTGCATTCGCACAATGTCGATCTGTACCTCGCGTCCTTTCCGCTAGGCGGCGGCAAGGTGGCAATCGAGGCAATGGGAGCCGGTATCCCGATCGCTGGCCACGACAGCTACATCTCGCGCTTCCTCGGCGGTTGCGACATGTTTTACCGAGAGGCGTTTCTATGGTCGCGACCGGAGGATCTGATCGAGCATCTCGGGACAATCACGCCCGACTTGCTGACTACCGAATCGCGCCGCGCGCGCGCGCATTACGAGCGGCACCACACGCAGCGTGCTCTGGAGTGCGCGATCGACGCGGGTCTCGAAGCCGAACCGCCTCCGCCGTTAAGACGCCACGTGATCAACCAGATGCAGTCGTTTCTCGACGATGTTCACTACGCACCGGACGACTATTTGACCGCTGCCGAGATCGCGCCTACCCTGAATCGGATCCAGACGTTGATCGCGGAACACACCGCCGAACTCGAAGCCCTACGCCGCGGACACGATCTCGAAGTGGAGGAACTGCTGCGTTTGACCACCGGACAGGCTACGCCATAGGCCACGCAATGACACGTCTTGAAGATTTCGCTGCAGGCGAATGTTCGGAAGACTTGGGAGTAGTTGATATGAGTGAACATCAATACGCACGGTTCGCGAACCTCGGGTTCGACGATTTCCGCGCGCTCGCGCAGGACGATTCACTCTCGGCAAACGAAAAGATCGGCTTCCCCGAAAGCTACCGGGCAGGCAAGGAATCCGCCATCCTGGTCGATCTCATCGCCAAGCTGCCGGCGCTTGCGCAGCACAAGCGCATAGTGCTGGACATTGGTCCGGGGTGCGGTGATCTGGCGCGCGCCTTCATTGCGCATTGCGAGCGGCAGGACCACGAACTCGTGCTCATCGATTCGGGGGAGATGCTCTCGCACCTGCCAGACAGCCCCGGTGCGCGCAAGGTGTCTGCCTACTATCCCCAGTGCCCTGAGATCCTTGCCGAATACGCCGGCAGGGTCGACGCCATCGTCGTGTACTCCGTTTTCCAGTACGTATTTGCAGAAGGCAACGTCTGGGATTTCGTGGATCGTTCCCTCGCCCTGCTAGCGCCCGGAGGTGGACTGCTCATCGGCGATGTACCCAATATCTCCAAACGAAAGCGTTTTTTTGCCAGCGAAACGGGCGTGCGCTTTCATCAGGCTTATACCGGAACGAATGAGATCCCGGCAGCTGCTTTCAATACCCCTGAGACCGGGCAAATCGACGACGCCGTGGTCATGTCGATCCTCAATCGCGCGCGCGCGGCCGGATTCGACGCCTATGTCATGCCCCAGGCGCCCGACTTGCCGATGGCCAATCGAAGGGAAGATATCCTGATTATTCGTCCGTGAGCGCGCGATGCAAAAGACAAAAAAAGTTGTGATTCTTGGAGACTCGGCATTCGCCGAGATTGCGTACGAGTACTTCACTCACGACTCTCCTTACGAAGTTGCGGGATTTGCCGTCGAACAGACCTTCCTGAAGCGGACCGATTTGTTCGGCCTGCCCGTCGTACCATTCGAGTCTATCGAAGTGCACTTCGAACCACAAACCCATGACTTCTTCGCGGCCGTCACCTACGGGCAACTCAACCGGCTTCGGACACGTCTCTACGCCGAGGCGAAATCAAGAGGGTATCGCCCGGCCTCGTACATCAGCAGCCAGGCGTTCGTGTGGCGCAACGTCGAAATGGGAGAGCACTGCTTCATCTTCGAGAACAATGTTGTGCAGCCGTTTTCCAAACTCGGCAATAACGTCGTGCTATGGAGCGGAAATCACATTGGCCATCATTCGGTCATCGGCGACAACTGCTTCGTAGCCTCTCACGCAGTGGTTTCCGGATTTGTGGAGATTGGTGCAAACTGTTTTATTGGAGTCAACGCGACGTTCGCGAACAACATTCGGGTAGGGGCCGACTGCGTGATTGGCGCTGGCGCTTTGGTCGCCAGTGATGTCGAAGAGGACAAAGTGATGCGCGGCACGGCCGGCGAACCGGTCGGCAGCGCGCGCCGGCTCAATCGCATCCGGACCTGAGCCTCGCCACGACGAACACCACGACGCGAGCCACAACGCTCACCGGCCATCGCGATGTCGTATGAAAACACCAGGGATCAGGCAGTGATCAAGATTACCCGCTACATGAGGGAGGACAAAGCGCGCTGGGACCAGTTTGTTAGCGAGTCCCGAAACGCAACATTTCTGCTGTCGCGGGACTACATGGACTATCACAGCGAGCGCTTCGTCGATCACTCCCTCCTTATACGTGACGCCAAAGGGGCGTTGCTGGCGCTCTTGCCGGCAAATCAGCACGACGGCACGCTGCAGAGCCACGGTGGGCTAACCTATGGCGGGGTCATATCCTCGATATCCATGACCACCCCCACCATGCTCGAAGTATTTGACGCCGTAGTGGGGTATCTGCGTGAACAAGGTTTCAAGCGGCTCGCGTACAAGACGATACCGTCGATCTACCACCGCTACCCCGCGGAAGAAGACCGCTATGCGTTGTTCAGGCTTGATGCACGGCTGACACGACGCGATGTGCTGTCGGTCATTGCGCAAGAACCACGCATACCGTTTCAGAAGCGCCGCCAGCGCAAGATCACGCAGGCCGGCAAGCTCGCGCTCGAAATCAGGACATCAAACGAATATGGGCCGTTCTGGGCCATCCTTGAAGAGAACCTCGCCGCCGCGCACGGTGTGAAGCCAGTTCATACACTCGACGAAATCCAGATGCTGGCGCAACGCTTTCCGCAGAATATCCGCCTCCATGTCTGCCTCGAAGAGGGCAAGGTGGTCGCGGGCGTTGTAGTGTTCGATACGGGCCGCGTTGCGCACATGCAGTACATCTCCACCAGCCTGCGCGGTCGCGAAACCGGTGCACTCGATCTACTGTTTGCAACCCTGATCGAACGCGACTATGCGCAACGCGCCTTTTTCGATTTCGGCATTTCAAACGAAGACAACGGCAGATATCTGAATGTCGGCCTGATTGAGCAGAAAGAAGGATTCGGCGCCAGGGCGGTCGTCCACGACTTCTACGAACTGGCGCTCTGAAGACGGCGCTCTCAATGGTGCACGGGGCGACGGGTCGTTATTCAGGGGACCCTATCGCTTCCCGCAGCAACTCGCACACGCTATCGACCTGCGCCGCGGAAAGATGCGGGCCAATGGGAAGACTCAACACATCCTCGCTCAGTGCGTCGGCAATGGCGCATGGCTCCATGGTCCGAGCGTGCCCCTGATACGCACCGCTGCGCATCGGAGGAATCGGGTAATGAATCTGTACCCCAACGCCGGCTTCATGCAGATGGCGCATCGCGCGCGCGCGCTCCCGCACGCGAACAACGAAGAGATGCCAAACCGGCAACGCCTTGTTGATGACGACCGGCAAGCCAATGGCTTCATCGCGAAGCCGGGCAACGTAGCGATCCGCTAATATCCGGCGGTGCGCGTTCCATTCGTCGAGGTAAGGCAACTTGACGCGCAGGAATGCCGCCTGCAATTCGTCGAGTCGCGAGTTATAACCGCTGACGTCGTGAACATATTTCACTTTCGAGCCATAGTTAGCCAGCGTCCTGACTCGCTCCGCAAGCGCCTCGTCACGCGTGACTACCGCACCGCCATCACCAAGCGCGCCGAGGTTCTTCCCCGGATAGAAGCTGAACGCAGAGGCGTCGCCAAGCGAACCGGCGCGCTGTCCATCGTAGAGTGCGCCGTGCGCCTGAGCCGCATCCTCAACGACCTTCAGGCCCCGGCGACGCGCGATTTCGCAAATCGGCGCCATGTCCGCCGGTTGGCCGTACAGATGCACAGGAATGATCGCGCGGGTACGAGACGTTATCGCTCGCTCGATCGCCTCGGGGTCAATATTGTGGGTGCTGGCTAGCGGCTCGACCGGTATCGGCGTGGCGCCGGTCTGAGACACGGCTAGCCATGTCGCGATGTAGGTGTTCGACGGCACGAGCACTTCGTCGCCCGGCCCGATACCGAGCGCGCGAAGCACGAGATGGATCGCATCAAGCCCGTTGCCGACACCGATGCATTGGCTAACGCCACAGTACTTCGCGAACTCTTGCTCGAAGGCGGCCACTTCGTCGCCGAGAATAAATCGTGACGAGTGCATGACCCGGTGATACGCCGCGTCGAGTTCCTCGCGAATCGAATCATGCGTGACGGAGAGATCGAGAAAAGGGATAGTGTTCATGCTCACTCCGGTACCGCAAGCAGAAAGTCGTCATAGTTGCGGTAGTAGTCCGCTTCGTCATAAAGGAGCGAAGCGAGTGACACACACACGGCGCCCGACGAAAAGTCGTGGATTTCCCGCCATATCATGCGTGGGATATACAAGCCCTCCTGCGGCTGACTCATACGCACGATGCGCTTTTCGCGGCCGTCGTCGAGATGAACCTCGAAGGAACCCGACATGGCTATGAGTACCTGCTGGAGGTTTTTGTGGCTATGCCCCGCGCGAGATGCGCCCTGTGAGATGTCGTAAAGGTAGTAGACGCGCTGGATTTCGAACGGAACGTGGCGCAAGTTCTCGATCGGCGTAAGCGTGCCCGAAGAAGAGTGGATCTGCGGGAATCGCAGAATTCGGCAATCATGTACGCTGGCCATAAAGGTTCGTTCGGGGACAGGCGCCCTTAGACAATCGTCGCGCACGCGTGTCCCAGAGGCATCATCAGGGAAGGCCAATTATATGACGCTCCGCTACGGCTACCGAAGTAGGAGGGGCGAGCGTCTTGCCCGCGTCACCCTGAGCTTTGAACACTTGCTGCACGCTGAAAGGCAGCGTACTCGCGATAATAGTCGCCCTCATCGTAAAAGTCGGATGCTAGCGTCAGGCACATAGAACCGGACGCGAAACTGTCGATCCGGCGCCAGATCATCGGGGGAATATAGAGCCCGGTATGCGAATACTGCAGCGTGACTTCACGCCGGTTTACGCCATCGTCCAGATGGACCACGCAGCGGCCGGAAATCGCGATCAGCACTTGCTGGAGCGTTTTGTATGCGTGCCCCTCTCGCTCGACGCCTGCAGGCACATCGTAGAGATAGAAAACACGACGGATGGCAAACGGGATGTCTTTTCCACTCTCGACTGGCGTAAGCGACCCGCGTTCGTCATGAATTTGCCGAAAGTCGAGCAGAATGCAGTCGGAAACGTTTGCCATGGATTTTTTTAAGCGCTGGTCTGACCGTCGGTCAAACGGGCGACGGCAAAGCCGTCCCGTCCGAAGTCGTTGCCATTGTAGAAACAATATGTCTGCCCATGCGCAGTGATGACGGCAGAGTACATGATCGCGTCGGAGTCGAATGACCCCGGCGTGACGTCGAGCCCCATTTCGTCGTCTTTCCTCAGCCAATGTATGCCGTCGTCCGATTCGGCGTAGCCGAGTCGGTAAGCGCGCAGGGAACGACGGCGGATCGAGTAGTAGAGCTGGTACTTTCCGTCCGCAGTCTTTTTGATCCAAGGGCGACCGAAGCCGTGTTCGTCGCTGCCCGTGAGGTCCATTACAGTACGACCTTCCTTGGGCCAGTGCACACCGTCGCTGGATTCGACGTATTTGAGCACGTAGACCGGCATGGGTTTCCCGTCGATTACTTCCCAGCCGGAGCCAGCCACGTACCAGAGCTTGAACACGCCGTCCTCGCGAAGCACGAAGGGGCCGCCCCGGAATGTCATCTCGTTTTCGCTGCGCTCGAGCACGGGTGTTTGTTGTACGCGCTCAAAAGTCTCCCCATCGTCGCCGCTGACCGCGAGTCCGGTGAAAAGTTTGTACCGCACCTTAACTCCGAGTTCGAAGCCGGCGTAATACATGAAGATCCTGCCGTCGGCGAGCCGGGTGACGCTACACGTGAGCACGCCATTGTCGTCGAAGGCAGAGGGTACCCCAATGTCAATGAGGGGTCGCGATGCCACGCGGAGAATCTTTCTGGGGTCACGCGCATCGACATCCACAAACGCGGGGCGACCGACGAAATTGCTATCGCAAAGCGTGACGAAAACACGAATCGTATCGTCGTTTAGACGAAATGGCGTAGGTACCATTGCATGGGACGCGGCCCAAGGGGTGCGTTCATCCGGTGCGTAGACGATTCCCAGTTTTTCCCAGTGCACATTCTCTCCTTGAGCGTACCTTGCGGTCAGTGTCGTTCGAACAGCGTCCTGTCCACGGCTAGTTTCACGCGGAAACCATTTGGCCACTATCGTTTAGATCGCACCAAGCTCGCGTGCGATCGGGCCGCACATATCCATGATGCGCTGCTCAACGGCGAGACTCAGATGCTGCCGGAACCGCTCGACGGAATCCAGCGACGGTTGTCGGCCGTGGAGGTCCGTTGCCCATACGTCGCCGGCGTATTCGCGCGGATTGCTGATCGGCTCCGCCCAGATTCTCTCGCTGTCCAGCGTGCCGAGGCCGAAGGCGGTCAGTTGATCGAGCGCCCGCCCGCCCGCCACATCACGATAATCGACGAGGCACAGGCGCTCACCAAGCATCGCTCGCGCATTGGCGATCATGCCGTACATGTGGACGTACTCGCGACAGAACGCCTCGACCTGCTGGTCCGTCACGGCTACGCCCGGATGCTCGCGCTCCGTTACCTCGATGCGCGACGAAATCGTCGCGCGAGGATCGCGAACGGACACCACGAATTTGGCGTACGACAACGTTTCACCGAGAAGCGGAAACAACGGCGTGAGCATCGGATCTTTCAGCGCGAGAATTTCCGGTTTGCCGGTGCGCACCCAGATCTTGCCAAGCTCCGATTCGAGAATACCCGCGTGATTGCGAATTAATGCCTCTCGCGAGTCGAAATAATGCCGCGTATGCGCCTCGAACGTATTGAGGCCGATCTGAAGCGGGTGCATGAACGCCGTAAAATAGCTGCACTCGTTAATGAAACCATTCGACTTGTCCGAGGAGCAGATCATCGCGTGCAGGATGGTCGTTCCGGACCGCGGAGGACCGCCTACAAACACGGGAAGGAAAGGCAGTTGCGAGTCTGCGGGAACTGCGGGTTTTTTGAAAAGACTTAATTTCATCAGTGTTCGAGGTTCGAGAAGTTCCGGCTTTGTATCTAACGAGCAGGATGGTTGTCGCACTCAAGCACGATTGCTCATCTCTCTGCTATGGGCCGACAGCGTTCCCACACTCTGCAACGTCGGCGCGACCGCAGGCTGATACTCCGGCACCCAGCGCCGCAAGTCACGACGCACTTCGTCATCGCCCGGCACACGGTGCTGCATGAGCCACGGCAGCAATTCGTCCAGCAGATTATCCGGTACTTCGCGCGCCTTCGCCGTACGCAACTTCGCGTGCGGCGTGCGCGTGGTGGTCTCATCGTCAGCAAGCAGTTCTTCGTAGAGTTTCTCACCGGGTCGCAGACCCGTGAACACCACCCGAATCTGTTCATCCGAGTAGCCATAAAGACGAATCAGGTCTTTCGCCAGATTAACGATCTTGACCGGCTCGCCCATATCGAGAATGAAAATCTCCCCGCCACGTCCCATACTCGAGGCTTGGAGCACAAGTTGCGACGCCTCGGGAATCGTCATAAAAAAGCGCGTGACTTCCGGGTGCGTGACCGTCACCGGACCGCCCTTCGCGATCTGCTGCTGGAACTTGGGAATCACGCTGCCCGCGCTGCCCAGCACGTTGCCAAATCGCACGGTTTCGAACTGGGTTCGTTCGCTCGACTGCTGCAGCGCCTGACAAGCCATCTCCGCGAGGCGCTTGCTCGCGCCCATCACGTTAGTGGGATTGACCGCCTTGTCGGTCGAAATGAGCACGAAGTGCCTCACCTGGTGCTTGATCGCAGCGCGCGCCACGCGGTACGTGCCCAGCACGTTGTTACGGATCGCCTGCCACGCGTTGAGTTCTTCCATCAACGGAACATGCTTGTACGCGGCAGCGTGGAAGACGATATGAGGCGTGTAGCGCGCCATCACCTGGTCGAGCAGTAGCGCATCCTTCGCGTCGCCCACAATAGGCACCACGGATAGCTCGGGAAAGCGTTCACGGATTTCCTCCGTGAGCCGGTACATCGCGTATTCGGACACATCCAGCGCGACAAGTTGCGCGGGCGCGAAACGAAGAATCTGCCGACACAGTTCGGAACCGATCGAGCCACCCGCGCCCGTCACCATCACCACCCGGCGGCTCAACAGCGCCTCGACGTGCGGTGTGTCGATGTTGACCGCGTCGCGGCCGAGCAGATCTTCGAGGTCGATGTTGCGAACCTGGGAAAGAAAGCCCCGACCAGGCAAGAGGTCCGTCAATGAAGGCAGCATCAGCGCTTTCACGCCTGCACGAACGCATTGGGTGGCGACACGCCGCTGTACTTCAGCCGACGCCGACGGAATGGCAATAATGGCGAATTCGCAGCGTGACGCTTGCGCCCAATGTGCTATGTCGTCGATCGGACCCAAAACCTTGTAGCCATAGATTTCGCGCCGTTGCTTCGCAGCATCGTCGTCGAGCAGGCCAACGAGGCGCCACTCCGGGGAACGCGACAATTCGCGCGCGAGACTCGCACCCGCCCCGCCAGCGCCAATGACGATCACGGGCTTGCCCTGCGCGACGAGACCACCATAGAGATAAAACTCCTTGGTCGCACGATAGAGCGCCCGCGAACCGCCCATGACGAAGAATACCAGGAGCGGCGAAACGATCAACACAGAACGCGGAATGATCGGCGTGGGCTGCAGCATGACCGAGCCAATCATGACGATCAACGCGGCCGAAATAATCGCTTTCGAGATACGCATGAGATCCGGCAGGCTAGCGAAGACCCACATGCCCCGATACAGGCCGAATATACGGAACATCACAGCATAGACAGGCAACACCCAGACCAGCGTGTTCACGGCGCCATGCCAAAACTCAGGCGGAACAGTCGCGTTAAAGCGCAGGAGATAGGCCGTCAGCCAGGCAGCGGTCACCGCGCCGATATCGAACAGAAAGGCGCTGAACGAGAGCCAGGAGGCTTTATTGCGAAGCATCAGCGTCGACCTCTGGTTTTCTGCTTAGATTTTGAAAACTGCGCCAGCGCGCATCGATTGCCCCACCCATAGCGACGAGTACGGCGGCCCAGCCTGCGACAATCCCCCACTGCAGAGCCTCGGAGCGATTCAAGGCATACACCGCAAGTATCGTGCCCGAAAACATTACCAGATACCACGTGAGAGCTGTCGCTAAGTGACCCGTCCCCGAGCGCACCATGCGCTGATAGTAATGCTCGCGGTGCGCTTGCCAGAACTTTTCGCCGCGTAAAAGTCGCCGGAGCAGCGTGACGGAAGCGTCCGCGATAAACGGCGAGAACACGAGTGCCGGAAACCAGACAGGCCAAGTGCCTCTACACCATCCCCAGTAGCCTAGCGCGCCAGCGAGAAAGCCGGCGGGTATTGACCCGGCATCACCCAGAAAAATCTTCGCCGGATGGAAATTAAACAGCAGAAATCCCGCCGCAGCGCCGGCGACTGCGGCACAAGCCCAGCCTAGTTCGGGCATCGGAGCGGGTCCAATGAGCGCCGCGACCGCATACGCGCCAAAACCAAACAGCGCCATTCCACCAGCCAGGCCGTCGGCGCCATCCATGAAATTGTACAAATTCACAAGCCACAACAGCAAAAACGCGAGACCCGCCAGGCACCACCAGGGAACCGCAGCCGGATAAACGACGATCAAAACCACCACTGCAAGAAAATGCGCAGCAAAGCGTACGCGCGCGGGGAGGCCGCGACGGTCGTCGATCTGGGAAACGGCGGCAAGAAGTGCCGCACCAAGTGCGATCAACCGTAGCGCAGGCGCCAAAGCCAGAATAGCCAGTACCGAAACCGGCACCAGGCCCCAACCTCCCACTCGCGGCGTGGGGCGGACATGAAGCGACCGCTCGTTGGGAATATCCGTAGCAAGCCGCCATGCAAGACCGCTTTTAAGCAGAAACGCGAGGATGGCAGCGCACAGCACGCCGCTAGCCAGGGCAATCCACACAGCGCTCAACGGTGACGAAATCGGTAAATGCATGATCAACTTGTGCGGTCTCCGCGAATTCCATGCGTCGCACGATACCAGCGTGCCGTCGCTTCCAGCCCCTCCTCTACGGAAAACGGCGGTTGCCAGCCAAGTCGTTCGTGAATCAGTGACGTATCGACTTGCAGGCTGGAGGTCAGACGCTCCAGTTGGGCGGCGCGGCCCGTTAGCGCCCCGGCGGCGCGCAGCAGCCTCGTCGGAACGGGAATCAGGCGCGCCGGCTTCGAGAGATGGCGGCCGAGACCGCACAGCAACTGGGCAACCGAAAGATCGTCGGCATCGGCAACGTGGAAGCAGCCGTTGGCGGCGCGCGGGTCGGTAGCGCAATGCATGAGCGCATCGGCCAGGTTTTCGGTGTACACGAGACTGCGCCGCGCATTCACCGAACCGAGCGGTAGCGGCACGCCACGTCAAAGCGCGTCCATCATCTGCAAAAAGTTGGCGCCGACTCCGGGGCCATAAACGAGCGGCGGCCGCACGACCACGATTTCCAACCCTGTTTCCTCACCCAGGCGCCCGAGCGCTTCCTCCGCCGCTCGCTTCGAAAGTCCGTACGGGTCGAGCGGCGCGGGTGGCACGGATTCCGCCAGCGCAACGCCGCCGTCCCCTTCCGCCACAGCTTTGATACTGCTTACGAAAACCATGCGCCGGGCTCCCCGGGCCAGTGCCGCGCGTGCAACGCGCAGCGTGCCTTCAACATTCGTGGCATAGAACGCCGCCAACGGATCGGGAGCGTCGTCACGCATCACGTGAACCCGCGCAGCCAGATGCACGACGCAATCGGGAGACAAATCGCTCGGCCATGCCTCTTGCAGTCCCAGGAAGTCCGCCGCCTCGTGTTGCCACTCGCGCCCCACGTCAAGCCCGGCGTTGCCGCGCCGCAGTAACGCAGTCACATCATGGCCATGTCGGGAGAGCGCCGCGCACAACGCTCTGCCGACGAACCCATTCGCACCGGTTACAAGAACGCTGCTCAAAGCCACTTCCACCCGAAGCGGTTATAAAACTTGAACGCCGACGCGAGGAACATCCGGATGTGCGCCCATCCCTTGCGCGAGGCGCCCCCACCATGGTGCAGCACCCGCACCGACGGCGCATAGACGACACGCGCAATATCGTGAGCACGAAGACTGAGGTCGTAGTCCTCGAAGTAGAGGAAATAGCGCGCATCGAAGCCCGCCAGTTTTTTGAGCACGTTCGTGCGAAACAGCATGAAGCAACCGCTTACGATCGGTGGATCCCAAATGACGTCACGCTCGTTGATCTGCGCGCGCATCTCGTAGCGGGCGAGCCGGGACTCGAAGGGCCGGCGCGCGGCGCGCGGCAGGAAGCCGCGAACGAACAGATCGACGAGGGTCGGATACTGGCGGCAAAGGTACTGAAGCTGGCCGGCGTCGTCGACGATTGCCGGCGTAAGCAGACCCGCTTCGGGATGCGCCTCCAGGAACGTCACCGCCTCGGCCAACGCACTGGAATCGATGTCCACGTCCGGATTGAGCACGAGGTGATAGCGGCTCGACGCGCGTTCAATCGCCAGATTGTGACCGCGCCCGTATCCGACGTTCCCCTGCCCGGCGATCACTGTGCAGGCGATGCCTGCTTGCGACAGCGCGGCCAGACTGGCACCCATCTCGGGCATGCCGCCGTTGTCGACGAGATACAGGTGAATCGACACTCCCGGAGCAGCCTGGGCCAACGCGACGCCAGCCTGCGCGAGACTGGCAAACGTCCGCGCCAGCAACTGCTGGTCTGGGTGAAAGACGACCACCGATACGGACACCACGCCGTGATCCATGCTGGATACCGCACTCACTATCATCTGGAAACGCGACGATTCGGCACCATTTGGGGCCGTCCGACTAAACGGGGTCGATTGAAAACACCTAGTTTGCTGAAAATGGCCGTTTCAGGCAACCGGCTTTTCTATTTGTTACGCAGGTAAGGCAACGCAAGGAGAATTAATGTCGCCGCCGCCAGGTTGCCTGCGGCTGCCCGCGAATAGTACAGTAGCGGCCGTGCGGGGCCGCCTGACCCGCAAAGGTGCCGATGGGCATTCCGTGTAATTGCCAGAGTTCTTTGTGGATTTGCCCCGTTCACCAGACTTTGGAAACAAAATGAAAACTCTGCCGGATCCTGTTTGAAACCTCTGACAAAAAACCGCATTTTCTGGCCGGCAGTTGTACTCTTGCTCGGCACCACGATCTTCGCGACGACCTTGGTCGGAGTTGTTTTCCACTTTTCCCCGGTTCCCTACGGAGACCAGTGGGACGGCACGCTCGGTTTCTACCTCGACGCACTCGAACATCCTTGGGCGGCGTTTTTTGGTCTGCACAACGAGCATCGCCTGTTCTTTTCAAGGCTTATCTTCTTCGCGGACGTGCGCTACCTCGGCGGGCGTAACCTGCTCGACCTCGCCGCCAACATAGTCCTGGCGAGGTTGATCGCCCTCTCGCTTTATCGGATAACGAGCCGAAATCTGAGACATACGCGCGCGTCACGAATGATTGCGGCCGGCGGCGTGCTTGCCTTTGCATTCGCCTGGATGCAGGCGGAGAACTTTACGTGGGGTTTCCAGAACCAGTGGTTCGCCGTCTACCTGTTCGGGCTTTGCGCATTCGACGCCCTCGATCTCAGTGAAAGCGCCCGCTTGCGCGGCGCCGGCGCGTCTTCGGCCGGATGGTTCGCGCTTGCGATCGGTGGCGCGGTCATGGCGGCGCTGTCGATGGTGAGCGGCGTCCTCGTCGCGCCGGTGCTCGCCGTTCAGGCTGCATACCTCCGCACCACGCGCGTGCGTCTTCTGGTGATGGCACTAGCGACGTTGACCATCTGGCTAACCTACTTCACCGGTTGGCATTCGAATTCGCCCAGCGGGGGACTGCGCGACGCAATGGACCACCATCCTCTCGGCGTTGTGCTCTACGTACTGCTCCAACTTGGCTCGCCGGCGATCTGGGGCTGCCTGGGCATGTCGCTGACTGCCGTTTGGGGCGCAGTCGTACTGGCGAGCCTGATTTATGCGCTATGGATCGCCCGGCGACGCCGTGCAGTCATCGGCTCGGCCCTGCTGGCCATGGGCCTGTTCATCGGCGCAAGCGCATTCGTCACCGCTGTCGGGCGAATTGGCTTTGGCGTCGACACCGCAACGTTGTCGCGCTACACGACCGGGCCATTGCTGATGACCGCATCACTCCTCGCTTTTCTTTGGCTTAATGAGACCCGGCCTGAAAGGCGGCGCTGGATCATCGGCGGCTTCGCGTTCATGCTCGTCATGATTATGGTTGCGCAGCGCATGGTCTTCCACTCGACTCAGCGCGAACTATACGCAAAGCGCGTGGCGGGACTGGCGGTGCGCGCAAACGTCTACGACGCTTCCTATACCGCCGTCATCTACCCCAACCCCGCGGCATTACAGGCGGTTGCCACGCGCGCGCAGGCTGCGGGGCTCTCCATATTCGCCGCGGACCAGCCCGACTATGCGGTGCCGCCAGAGGATGTCTCCGCGAGCGCCCATTGCATCGGTAAGATTGACAGCATTAGAGCGACCGCCAACCCCGACCGGTTCGCCGCCACCGGATGGCTTTACGACCCGGCCGGCAAGCGATACGTCTCGTCAATCGTAATTGCCGATCGGTCCGGGAAGGTACTGGGTACGGGCATCACCGGCGCACGACGCCCGGATCTCGCACCTGTTACCGGGTCCAAAGAAGGCTACGGCGGCTGGACAGGTTTTTTCAGGCGCCCGACGGATAGCGAAATTCGGCTATTTGGCAGGCTCGATACCGGTCGATACTGCGACGTACCCAATGTGGGAGCCTTAGACGCCGTCAAGACCTTACCACCTGCATGAATACTGCCTGTAACGGGGTCGCAAGTTCCGGGTAAAATTCCTGGCTTGAAAACGGCGCGGGATTCGAATGGATCGAGGCGCGCTCAATAAACCAAATTCTACAAACCCATTGCCAACTGGCCGACTGTATGCGCAGCAGACCACTCGTTGTTGACCTGGATGGCACATTGATTCGATCGGATGTGCTGATCGAATCGGGATTCGCGTACCTCAAATCCGCGCCACTACGGTTTTACCGCCCGCTCATGTGGCTCGCGCGCGGCGGCAAACCCGCGCTGAAGGCCGGTCTCGCCGAAAACACCAATGTCGACGTCACGGTCCTGCCCTACGACGCTCAGGTGCTCGACTGGCTGAAGGAGGAGCGCGAAGCCGGGCGCCCGCTCGTGCTCGCGACCGCCAGCCACGAGCGCTACGCCCACGCCATCGCAGACCATCTGGGCCTCTTCGAACAGACCTTCGCAACCGCAGACGGCGTCAATCTCTCCGCCCAGCGCAAACGCGACAAACTCGTGGCCGAATACGGCGAAAAGAACTTCGACTACGCCGGCAATTCGCACGACGACATCGCGGTCTGGCAGTCCGCCGCGCGCGCGTATGTCGTGAATCCGTCAAGCGGTGTCGAGCGCGCCGCCCGCAAGATCGGCAATGTCGAGCGCGTCATCGAGTCGCGGCCGCCGGCGCTGAAGACCTGGACGAAGTCGTTGCGCCTGCATCAATGGTTGAAGAACCTGCTCATCTTCGTGCCGCTGCTTGCCGCGCACAAGCTCGGCTATGTCGACCTCATCGTTGCAGCGCTGATCGCTTTCTTCGCTTTCGGGCTTTGTGCGTCGAGTGTGTACCTGCTCAACGACATGCTCGATCTCGAAGACGACCGGCACCATCCGACCAAGCGCAAGCGCCCGCTGGCATCGGGCGCGCTGCCGCTCACCTGGGGGATAGCACTCTTTCCCGTCCTGCTCGCAGGCGCCTTCGTGCTGACCGCGCTCTTCCTGCCATGGCGCTTTGCCGCCGTCCTGCTCGCCTACTACGCGCTCACGCTCGCCTACTCGATCTACCTTAAGCGCCAGGTGATGGTGGACGTCGTCGTGCTGGCGATGCTCTATACCACTCGCATCGTCGCAGGAACAGCCGCCATCGGCGGGCACCTCACGTTCTGGCTGCTCGCGTTCTCGATGTTCATCTTCCTGAGCCTCGCGCTCGTGAAACGCTACGCCGAGCTTTATTCGATGCAGGCGCGCGGGCTCGCCAAGACGCGCGGCCGCGGCTATCTCGCGAGCGACCTGTCGCTCATCTCGTCGCTCGGTACTGCGTCCGGCTATCTCTCTGTGCTCGTGCTCGCGATGTATATCCAGGACGGCAACACGGCGCATCTTTACCGGCATCCGCAAATCATCTGGCTCGCGTGTCCGCTGCTGCTTTACTGGGTGAGCCGCACCTGGATCATTGCGCACCGTGGGCAGATGCACGACGACCCGATCGTCTTCGCCGCGCGCGACCGCGTAAGCCTTGCGGTACTGGCGCTGTGCTGCCTCGTGTTCTGGGCGGCGACCTGAGCGATGGATACGGTGCAGTCCTGGGGCCGCTATCCGGCCCATCCGCAACAGGCACACGCAATCGGTTGGCGTGACCGCGCGGCCGCGACCTGGCGCGAGGTGATCGAAGCCAACGGCAACGCGCTCGCATTCGGCAACGGACGCAGCTACGGCGACAGTTGCCTCGCCGCCTCCGACCACGTGCTGCAGACCCTGCCGCTAGACCGCCTGATCGCGGCCGACTGGACAACCGGCGTCTTGCGCGCCGAGCCGGGCGTCACGCTCGAGCAGATCCTCGACGTCGCCATCCCGCGTGGCTGGATGTTGCCGGTTACCCCCGGCACCAAATACGCCACGCTGGGCGGCGCGATCGCCAACGACGTCCACGGTAAAAATCATCACGTGCGCGGAACCTTCGGCCGCCATGTGCGCCGCTTTGGACTGGCCCGCAGCGATGGCGCGCTGCTCGAATGCGCACCCGACGCGAATGCGGAGTTGTACGCGGCTACGATCGGCGGACTCGGTCTCACGGGGCTGATCCTTTGGGCGGAAATCCAGCTCATGCCGATCCGTTCCAGCCTGATCGACGTGACGAACATCCGCTTTTCGAACCTCGACGAATTCTTCGCGCTTTCAGAACGCCTCGACCCGCTGCACGAGTACAGCGTGGCATGGGTGGACTGTCAGAGCCGCGGTTCGACGCTTGGGCGCGGCATCTTCATGGTCGGCGACCACGCGAGAGGCGGACCGCTCGAAGTCGACCGCCGCAAGAAGCGAACGGTGCCGATAACATTGCCGGTTCCGATCTTCAACTCGTTGACCTTGCGTGCGTTCAATGGCGCGTACTATCACCGCCAACGCAGCGGCGAGAGGCGCTCGAAAGTGAGCTACGACGCTTATTTTTACCCGCTCGACAGCCTGCTCGAATGGAACCGCATTTACGGGCGCAAGGGCTTCCAGCAGTACCAGTGCGTGGTACCGCCCGAGGCCGCGCGCGACGCCATCCGCGAAATTCTCGAAGCGATCGCGACGAGCGGCACCGGCTCCTTTCTCGCTGTGCTCAAGCGCTGCGGCGATATCGCCTCGCCGGGGCTCCTCTCGTTTCCGCGCGAGGGCACCTCGCTCGCACTCGACTTTCCGCAACGAGATGCGCAGAATGCGCGTCTTTTCGAGCGTCTCGATGCGATCGTGCGCGAGGCGCGGGGCCGGCTCTACCCGGCGAAAGACGCCCACATGTCCGGCGCCGATTTCCGGGCCGCTTATCCGCAATGGCAGCAACTGGAATCCCTTCGAGATCCGGCGATGCTTTCAAGGTTTTGGGAGCGAACGACACGAACATGAAAAATATCCTGATCGTAGGTGCAACCTCGGCCATCGCGACGGCATGCGCCCGTCGCTGGGCTGCGCAAGGCGCGAGCTTTTTTCTCGTCGCACGCAACACAGAACGGCTGCAACAGGTCGCCGACGACCTCCGCGCGCGCGGCGCGAAAGCAGCGACGTGCCATGAACTCGATATCAACGACGTCGACCAGCACGCGGCCATGCTGGCGCGCTGCGAGGCCGAGTTTGGCACGCTCGACATCGTGCTCGTCGCGCCCGGTACGCTGCCCGATCAAGCGCAGTGCCAGGCCGACGCAGCCGTGGCGATGCGCGAATTCAACACCAACGTCACGTCGATCATCGGACTGCTTACGCCGATCGCGAATCTGGTCGAGGCACAGCGCCATGGTACGATCGCCGTCATTTCGTCTGTTGCAGGCGATCGCGGCCGGCCGTCAAACTATCTCTACGGCAGCGCAAAGGCCGCGCTCTCGGCATTCTGCGAGGGTCTGAACGCGCGTCTCTTCAAGGCGGGCGCGCATGTCGTAACTATCAAGCCGGGGTTTGTCGCCACGCCGATGACCGCGGGCCTGCCGCTGCCGGGCCCGCTCGTTGCGACCCCGGACAAGGTGGCCGCAGACATTACGCGCGCCATCGAGAAGAACAAGGACGTTCTTTACACCCCATGGTTCTGGTCGCTGATCATGCTGATCATCCGGTCGGTACCGAAATTCGCGTTCAAACGGGCGTCGCTTTAAGGGCCCGCAAGCGGCAATTCACGTAGGCAACACTTAATAAATCGCTAACGCATGAATCAGACTCGCATCATTCTTCCTGGCGGCGCCGGTTTGGTCGGACAAAATCTGGTCGCCCGGCTCAAGGCACGTGGATACACCAATCTCGTCGTGCTCGACAAGCACAAAGCCAACCTCGAAGTCCTGCGCCAGGTTCATCCGGACATCACGGCGATCTATGCGGATCTTGCCGAACCCGGCGAATGGGCAACGCACTTCGAAGACGCCGACGTCGTCGTCATGCTGCAAGCGCAGATCGGCGCCCCGACCGAGGAGCCCTTCATACGCAACAACATCGTGGCAACGCGCCACGTGCTCGACGTCATCAAGCAATACGGCATACCCCACACGGTGCACATCAGTTCGTCGGTGGTGAACTCCGTCGGCGATGACTGGTACACGCAAACCAAGCGCGAACAGGAAGAGATCGTCGTCGCCTCCGGCATCAGTTGCGTCGTGCTGCGCCCGACGCTCATGTTCGGCTGGTTCGACCGCAAGCACCTGGGCTGGCTCTCGCGCTTCATGCATCGCGTGCCCGTGTTTCCGATTCCGGGCAGCGGCAAATACATGCGTCAGCCGCTCTACGTTGGCGACTTCTGCAACGTCATCATCAGCAGCATCGATTCGCGCATCAAGGGGCGCGCGTTCAATATCAGCGGCCTCGAGCAAGTCGACTACATCGACATCATCCGGCAGATCAAGCGCGCGACGCGCGCACGGTGCGCGATCGTACGCATTCCTTATGGACTCTTTTACGTACTGCTGAAGATCTACGCCGTGTTCGACAAGAACCCGCCTTTTACGGCCGACCAGCTAAAAGCCCTGACTGCGGGCGACGAGTTCGAGGTGATCGATTGGGAAGGCATCTTCGGCATTCGCGCCACGCCGTTTGCCAAAGCCATGGACGAAACGTTCAACGATCCGACCTACAGCCACATCGCCCTGGAATTCTGAAGACACATGAGTACAGAACGTATCGCCGTGCTCGGCGCCGGACCGATGGGTCTAGGCGTTGCCTATCAACTGGTCAAGGACGGACGTAAGCCGATCATCTTCGAGGCCGACGACCGCGTGGGCGGCATGGCGGCCTGCTTCGACTTTGGCGGGCTGTCGATCGAGCGTTACTACCATTTTCATGCGATCTCGGATCACGCGTTCTTCGAGGTGCTGCGCGAGCTTGGCATCGAAGACAAGATGAAGTGGTGCGAAACGAAGATGGGCTACTTCTACCAGGGACGCGTGCAGCCTTGGGGCAATCCCATGGCGCTGCTCAAGTTCAAAGGCTTGAGCCTTAGCGCGAAGTTTCGCTACGGCCTCCACGCGTTTCTCTCCACGAAGCGCAACGACTGGAAGCCGCTCGATCACGTCGAAGCCACGAGCTGGATTCGCCGCTGGATTGGTGAGGAGGCGTGGGAAGTACTGTGGCGGCGCTTGTTTGATTACAAGTTCTACGACTACGCATACAACCTTTCGGCTGCGTGGATCTGGAGCCGCATTCGCCGTATCGGGCGTTCGCGCTACGACCTCTTTCGCGAAAAGCTTGGCTATCTCGAAGGTGGTTCGGACACACTCCTGAACGGCATGCGCAGCTACATCGAGGCGAATGGCGGCGAGTTCCGGCTCGGTGTGCCAGCGCAGAAAGTGGTGATCGAAGGCGGTAAGGTCAAAGGCATTGAAGCCGGCGGCGAATTTCACCCGTTTGACAAGGTAATCAGCACGATCCCGCTGCCTTACGTGCCGCACGTGATGCCCGACCTGCCAACGGATATTCTCGACGCGTTCCGCAACAAGAAGAACGTCGCGGTGGTGTGTGTGATCGCGAAACTCAAAAAGCGCGTGACCGAGAACTTCTGGCTCAACACAAACGATCCGGAAATGGATATTCCCGGCATCGTCGAGTACACGAATCTGCGGCCGCTCAACGAGCATGTCGTATATGTGCCGTTCTACGTGCCTGGCGAGCATCCGAAGTATCAGGAACCGGACTCGGCGTTCATCGACAAGGTCAAGCGCTATCTTATGAAGATCAATCCTGCGCTGACGGCGGATGATTTCATTGACGTGCGCGCGAGTCGCTATCGTTTCGCGCAGCCGATCTGCGAACCGGGCTATCTCGATCGGCTGCCGCCGATTCAGTTGCCGGTGGAAGGCCTGCTCGTTGCTGATACGTCGTACTACTATCCGGAGGACCGCGGCATTTCTGAGAGTATCGGGCTGTCGCGCAAGATGGCGAGGATGGTATGACGAGAGCGCACGCGCTGGTCCGGAGCGGCTTCGTTTCGAAGAATTTTCTGATGTTCCTGCTCACCGGCGGCTTTGCGGCCGCCGTGAACTGGAGCAGCCGCATCCTGTTCAACCTGTGGATGCCTTATTCGGCGGCCATCGTCGTGGCTTACATCGCCGGCATGATTACGGCATTCGTGCTCGCGAAGATGTTTGTCTTCACGGAGAGCAAGCAGTCGACACATCGTTCGGTGTTCTTTTTCACGCTTGTTAATCTTGTTGCGGTGGTGCAGACGTGGGCTGTGAGCGTGGGGCTTGCTTATTACGTGTTTCCGAAGCTGGGTATGACGTGGCATGACCGCGATATTGCGCACCTGGTTGGCGTGATCGTGCCGGTTTTTAGCAGTTATATCGGGCATAAGAAGTTTAGTTTCGGGCATTGAGGTTCGAGCCAACACAAGCCAGCTTCGTTTGGCGCTCACTAGCCGCATGGCTAGTGGGTCAACTGCCTGCCACGCACTCATCGATGCGGATCATGCACGCCACTCACGGAGTACACCCTGTGCTGCCTCTGAAGTTGGCCAGCTAACAGATCTTGACTGGCCTGCGCGACGGACGTCGCCGGGCGCGCGTTCCTCGTGTCCCAACCGGAACACGAATTCCGGCGCCTCTGCCGACAGCACCGGCACGTCGCTATGCGTGGCGAGCACACGCTCGCTTCGTCTGAGTATTCTATCCAACGCCGTAGCAGATTCGCGTTCATCTCGTGGTGCAGCGCGATTGCCAAAAGTGACACTTCGCGCCCCTGGCAGGCTGCCACCACGTGGGCCCGAGGATCTCCGGCGCAATTCAAGATGGGACGTCTATGCCCTTGAACGCATATCCAACCCGCAGCGAGCGGGCCAGTCCATAAGACTAAAGAAGCCGAAATGCCCGACAAAACCTTAACGAGGCTTAAATCGTCGCCGGAAGCTGAATATGCGTTGGGTGCTCACGAAGGTTGCTGGGACAATAAAAAGTACAACTCACAGGTGGCCAAAGGTTACAGACGTGGCCGGCGGCGTCTGGTGATTGCTCTTGATCACGTTCCCTTGTGCGATAGACTTCGGAACCACCAAAAAGCTAGAAAATCTGGGGAGGGTATGAAAGACATGGAAATGACCACCGTTAAGCTTAGCAAATCGCAAATTGAATCTGAACGCATAAATCGGCATAGGGGGCGAGTACTCTTTATCGACGTCCTACGGCTGCTTTCCCTTGTGATGATCATTTGCTACCACTTCAATGCCGAAGTCCATAGAGTGGCGCCAATGGCTAACGCAGTCTTCAGCATGACGATACTCGGGCAAGCGATCGGCGATATCGGCGTGACAGTTTTCATAATGCTTTCAGGGGCATCCTTGATGCTTACGGACAGATCCAGTGAGGGCTATTTCAGTTTCCTGCGCCGTCGCGCGCTCTCGATTTTCCCATCCTACTGGACTGCATACCTGGCGCTTACGGTCGTGTTGTTCGGCCTGCGACAGTCGCTGCAGGGAAATGGTGACTTATGGAAGCTTCTACTCACCATTTTTGGGCTCGATGGTTTTCTAGGTAATCTGATAACCAACTACTACTATCTGTGTGGAGAGTGGTTCCTCGGCTTCATTCTCATCACTTATCTGTTTTTCCCGTTTCTTTCGGGACAAGTCCGAAAGAGTCCGATCTGGACATTTGGGGGCACTTTTGTGGTCGCGATTCTGGCCACATATCTTTGCCGCCACGTCACATGGTTGCCACAACTTCACAATCCGCTCGTCCGATTCCCTGACTTCGTTTTCGGCATGATCTATATGGCGTACCGGCTTGACAGAAAGTGGTGGAGCGCAGTATCTGGAGCTATTGCAATCGCGATCGCGCCGAACCTTCCATCCTCGCTGCCGCAGGAAATTTCGGCAGTGATATTGGGTGGGGGCATCATTGCTATCACTGGATCAGCCTGCAACCTCGTGCGCATTAGCTCAAACGTTCAGGATACGATTGCCCGCTTAGGGGCGTGGTCGTTTCTGGCGTTTCTTGTCCACCACTGGGTGGTCTATCTTTCGGTCGCTCGCTTTAACGTGAGCGGAATGCAGAAGCCTGACATGTATTTTTTCTTCACGCTGAATGTTGCCGTAAGTTTCCTCGCTGCGAAATATCTTGTGAAGCCAGCCGATGCAATGCGAAGAATGATAACCGTTATCATTGGCGCCCGCGCATGATTTACGGGACTGGGTGGTGACATGCCTCTCACCACACGGGATCTTTGTACCGTGTGGTACGTTTGGATTCCACACGATCCGACAATTGCGACCGTGATCTAGCCCACTCATTGGAGTGGTCATTGCAGGCGAGCACGGCGTGAATACATTGCGCGTGCCGTAGAGAGAGAGGCCGACTGCCGACCGTCCAGCCGATAAACGGAAAAGCCGCCCGAGGGCGGCTTTTTCGTTTATGACTTCATCATTGAAGCATCAGAACAGATGGACATCTGAACGCCTCAGTCTTCGACGCAGTAACGAGCTCCAAGGTTTGTGGTCCCTCGAGCGTACTGGTATCAAGCGTGGCCATGTACCCACTATCGACCAGATCCGAACGATTGAAAGCTTTAGCAACATCGGGGCGCGGGAGGCGCTTCGCCGGGAAGTACCGCTTTTTACCCGAGTCAGATGTTGAGACGAACCATGCCCGGAAATCCGATGCCAACTTACCGTCTGGTGTCGCAATCCATCCCATCACGCTTAAGGTCGATGCGCTAGTCGCTCGCACGGTGCTACCTTGATATGAGGCACCGTTGATGAGATCGATTGCACATTGCGTCTCGCGTAGCGGTTGACCCTCTAAGCCAGCCGGTTGTGACGCTTGGGGCATAGCGAGAATAGTCGCTCTGGCGTCTTTCTGCGGAGAGATCTCAATGGGCGTCATCGTTACCTTAATTTCCTGTCGCCAGAACATCGGGGATCGCGTCACAAGCCTAAACGACTTAACCGATTGCGCGTCTGGAATGCCGGCCGCGAGATCCACCAGATTCATCCCAGTTGTCATGTATGGCGAGATGATAAATCCAGCTCTCCCAATTTCAGGGACGTACCGATGCCGCACAACAGTCCCATCAGCAAGCGTTAGATCGATTTCCATAAGCGGCAACTTGAACAGCGCCTCGGCGGCGCGCCCCAATAATGAGCGCCGCATGTCAATACTGATCCACAGAGGCCCTTTTTCTCGGATTGCAACATCTTGCCCCCACTGAATCTCTTCACTGTGCGCCAACTGGTCGGCGAGACGTGTGCCGTTGGCAGAGGCAGATTTTACAAAATGGACATATGAATCTTCATAGCCTGCAACCCGATAGTGAGACAGAAGCGCGATTATGCTGGTCGAATCATCGAGTGTCGGCAACCGATGATCGATCGGGCCGAACGTAAAAAACACGTTTTGTGGCGCGGCGGCACCGAGAAGATGGTCTGCGTTGAGCTTCAGCAGGGCCGGTGTATAGGCAGAGTAGCTCTGGAACACAGGGCGGCCTGACCAGGCGAGCCCGTTGGCGAAAATAGCAGCGAGGTCCACTGGATAGACGTCGACAGTTCCCGAGACATTTGGAAGGGGGCCGGACTTGCGAATCGCCGCAAGCGAATCAACGTATGCCTGCTGCAACTCCGAATCGTTTTTCAGGCGAAGCCGAATTCCATTAGCCGTCGAGGCTGATATGGTCTCAACGCGCTGCACCAGAAAAGGCCAATCCACGGGAAGTACTGCTCTTACAACCGAAACGGCGACAACAATCGAAATGACTGATGCCGCGAGGCTCCATGTCTTGGGAGCGAAACATGTCACTGCGAACGCGATAAACAGCATCGTCCCGGCGGCAATGCAGACATGTCCATCATGGCGCACGAAACCAGACTTGAATGCGACGAAAAATGTCCACGCCGTACCCGCGATCAATGCATAGGCGGGAATTCTTTCTTCCTTTCTAAGAGCCCCCCAACTGATGACGCAAATGAATGCAGACGCTACAACATAGCGTATCGGATCGATCGTCGATGCGTTGTACGACATTGCTTCTGTGTAGCCCGAGATGATCGGCGACTGGGCGATGAAGAACTTCGGAAGAGCGTCGATGGGCTGACCGCATGCTATCCACCAGCCACTGAGTGATACGACCAGCAACACTACGAAGGCGACGGCTGCACGAAAATTTTTCCGGGCCAGAACGACGAAAGAGAGTCCGGCAATTGGAATGACAACGCCGATGAAACTCCCTTTGATGATCGGCGTCATGCCCAGCGCGATAGTCGCCAAGACGAGTACTACCTTTACGGTTGGCGTCGCGCGGAGATGTAATGCGGAATTCTCAAGAGAGCAGATACGCACGATACCGAGGAGAAGCAACAACGGCATCGCAATGAAATATGAGTCCCGGGAAATGCTAACTGTCACAAGAAGCGGCAGAGCAACTCCAATGAGAAGCCTCCGTGGATATGCCGCGAGCCCGAAAATTGACGCGAAGCCAATTGCATAGACGACACTCGCACTCATTGTGAGAGCGTTCGTCTCCGGGCTATAAACCGTCGTATAGACGGATCCAAGCGGCCCGAACGTGAAGATGAGATCCCTGCCGAAGACGAGCCCTTTCGCTATTGCCACATTCAATGCCAGCCGCCACGATGGATCGAGGCCGGGCGTGGGCATTTCCGGCGAAAATGGTATGAGCAGCAACGCCGTGGCGACGATGCTCAGTAACCAAAGTGCATATGAAGCTATGCGCAGTGCATGAGCCCGCTCGCCTGTGGCTGTATTTTTTAAAGTAGGCGTGCCTACCGGTTGTGGTTCCATCTTTGGTCACCTTTTGCTTGAAGCGCGAAAGATACCACGACCAACGGCCGCGCTTTAAACAAGCCCCGCTAAACGGTAAAATATACACAATGAAAGCCAACACAGAATGCGTCGGAGTGGCTATCCAAGCCGATGCCGAGGAATTTGGACTCGATAGCTCACGTTGTCGCCCCAACCACTTCCCGGATATGCATGCGGCCTGGACTTCGCCAACGGCATGCAGGGTTGCTACCACCACCGCTCCGGCAGCAGGCCGGATGTCCATTCAGTGCAACAAATCCTATGGCGTCATGTGATAGTTCACCAATTCCTCAACGGCGATCGGGCTATTATCTCCCGTAAATGCGGGCGTAGACCCGTCGGCGATCGCTGCAGGCGATCTCGCTTGGGCGGAGGATACACGAACGTAGTTCTGGCGCATTCGCTGCACTTATACTGCTAGGGACATACAGTGGCTGGCGAGCACGAATTCGCCGGCGAGCCGACACGTATCTCCCGATGTTAGGGGCGCGATCCGCCTGCGGCATTCGCGCAATCCAGACGCGATATCGCGCTCGACTCAATGCAACGGTCGCTGTGTGCACGCGCGGCTCCCCTATCCGTCTTGAGGAACTGAAATTTGACAGATTTAAGCCCATCTGAAGTTTGCACGGACAGCCGCAAACCTACACACGCCCTATCGCGCCGGGACGCGTGGCTTTTCGTGATGCCTGCCCTCTTTATCCTTTCGACAATTGTAGGCGCCGTACGCTGGTTTTCTCCGGTTCCGTTCTGGGATATGTGGGAACACACCGTCCACTTCTATGCGGACATCCTCGACGGGCGCTGGTCGGCGTTCCTGGATCAGGCGAACGAACACCACATCCTGATCTCGTATGCGCTGTTCTGGCTTGACTACCGCTTCTTTGGTGGTTTGTCGATCTTTCTGATCGCCGTAAACGTGTGCTTGATGGGAGCGCTTTGGCTTTGCCTGTGCATTGCCGCGCGATCACTATTGGTGGAGCAGCGGCGGCTCTTTATATTCTGCTGTGTGTTTGTGGCGATTCCCTGCTTTTCCTGGCTGCAGTCGGAAAACATTAATTGGGGGTTTCAAAGCCAGTTCTACCTTGCTTACTTGCTGCCACTCGCAAGCCTGCTCTGTATGGCATCGTGGCTCGAAACGCCGCACGCGGCCAGTCGCTTCGTATGGGCGGTCGTATTCGCCGCGCTCTCTGCCTTCACGATGGCCAACGGACTGCTCGCTCTGCCGTTGCTCGTTGTCATGCTCGCAGTGAGCGAACGTTGCATCTGGCGTCACATGCTGTGCCTTATCACCGTGGCTATTGGGACATTCGCGGCGTATAGCTACCACTACGGCGCAATACATCACCAAAGCGCACCGCTCAAGCGCATGGCGGAATTCCTTTTGATATTCCTCGGCAGCCCGGTCGGTGTGATCTCCCATTCGCTGCTGCTCGCCATGCTGGCAGGCGCAACTGTGATCGGCGCATGTGCGTTCCTCGCGTTCCAGTGGCTATGCGGTAGTGTCCGCCACCCTTTTTACCTTGCCTTGCTACTCTTCATGGCGCACGTGGGCGCGGCAGGAGCGGCGGCGAGCGTTGGGCGTAGCGGCTATGGCATCGATACCGCACTCTCGTCACGATACGAAACGCCGATTCTCTTGCTGTATTCCGCGATGTTTCTCTTGTTCGTCTATGTCCACCGCGCAAAGGCTGCGACTATTCCTGTGGTCCGTGTCATTTTGGTACTCGCGCCGCTCCTGATGCTCAAATCTCAGTGGGCCGCCATCGGGCAGACCGGACCCGAGGTCGCGCGCCAAAGGATGCAAGCGGCCCTGGCGCTAAACACCGGCATAGACGATCGGGAGGTCATCGGACGCGTTTATCCTCAAAACGACGCGATCCACGTCGAACTCATTCATCAGATCGCCGCCAGTGCAATTCAACACGACATTTCGATCTTTGCGTTACCGAGCATGCAAATGGCGCGCGAATGGATTGGTAAGCCTGTGCCAACACGTGAACTTATCCCGTGCCTCGGCAGCGTTGATACGGTCACGCCGGTTGCAAGCGATCCGCGACACGTCCGGTTCCACGGTTGGGCGTTTGATGCGCAGACGCGACACGTTCCCCCAATCGCGTTCATTGCGGAGGACAACCGGGTGATCGGTGCAGTGCTCACGGGTGTCGAGCGCCCCGACGTCCGTGCCCAGATCGATCACAAAGCGGGGCACGCAGGTTTCGAAGGCTATGGCTCGCGAATCGGCGCAGGTCGTTTCGCAATCTATTGCCCGCGTCGCGATGACGCGTGACCTGAGTCCCTTGTGTCCAAATCACCCTATCGAGTTTCGTGGCTGTCGGTCTCCGACAGCCACGGCTTACACACGCGAGGGGGAAAATTCGGACGGAAATCGCCTCCGCTCACAGTCAAATTCGGATTGTAGAACGGATCGTTCTTGATCACGTCGGCCCAGATTCGACGGAAGTTGTCACACTCCTGCAGAAATTGGCGACGGCGGTTCTCGTTGGTCGGCAGACCGAGGCTCGCCGATTCGTGATGGTAAAGGAGCGCCCCCGGCGTCCATACGTTTGCGTACCCCGCCTCTCCCAGCCTGAGTCCTAAATCGACATCATTGAAAGCCACCGCAAAGTTGACTTCGTCGAAGCCAGAAACTTCGAGAAAAACCTCTCGTCTCATCACCATGCACGCCGCCGTGACGGCGGAGTAGCGCTGAGTGCATGCAGCCCGGCCAAAATACCCGAACGCGCTACCGGGCTCACCGACATGTGGATGGCCGGCAAGGCCGCCAATCCCCACGACCACCCCGCTGTGCTGAATCGTCCCATTTGGATAAAGCAGCTTGGCACCGACCGACCCTACCTCCGGACGCAATGCATGCCCAACCATTTCACCGAGCCAATTCGGCTCGATCACCTCGATATCGTTGTTCACGAAGGCCAGCAGAGGTGCGTCGGTTTGTGTTACCGCCCAATTGTTTAGCGCTGCGAAGCTATACGGTTTGTTGTAATTGATCACCCGTACATTCCGCTCCCTGACGACTTCCTCGAAATACGCCGCCGTGGCCGGCTCAACGCTCTCGTTGTCGACGATCACAATCTGATAGTTACGGTACGCGGTCTTTGCAAGAATGGAGTCGACCGCCACGCGTAGCAAATCGACCTTGTCCTTCGTCGGAATGATGATCGCGACCTTCGGCTCCGGTTGAACGACAGGCCACTTCACCTGGTAATAGCCCAGATGTTTCTGCTGCTCAACCGTCGCGCTGCGACCCATGCGCGCAAGATGCTCGCGAATTGCGCGCTCGGCCGCTTCGTACGGGTAAAGTTTCTCCGTCGTCGCAAGCGCGACCGACCCGCTAATAGCTCGCCAATGATAGAGGATGAACGGAATATGCTTGATGCGCGCGGGTTCCGTGTGCTCACTAAATCGCAGCGTAACGTCGTAGTCCTGGCTACCGTTGAATGCACTTCGGAAGCCACCTATCTCGCGGAGAATGGACGTGCGATACACCGCCAGGTGCACTACGGCGTTCTGCGAGAGCATCAAGTCATAGTTCCAGTCGGACTTGAACCATGGCTCGTAACGCTTGCCCTGTTCGTCGATCTTGTCCTCGTCTGAAAACAGCATGTCGAGTGCGGGTTGCGCGTTCAATTCCGCAGCGACCATATAGAGCGCGTGAGGCGCAAGTTCGTCGTCATGATCCAGCAGCGCTGAAAAGTCGCCAGTCGCCATTTCGAGCGCAGTATTGCTCGCTTCAGCAATATGGCCGTTCGTGCCACGGCGCAGGTAACGTATTCTGGAATCGAGCCGCGCGTATTGTTCGCAGATCTTCTGCACATGAGGCTGTGGCGATGCGTCGTCGGCAAGGCACAGTTCCCATTCGTCGTAGAGTTGCTCTCTCACCGAATCGATGCATCGGCGCAAGAATGGCTCCGGCGTGTTGTAAAGCGGCACGAGCACCGAAATACGCGGGCGTATCGAAAAGCGCGCGATGTGTGACGAGATCTTCGTCTTGTCGTCCGAGGTGAGCGAGTCATAAAGCATGACCCAGTCATCATATTCACTCGCCTTCGCCCCCCCGTGCCCTTCGTTCGATCGATCGCGCAACGCATGGCGCAACGCGCCTTTCACGCCGCGCCCCTTCATCAGTTTCGCCGCATGCATCGCATAGGGCCAAAGCAGCTTTGGCTGCGTCCCGATTGTGCGCAACAATGGCTTGCCACGTTGCCATGCCAGAGAAAGGCGTGACACCGGATCAAAGGAAATCCCGTTGATTTTGAAACGTCCCTGGCCAGTCATGGGATCGAGTCGGATCGCGCGCACATTTTGTGGCAATGCGAGCAGCACTCCCGTGGTGCCAAGCGAACGTACGGGCAATTCCTGCGTCAGCGACTGCGAAAAGCCCGTGCCGACGTCGAAATAGAGTGTCGGCGAAAAACTGCCGCTTTCCACTTCGACATCGAGGCGAACGACATTGCGACCGGATGGGATTCTGCCTGTACCGAAATCAAGCAAAAAGAACGGGTCCGCTCCGGTCGAAATCCACCAGCCGCCCTCGCGAGTCAAGTCGTTTGCCGGTGTAAGAGTCGGCTCGAGCATAAGAGTCAATCCTGAGAGTACTGGTTTATGGCTGGCTAGCGGTGCGGGGAATCTGCGCGAGCAGTTCATCCACTGTTCGGCCAAAGCGCTCGGGCGAACAATCCGACGCGACTCGCGCGAGCGCATTGCTTCGCAAAGACTCCCAAAGTACCTGATCCGTATAAAGGCGGCAGCAGGCGTCGGCGAATCCGGTTGCGTCGTCCTCGGCAAGAAGATGCACGCCCGACTCCCAGCCCAATTGCTCGGCGATCAGCCGGGTTGTGACCATCGGCACACCATGAGCAGCCGCCACATGTGCCTTTGAAGGAATGCCAGCCGCAATCCGCGTGGGTGCAATCACTACACGTGCGCGGTCGTACCAAGGGGCGAGATCGTCAACCTTGCCAACGAGTCGCACGGTGTCACTCTTCAAGGCCAGGATGCTCGAAGCACGATTGTGTCCCACAATGTGCAGTTTGGTTTCAGCGCCGAGCTTTTCCAGCACGAGCGGCCAGATCATCGCCACGAACCAGCGAAGCGATTCCGCATTGGGCGATTTATCCTCGTGAATGCCACCGACAAACAAGAAGTCAGCGCGTTGATCAAACTGCCGCGGCGTAGGCATCGGATCGACCGAATGGCCTAGAACGTAGACTGAACTCACGCCGTGCATTTCAAATTGATGCTTCTCCGCATCCGACACCGAAATAACCGCTTTTGCCGGTCTGGTCAGTGCAATCTCGTCGTGAACGAGCTTTTGTGCCTCGGCCGCAGAGACAACGTCTCCTTTTAGCTTTCGCTCGAGCAGAGTGCGCGACGCGAATAGTGACTCGGCGTCGTAGACGATCGTGGCGTCACCTGTCCATTTAGCATGCCCGCCGTTGGTCGCGTTGAGGAGCGCCTCCATATTATGTGGGCGGCAAACGACGATCGCATCGTAGTAGCCAACTCGATCGCGCATGAACAGCGCCAGATCCTTTGCCGAATGACCACGCATCACCTCGATTGACGCGGGAATCGATTGACGGATCGCCGGCCAGGTCTCGTCGTGCTCGAACATTGGGAAAAGCGTAATCTGTGCGCCCGCCCGTTCCAATGCGCACAGCAACTCGCGAGATCGTGGATATCCCGAGCCGAGGTACTCATGCGGCACGCGATCTTCAATATAGAGCAAACGGCGTTTGTCGCTGCGCGCCTGACGTGCCCAGAGTATCTTTTCGAGGGCAACGGCGTTCTGCTTCGCAAGCCAGGCGCTGTGACGTTCGCGAAATATCGCGTGATTTCGTTGCTGCAACTGCAGCGCCTGCTGAGAACTCGAAGAACTGCCAAACTCATAGTGCAAAATTACGACCTCGGGATCGTAAACCACACGGCGCCCCGACTCCCAAAGCCGCAGACAGTAATCGGTCTCTTCGTAGTAGGCCGGCGCGTATCGTTCATCGAATGCTTTTAGTTCTTCAAAAACGGCACGCGGCGTCATGAGAAAAGCACCGGAGCAATAGTCGACATCGCGCCGAAACATGAATTCAGGCGCGTCAGGCTTGGCATCACGGCCATAGCCCGTGCACGCACCGTTGTCCCATACAACTGAGCCGGCCTCCTGCAGCTTTCCGCTCGGGAGGATGATACGGCCACCGACGGCGCCGATATCGCTACTCGATTCGCAAAGCGAAAACGCCGCTTCGAGCGAGCCAGGCAGCAGCAACGCGTCGTTGTTGAGGAAAAGCAGGTATTTACCGCGAGCCTCTTTCGCAGCGCGGTTTGCGCCCTTAAGGAAATGCAGGTTCTCGCGACTACGAATGATCGTGGCCCCCTCGATTCGATCGAGTAGCCTGGACGTCGCGTCGGTTGACCCGTTATCCAGAATGATTACCTCTGCCCGGATGGAGCTCTCGTGCAGCACCTCCGCGATCGAGGCGAGACAGGCGTAGCTCAGCTCTGCGCTGTTATAAAAAACCAGCAGAATACTCACATCGGGAGACGGATCGCGCTTGAAACGAAGCGCTCCACTGGCGGTGAGAAACGATTCCAGACGTACCTTGAAACCCTCACGCATCGCCGACTTGGCATCCGCGCCTACGAGCGGTTCGGGCGCGGCAGCAGTGCTGACCGACGGTGCGCCGCCGATCTTTTCAGCGGATGAACGAGCGAGCGCCGTCGCGCCTCTCGCCCCACCTCGCATGCGCGAGATCATCGCGCGCATAGGTGCTGTCACGCGCCACGAGGTCGAGTTCTGAAACGACCGGATGATCTGATCGCGCTCTCGCAGTTCACTTTCGAGCATGCCGTGAATTTGAACTTCATGAGCGCTGCGCTGCGAAACAAGCTCGGCCTCCAGATCCCTTACCCGCTGTTCCGATTGCCTTACCCGCTGCTCCGACACCTCGAGCCTGGCGGCTTGTGCCAATTGCTTGTCCTTCGCACGAGCAAGGTCCGACGACAAGGTATCCACGCGTTGATGGAGTTCACGTTGGACCGCTTGAACGGACTGCGAATCGTGTACGCGTTGGTCCAGTTCGGACCGGGCAGTCTCCGTCTCCCGCACCAGGCGCGCAATCTCCCCGCCGAGGTTGCCGGCATGCCTCTCGAGATCAATTGACTTGACATGGCGACTGAACGCTTCGCCCCGCGCGGCAAATAGCGCGCGAATCGTTGCAGCTGCTTCGGGAACGCTACCCAATTCCACCAGCTTTTCGATAAGTTGCGATTGATCTTTACCCACGCAAAGCACGCCCAAGCCTTCCGAATTATCGAATTCAAACGACGGATATTGAGCAGAAAGCTCCTGCCAAAGCTTCCACACCCCAAAGCCACGCTCGCGCACGTTGATATCGTGGAAGATGACAACAGCTCGCTCGGAAAGCGCACCGATCCACGTATCGAAGTCGTGCTTGACTGCCTCGTAAGTGTGTAGCCCGTCGATATGAAGCAGGTCGATCTCCCCGTGAGGTTGACTGGGAAAATACGCGCGCGCCTCGTCAAATGTCATGCGGAGAAGTTTCGAAAATTCCGCGTAGTGAAGCTCGTTGAACTTCGAAAGATCGCTAAATACATCATCTCCATATGCGCCGGCGTGCTCGTCTCCGTGCCATGTATCGACTGCAAAGCAGCGTGTGGAAAAACCCAGCTGCGCCACGGCCTGACAAATTGCCGAGTAGGAGTTACCGCTATGCGTACCAAGTTCGACCACGACACGCGGACGTATTGCCTTCACGAGCCAGAATGCAGTCGCAATATGGCCGGTCCAGGCGCCGGGCGAAACGAGCCTGCGAGGATCCCAGAACAACTCACTTTCGATTCCTAGCGCCGCAATGATCTCAGGAAGCGAATATTGATCAGCTAAGGTTTTCACGTGGTTCCTTTATTACCGAACCGCGGTTCCTGCGCAGCGACTGAAAATCGCTCTCGGACCCACGGATGCAAGCTTGCGTTTCTAACAATTGGACGAACGGCAAACGAAGCGTGTTGGCCAACGTGCGTCCACGGCGCTTCTCGACTCCAGTCGAGGCACAGCTACGACAATGTGCTGCCTCGGCCATAGTTGTCCTCGAAGCGAACGATATCGTCCTCGCTCAAATAGGCTCCCGACTGCACCTCGATCAACTCGAGCGGAATCATCCCGGGGTTCTGCAAGCGATGCTTCGCACCGAGCGGAATATAGGTCGACTGGTTTTCCGTGAGCAGCAACTCCTCGCCGTCGTTATAGACACGCGCCGTTCCGCGCACAACAATCCAGTGCTCAGCACGATGATGATGCATCTGCAGGCTCAGCGACGATCCGGGATTCACGATAATGCGCTTGACCTGGAAACGCTCCCCCTGATCGATGCTCTCGTACGTTCCCCATGGGCGAATGACTCGCCGGTGCGTCACGGATTCATGCCGCCCTGATGCATCGAGCTTTTCGACGATTTTCTTGACGCGTTCGCTTTCATTGCGATGCGCTACGAGAACTGCGTCGGCCGTTTCGACAATGACGAGATCACGCACGCCAATCGCCGCGACGATCCGATGCTCGGAGCGAATATAGCTTTGCTCGACGTTCTCCGTCATCACATCGCCCGTAAGCGTGTTACCACTCTCGTCCTTCTCCGAAATGTCGGCAAGCGACGCCCAGGAACCGATATCGCTCCATTCAAGTCCCGACGCCGCGATCACAGCAGCGCGATCGGTCTTTTCCATTACGGCGTAATCGATCGAAATATCGGGGCTCGCCTCGAAAGCCTGCTGGTCGAGCCGCACGAAATCTTCGTCGCGCCTCGCGGCAGCTAACGACAATTCAATCTGTTTGCGCACGGCGGGTTCAAAGCGCGCCAGCTCCTCCAGATATGACGATGCCTTCAACATGAACATGCCGCTGTTCCAAAAGTAGCCGCCTTCAGACAGAAAACGCTTCGCGGTGGCAAGATCAGGTTTTTCGGCAAATGCATCGACGACATAGGCGCGTTCATGCGATGCCAACGCGGCGCCGGCGCGAATATAACCGTAACCCGTATGCGGCATGGTTGGCTCGATGCCAAAAGTGACGAGACTTCCATTTTTTGCAATCTGCGCCGCCTCGACTGCATATTTCACGAACATGGAATTGTGGGCGATCACATGATCGGACGGCAAAACCAGCAGTAGCGCATCTGGGTCTTTTTCGGCCGCCAGCAACGCAGCAGCAGCCACGGCCGGTGCCGTATTTCGCCGGGCAGGTTCGAGTACGATCGCCTCGGGCTTGACCCCGATGCTGTGCAGTTGGTCCGCGACGAGAAAGCGCTGGTCCTGATTCGTGATCACAATCGGCGGACGTGCGCCGGGAACGTCGGCAAGCCGAAGTACCGTTTGCTGCACAAGCGTATGTTCGCCCGCAAGCTTGAGATACTGCTTCGGATAGCCACCGCGCGACATTGGCCAAAGGCGAGTGCCACTCCCCCCGCACAGAACTACAGGATAAACGTTCACATCGGCTCCGTGATTCACTATGTACCTTCAATGACGCTTCAGCGGCTCGGGCAATCCAACACCAACTTCGCAGAAGCATTCCGGGGGAAATCTATGCGATTGCGCGTACGCGCGGCGGCCACGCAAGGCTGAAGTCGTCGCGCTCGATAGTCAGGTTGGGGCTGTAGAAAGGATCGTGCATCAGTGCTTCGCCCCAGCGCTGTTTCATCCACGCCGTCTCGCGCTCGAAGCGCTCGCGCTTCACGGGGTCATCTTCGTGCCCGCGCGTAGCCGATTCGTGATGATAGAGTTCGGCGAATGGCGTCCATACGTTGCGATACCCCGCCTCTCGCACGCGTAAGCAGAAATCGACATCATTGTAGGCGACCGTAAGATTGACCTCGTCCAGCCCGCCGACTTCTTCGTACACCGCCTTGCGCGTCACGAGACAAGCGGCCGTCACGGCAGAAAAACTGCTCACGAGCGCGGCCCTGCCGAAATACCCGCGCGTCCCCCGCGGAACGTGTTTGTGCGCGTTGCCCGCGACGCCTGCAATACCCAGCACCAGGCCGGCATGCTGAATCGTATCGTCGGGAAAGAGGAGCTTCGCACCGACTGCACCCACGCGTGGCTGCAGTGCGAGGCCGACCATCTCCGAGAGCCAGTCCGGCGAGATCACTTCGATGTCGTTGTTCAACAGACAAAGGAACTCGCCATTCGCCGCTTGCACGGCACGGTTGTTCAGCGCCGAATAGTTGAACGGGCGCGCGTCGCGCAACACCCGGATTTGCGGTCTCTCAGCAATCGATATCAGGAAACGTAACGTCTCGGCATCGTCCGACCCGTTATCGACGACGAGGATCTCATAATTGGGGTAGCGCGTTTTTTCCAGCACGCTATCAATGCATTGTCGAAGCAAGTGCAGCGCATTGCGCGTCGGGACGATAATGCTGACGAGCGGCGGCTGCGCAGGCAACGCGTAGCGAACCCGATAGCCGTAGTCGATGTACTCCGCAGCGCCGAGGACCGCTTGTCTTCGCAGATGTTCGTTGATGGCGTTCTCGCCGACGACCGCCGCATAAGGCTTTGCCTCTACTCCGCTTGCGGTGCTCGCCGCGTGCAGACGCCAGTGGTACAGCACACGGGGAATGTGAAGAATCTGCGCGGAGTCGACGCGCTCGACACAACGTAACGCGAGATCGTAATCTTGCGACCCCTCGAACCCCACCCGAAACCCGCCGACCTCGTCGACCAATGCCTTCCGATAAACACCCAGATGGCTGAACATATTGTGCGAGAGAAACAGGTCGGGATTCCAGTCGCATTTGAAGTACGGCTCGAAACGATTGCCATTCGCGTCGATCTTGTCTTCATCGGAATAGATGAGCTGCACGGACGGGTTCCGAACAATCACATCTGCCACGCAGAATAACGCATGCTCCGGCAGCAGATCGTCGTGATCGAGCAGCGCTACCCACGCGCCGGTCGCGAGACTCAGCGCACTATTAGAAGCGGCCGAAATGTGCCCGTTTTTCTCGCGGAAGACAACCTTGATCCGCGGCTCATCGGCCGCATACCGTTCGAGCAACTCACGAATGACTGGGTTGGGCGAGCAGTCATCGGCAATGCACAGTTCCCAATGGGGATAAAGCTGGCGCCGAACCGACTCGATTGCCTCCGCAAGCCACTCAGGCTTCGGGTTGTACACCGGCATCACCACCGAAATCAATGGCGCGGACGCAAAAGCCCCAATACGTGCGCGAATCGATTCGTGTCCAATTTCGTCAATGCGATCGTGGCAATCGATCCAGCGCGCATACTCGCCGGTATCGATGACACCCGGCGCACCAGCACGCAGCCATGTGAGCTTTCGCCTCACTCCGGTCAACCCTTCGCGACGATACACGCCATACGCCTTGCGCACGGCGTTGGCAACGCCTCGCCCTCCCGTTAGCCGGCCTATGACGGCGCGCATCTTCAAAGCCTTCATCGAACGATTCGACCTGCTCAAGCCATCGCGATCTCGTACTGCTCCACCACTTCTTCCACGGGACCGAAGGCACGCACACGCCCGCGCTCCATCCACAAAACCTTGTTGCAGACTTTGCGGATCTGATTATTGGAGTGCATGGCCAGCACGACGATCTCGGCGCGGCTGTGGAGGTCTGCGAGTCGGGCTTCCGCCTTGTGCATGAACGACACGTCGCCCACACCCATCACTTCGTCAAGGAGAAGAATTTCCGCGTCCACGGCCGTCGAAACCGCAAAAGCGAGTCGAACACGCATCCCGCTGGAATAGGTGCGAATCGGCAGGTCGAGGTAGTCGCCCAGTTCGCAGAACTCAGCAATCTCGTTTTGCTTCTCGCGGATCTCGGCGTCGGTCATACCGAGCAACAGGCCACGCAGCCTGATGTTCTGCATGCCCGTAGAGTTTTCGTCCATTCCAAGGCTGATGTCGAGCAGGGGAACGGCCTTGCCTTCGCAGGACACCGTTCCGCCGGTTGGCGGATAAATTCCGGCCATGACTCGCAACAACGTGGACTTGCCCGCGCCATTGTGACCGATGAGGCCAATGCGGTCGCCGCGCTCGAAACGCAGCGTCACGTCGTCGAGCGCGCGCACGACGATGATGCCGTGGTTGTCCTCTGCTATCCGGTTGCGGCGACCCATGCGCAACACCTGCTTCTTCAGCGAGCGCCCCTGGACGTCGTAGATCGGCAGGTCGAGGGTCACGTTTTTCAGTTCTATATAAGCCATGACGTGTCCTCAGATCCAGTACGGAATACGCTTTGCATAGCGGCCGGTGAGCCATAGCGCGAGGGTCCACCCCACCACGGCCATGCCCCCCGTCACGCCCCACGTCAAGGCGCTTGGCGCGTGCCCGATCAAGGGACCGCGCACGAGATCGAGCAAGTACGCGAGCGGATTCCATTCGACGATGAACTGAAAGCGGTTCAGCGCGTTGGGTCGGAAAATGATCGGCGTGACGTAGAACGCCACCTGGAGCAGCGCGCCGATGATCTGCGGCAGATCGCGAAAACGTGCGGACAGCAGGCCTGCCAGCATCGCGATCCACAAGATGTTGAGGAGATACAGAAGCAAGCCTGGAATGAACAGAGGCAGCGTTGCCCAGTCTTTCACACCGAAAATCACCAGCAACGCGATAATGATCACCGCGTTGTGCGACATCACAATCAGGTTGCGCCACAAGACCTGCAACATGTAGATGAGCTTCGGCGTGGCCATCTGCCGAATGTAGGAACCGCTGTTGATGTAGGCGACGCTGCCGTCCAGAACGGTTTGCGAGAAGAGGCCCCACATCACGAGGCTGGCTGCGAGGAACGGCAGATACTCGTGCATGTTCTGGCCGAACAGCGTTCCGTACACAACGCCAAGCGAAGCGATCATCACGCCCATGCTAATGGTCAGCCAGAATGGACCGACGCGCGAGCGAGCGTAGCGTTGTCGAATCTCAAGCCAGCCCAGCAGCGTCCACAACCGCCAGGAGACGATGCTTTGTTTGAGGTCAGCGAGTGCAAGAGTCAGCATGCAAGCCTTCAAAAATCCAGATGACAAAATAAAAAACGGCAGCTACTTCACAGCGCGCCGCTGCGGCCGATCAATCCATGCCAGATGCCGAGCACCGAAAGGCGTAAATGCCTCAGGCGCGGCCGCATGAACAACAGGTAGATCACAAGACGAAACGGCATCTTGACCAGTTCGCTCGACTTCCAGCTCCACGGCACGTACCTGCGGCCGATCAGGGCCACAGCGTTGCGAAAGAGATAATAGTGCCGCACCGGACTGTGCCCGGGGTAGCGACGGCCAAACACGCGCACGGGTTCATCGCCAAGTGAATGCGCGAGCCTCAGTGCAGGCGCGCCCATCACGGCATAGCCTTTTGCCTTTGCACGAATGCACCACTCCAGATCGACGAAATCGATAAAGAGCGCGTCGTCCATCGGACCGATCGACGACCATGCACCCAGATTGAGACAAGAGCCGGAGGTGATCAGAAAATCGACGTCTACCGGCGTCGAACCCACCGGCTTGACACGTTGCAACCGCAGCCTGCCGAAACGCACGAAGGGTGCAATACCTCCTAACCGGGCGTCTTCGTATGCCGGGCCGAGGAGAGCAACTTTCGTTCCGCGCGCGAGTACTTCTTCCATGGTGCGAGGCAGTGCGCGCAATAGCTCTGCGGATGGCTCACTGTCCTGATCGAAGAGAATCGCCATCGTGCAGCCGCGCGCAATCAACGCGTCAACGCCCTGGTTGATTGCTGTGGCGATCCCGAGGTTCGCCCCGTTCGCGATGTGGTGGATGCGCGGGTCGAGCCCGAGCGATGCGGCGTCCCGTGCCTGCTCGCTATTGTCCACGACCACGCACGGCCCGACGCTCGCCAGCCGGTTTGCACGCGCCACACAGCCTTCATCCGGCTGGTAGAACACCACGACCATGCCGGCCTCATCGCCGCGCGCACGACCCGCGCTCATCAGTCTTCCAGACAAAGGAACAGCGCTTCTTCCCAGTCTGGGAGCTGAAGACCGAACACATCCGCGAGCTTGCGCCCGGATAGCCGGGAATTCGCAGGACGCTTTGCCGGCACCGGATAGTCCGAGGCCGGAATCGGCGTCACCTTCGGCGCCTTGTCACCCATCCCGCGAGTAAGAATCGCTTGCGCAAAACCATGCCACGACGTCGCCCCACCCGCAGTGAAGTTGTATACACCACCCCGCTCGCGCCACCACGCCTCACCACCGGCTAGTCCTTGCGCGGCAATATGCGCGGTACCTGTCGCGATGGTCTTCGACCACGTCGGCGCACCAATCTGATCCGCGACAACACGCAACTCGGGCCGCTCCGCGCCAAGCTTCAGCATCGTCAACAGGAAGTTCTTGCCGCGGCGGCCGTACACCCAGCTCGTGCGCAGGATCAGATGCGCGCAGCCGCTCGCCGCGATGGCCTGCTCACCTTCGAGCTTCGTCGCACCATACACGTTCTGCGGGTTTGTGGCGTCGTCTTCCGTATACGGCGTGTCCTTCGTACCGTCGAACACATAGTCGGTCGAATAGTGGATCAACGTTGCACCACACCGCGCGGCCTCTTCGGCCAGCACGCGCGGGGCTTCGGCATTGAGCCGCCGCGCCATCGCTTCGTCCGACTCAGCTTTGTCCACTGCGGTATATGCCGCGGGATTCACGATGAGCGCGGGCTTTGCCGCACGCACGACTTCACGCACGCGATCGAGATCAGCGAGATCGAGCGCCGCACGGTCGAGACCAATCACCCGCCCGAGCCCCTGCAAACTGCGCAGCAGTTCAAAACCCACCTGGCCGCTCACGCCCGTGACAAGAATCGTCGGCTGCTTCTCCATCACACCCTCACGCAAAAACGTCGGCTTCATCCAGCCGCTTGCCCGCCGCATCCTTCGCCGCCAGCATCGGCTCGAAGTCGACCGGCCATTCGATGCCGATTTCGGGATCGTTCCAAAGAATGCTGCGCTCGTGCTCGGGGAACCAGTAATCAGTCGTCTTGTAAAGAAACTGAGCCGACTCCGACAACACGACAAAGCCGTGCGCGAAGCCTGGCGGCACCCACAACTGACGATGATTCTCAGCCGAGAGATGCACACCCACCCACTTGCCGAAATTCGGCGAGCTGCGGCGGATATCGACGGCAACGTCGAACACTTCGCCTTCCACCACGCGCACGAGCTTGCCCTGCGCATGCTGGATCTGGTAATGCAAGCCGCGCAAAACACCCTTCGCCGAACGCGAATGGTTGTCCTGTACGAACACGACGCCCGGCTCGACCAGTTCTTCGAACTCGCGCCCGTTGAAGCTCTCATAGAAGTAGCCACGCGCATCGCCGAACACTTTCGGCTCGATGATCTTGACTTCGGGGAGCGCCGTAGCAGTTACCGTGATGGCCATGCGACCTGATCCATGAGAATGTTCAACAAATACTTGCCGTAGCCGTTCTTGGAGAGCGGCTTGGCCAGCGCCTGGAGTTGCTCCGCGCCGATCCAGGACTGGCGGTACGCAATTTCTTCGGGACACGCGACCACGAGCCCTTGACGCTTCTGCAGCGTCGCGATGAAAGTTGCCGCCTCGATCAGCGAATCGTGCGTGCCGGTGTCGAGCCACGCGTAGCCGCGGCCCATGATCTCGACATCAAGCGCGCCCTCGCTCAGGTAGCGCGAATTGACGTCGGTAATCTCCAGCTCGCCACGCGGGGACGGCTTGATGTCCGCCGCGATGTCGCACACGCGGTTGTCGTAGAAGTACAGGCCGGTGACTGCGTAGTTCGAACGCGGCTGCGCGGGCTTTTCCTCGATCGACAGCGCTCGAAAGCCCTTGTCGAACTCGACCACGCCATAGCGCTCAGGATCCTGCACGTGGTACGCGAACACCGTCGCGCCCGACTCCTGCGCATTCGCGCGTTCGAGCTGCTTCGCGAGATCGTGGCCGTAGAAAATGTTGTCGCCAAGGATGAGCGCCGACGGATCGTTGCCCACGAACTCCTTGCCGATGATGAACGCCTGCGCGAGCCCATCCGGCGACGGTTGCACCGCGTACTGGATGTTCATGCCCCACTGGCTGCCGTCGCCGAGCATCGACTCGAAACGCGGTGTGTCCTGCGGGGTCGAAATGATGAGCACGTCGCGAATGCCCGCGATCATCAGCGTCGACAACGGGTAGTAAATCATCGGCTTGTCGTACACCGGCAGCAGTTGCTTCGACACCGCATGAGTGATCGGATAGAGCCGCGTGCCGGAACCGCCAGCGAGAATAATGCCTTTGCGCGCCATGTCTGCTGCCCTTACGCGCGCTGCGCGTAGTTCGTTTCGACCCACTTGCGATAGTCGCCCGAAGCGACTTCGTCAGCCCACGCCTGATTGTCGAGATACCAGCGCACCGTCTTAGCAAGACCGGTTTCGAAGGTTTCGGCAGGCTTCCAGCCGAGTTCGCGCTCGAGCTTGCGGGCGTCGATCGCGTAGCGGCGGTCATGGCCGGGCCGATCGGTTACGTAGGTGATCTGGTCGCGATAGGAGCCCGCGGCCTTCGGACGCATTTCGTCGAGCAGGTCGCAAAGCGTATGCACGACTTCGAGATTCTTCTTCTCGTTCCAGCCGCCGACGTTATACGTTTCGCCGCTCTGCCCGCGCGCGAGCACTTCGCGGATCGCGCTGCAGTGGTCCCCTACATACAGCCAGTCGCGCACGTTCTGGCCGTCGCCGTACACGGGCAGCGGCTTGCCGGCGAGCGCATTGGCAATCATCAGCGGAATGAGCTTCTCGGGGAACTGGTACGGGCCGTAGTTGTTCGAGCAATTCGTGGTGAGCGTGGGCAGACCATACGTATGGTGGTACGCACGCACCAGATGGTCCGAACCGGCCTTGGTCGCCGAGTACGGGCTATTGGGCGCGTACGGCGTGGTTTCCGAGAACTGCGGGTCGGTTGCCGAGAGCGAACCAAACACTTCGTCGGTGGAGACGTGCAGGAAGCGGAATGCAGCCTTTTCGGCCTCCGGCAAACCGTTCCAGTACTGGCGCGTGGCTTCGAGCAGCGTGAAGGTGCCGACCACATTGGTCTGAACAAAATCGGCCGGACCATGAATCGAACGGTCGACGTGGCTTTCCGCCGCGAAATGCAGCACTGCACGCGGCTTGTGCTCCGCGAAGAGCGCGTCGAGCGCCGCACGGTCGCAGATGTCCACGCGCGCGAACACGTGCTTTGGATTGCCTTGCAGCGACTGCAATGTTCCAAGATTGCCGGCGTAGGTCAGTTTGTCTACGTTCAGCACCGCTTCGTCAGACTGGCGCAGCCAGTCAAGCACAAAGTTGGCGCCGATAAAGCCGGCGCCGCCCGTTACGAGAATCATGGAACTCCTTTGTAGCGCGAGTTTGATAAGCAAATCTGCCCTGCAGACCCCGACAGCAGAATGCTCGAAAGAATGCTGTAAAAATGGTTCCTTGACGAGCGAACACTCGCTCTGAACCACTTGGCATACTTCTGGCTCTGATTTTATGACCCACAATTATAAGGCCACGCTGAGCGAATGCCATACCGCTAACATCTTGAAACAGCTTGACAAATTTCGATTTGACACTCTCGAAACCGGTGCACCAGGCGAACGACCGTGCCTGGCAGCGGGCAATCCGGCGAATGACATCGAATCGTGCCTTTTCTTCCCACATCACGCTGCAAACTTTCGTGTGATACCGTCACTGTCTCGGCTTGTGCCGTATTGCAACTGATTCCAATTTAATGACCAAGCAAGCGCCCTCCATAGCGCCCCTCGCCTTCGGCGATCTTCAGGGCTGCCTCACACCGTTTCGCGAGCTGCTCGCCAAGGCGGCGCCCTCTGCCCAAACGCCGCTGTGGTTTGCGGGCGATCTGATCAACCGCGGCCCCGAGTCGCTCCAGACACTGCGCGAAGTGATCGCGCTGGGCGAGCGCGGCGTCGCGGTGCTCGGCAATCACGATCTGCATCTGCTTTCCGTCTCGGCGGGCATCCGCAAGTCGAAAAAGGGCGACACCATCGACGACATCCTGAACGCGCCGGACGCAAAGGACCTCCTGCACTGGGTCCGCCATCGACCGATCGCGCACTACGAGAACGGCATGCTGCTGGTGCATGCGGGCGTGCTGCCGCAATGGGACGTCGATCTCACGATGGAACTCGCACGCGAACTGGAGAAAGCCTTGCGGCGCGACAACTGGAAGGAGACGCTCGCGGGCCTCTACGGCAACGAGCCGAACCGCTGGTCGAAGGACCTGAAGGGTATCGACCGGCTGCGCCTGACCTGCAGCGCGCTCACGCGCATGCGCTTTTGCAGTCGGGACGGCGTGATGGACTTCACCACGAGCGGCGGACTCGATTCGGCGCCGCCCGGTTATATGCCGTGGTTCGACGTACCCGGACGCAAAACAGCCGACATCACGGTCGTCTTCGGCCATTGGGCGGCGCTTGGCCTCACCTTGCGCAAGAACGTGGTCGGGCTCGATTCGGGTTGCGTTTGGGGAGAGCGGCTCTCGGCAATTCACCTCGATGCCGATCCGTCCCAGCGCATCCTCACCCAGGTGCCGTGCGAAAGCTGCCGCGCAACGAGCGGCTGAACTTCACGCCACGGCGTCCTTTCAACGCTTCTTGTTGTACACGTGCGTGGTGCTCTTCACACCTTTGGGAAATACGCGGCGCACGAGTCCGCGCGCCGCGGCGTCGGCCTGCAACACGACGTCGCGCACAGGCTCGTCGGGGCGCCCGCGAAACGAGGTCGGGTGAAAGTATTCGGCGTCGCCAACGGGGTGATCCGAAAAGTAGTAATTCGACACGCAGCAGCGCTGTTCCGTGCTCGCGTTTTTCGACACCGAGTGCCACGAGTGCTGGTTGGTCACCATCACGGCGAGGCGGTTGAAGCGACTCACGATCGTCGTGGGCTCGGCTTTCGTGCCGTGCGGCCAGACTTCGAGGTTGCCGCCCTTCTCCAGCGACCAGTCCGGCGAAACGTAATAGAGCAGATTCAGCACGCGATACCGTTCGCGGTCCTTGTCGTGCGAATTGTCGAGATGCGGATTGAGGAAGTGGCCGGGCCCCATCATCGAGATTCCGCCGGCGTAAAGATGCTCGTCGGGATAGAGCGAGCGCAGTCCCGTGATCTCCTTGACGAGTTCCACCACACGCGGCATCTGGAACGCGAAGATGACTTCTTCGAGCAGCGGCGCGTGCGCATCCATTTGGGCCGAGACGTATTTCAGCTCTCGCAGGCTCTTGCGCAGCATCATCTTCGACGTGTCGGGAAAGGCCGTGCGAATGGCGCGCGCAACGTCTTCCGGGAGTACGTCGTCGATATGGAAGTGGTTGACGGGCGCCGTCTGCGTCCAGTGGTCGCGCAATCGCGCGCGTTCTGCTTCCAGGCGCTCCGCGATGCGCGCGCCGAGTTCGGTGCGATTCATGATGACTATCCTGCCCTCGATGTTTTGCTTTCGATGACGCGTCGAGGCGTCACGATACCTGAACGGCCCCGGGTCCTTGCACATGCGCCGCCGGCCCACCGCGCATCGCCTCCAGCGCCTGCCCCACCGCTTCTTGCGCACGCGCCGCCAGCTTGCGCCGATCTTCGCCCGCCTCGATCGCCTCGCCCACATAAACATGCGCGGTCAGGGGCCCAGCCTTGAGCATCGCGTCGAGTGAATCCTTAAGCGAAAGGTCGTCGATATACGCCGGCGCCGCCGACTGCCGCCCCTGTGCATCCTCATACATGATGCAAAGCGGCTGCACCGGCCGCCCAGCGGACACCGCCGCCTGGAACATATTCGAGTGAAACGGCTTGAGCGCAAGGCCATCCGACGTCGTGCCTTCGGGAAACACGCACATCAGCTCGCCGCGCGTGAGCCGCCCGGCCAGCTCGTGCATGATGCGCTTCGCGTCGCTGCGCTTCTCGCGCTCGATGAACACCGTATCGAGGTTCTGCGCAAACCAGCCGATCAGCGGCCAGTGGCGGATCTCGGCCTTCGAGACGAACGGCGTCGGACGCCACGCGTTGATCACGTAGATGTCGATCCACGAAACGTGGTTGCTCACGACGAGCGCACCCGCGTCGAGCCGCGCCGCGTCGTTGTGCACGACGAGCTTCATGCCGCACAGTTCAAGCATCTTGAGGGACCAGGCCCGGTTCATGGCGTGACGCCGGTCGGCGCTTGCGCGCGGAAACCGCATCGCGACGGTCACGGCGCCGCGCAGCAGATGCGCGAGCAGGCGGGTCTTGCGAAGGAAGAGGCTCATGGTCTACGAATGGCTGAATCGCGTGATCCTAGCAGACACGGATGACATAAATCCGTCATGACGCGCCCAGGCTCATTCGAACCCACGCTCAAAGCCCACACGCCCCGCCACGAGCGTCGCGCGCACCACGGCTGGCAGTTCGTACCCAAGGAACGGCGTGTTGTGCCCCTGGCTTCTGAGCGCGCGCGGCTCGACGCGCCAATGCGCATGAGGATCAAACACGCAGAGGTCCGCACCCGCGCCCACGGCAAGCCGCCCCGCATCGCGTTGCATCACCGCTGCCGGAGCCGACGTCACATGGGAGAGCGCCTTCGCGAGCGGCACGCGCGCTTCCTGCGCCCATTTGACGGTGAGCGAGAGGAGCAGCTCGAGTCCCGTTGCGCCCGGCGTCGCTTCGGCGAAGGGCAAGAGCTTTTCGTCGTCGTCCACGGGCGTGTGCTGCGAGCAGATCGCGTCGATCGTGCCATCGGCGAGACCGGCCCGAAGCGCCTCGCGATCGCGCTGCTGGCGCAACGGCGGATCGAGCCGGAACTGCGCGTCGAAATAGCCGATGTCCATGTCGATTAGATGCAGATGGTTGGCCGTCACGTCGCACGTCACCGGCAGGCCCTCTGCCTTCGCGGCGCGCACTAGCGCCACGCCCGCCGCCGACGAAAGATGCTGCACGTGCACGCGCGCGCCCGTCACGCGCATCAGTTCGAAGAGCGTATGCAGCGCGATCGTCTCCGCGCTCACCGGCACGCCGGCAAGGCCCAGGCGCGATGCCAGCGCGCCGCTCGCGGCCACGCCGCCCTTAGATAGATACGCGTCCTGCGGCCGCAGCCACACGGCGTAGCCATACGTGCTCGCGTACTGCAACGCGCGTAGCAGAACCTGCGTATCGGCGATCGGCGTGTCGGCCTGCGTGAAGCCGATGCAGCCCGCCTCGGTCAGCGACACCATCTCGGTGATCACCTGCCCTTTCAGACCCACGGTCAGCGCGCCAAGCGGATGCACATGCGCACGCGCGAGCTTGCCCGCACGATGCCTGAGCATTTCGACCAGGCCCGCTTCGTCAAGCACGGGATCGGTATCGGGCGGGCACACGAGGCTCGTCACGCCGCCCGCGAGCGCCGCGTTCATCTCTGAATCGAGCGTCGCTTTGTGCTCGTAGCCGGGCTCGCGCAGCCGCGCGCTCAGGTCGACCAAACCTGGCGCGACGATCAGTCCGCGCGCATCGAGCGTTCTGTCCGCCTGGAAGCCCGCAGGCGCCGCGCCGAGCGCCGTGATCCTGCCCGCTTCGATGTACACGTCCTGCTGCTGTTGCGTGCCGGCCGCCGGATCGATCAGCGTGCCGCCTTGAATATGGATCTTCATGCTATCCCGCGTTAGTCGTTATTCCCGGCGACGATGCCCATCACCGCCATGCGCACCGCAATTCCGAAGCTCACCTGGTCGAGGATCACCGACTGCGGGCCGTCTGCGACCTGCGAGTCGATCTCCACGCCCCGGTTCATCGGCCCCGGATGCATGACGATCGCGTCGGGCGCGGCGAGCGCGAGACGCTCGGGCGTCAAACCCCAGCTCTTGAAATACTCCTGCGCGGAGGGCAGCAGCGCGCCGCTCATGCGCTCGTTCTGCAGGCGCAGCATGATGATGACGTCGACGTCCTTCAGCCCTTCGTCGAGGTTATGAAACACGCGCACGCCCATTTGTTCGAGGCCGCCCGGCAGCAGTGTGCGCGGGCCGATGGCGCGCACCTCGGGCACCCCGAGCGTGGTGAGCGCATGAATATCCGAGCGCGCCACGCGCGAATGCAGGATGTCGCCGACGATCGCCACGCGCAGGTTCGTGAAGTCGCGCTTGTAGTGGCGGATCGTGTACATGTCGAGCAGGCCTTGCGTCGGGTGCGCGTGGCGGCCGTCGCCGGCGTTGATCACGTGCACGTGCGGCGCGCAGTGCTCGGCGATCAGGTACGGCGCGCCGCTCGACGCATGGCGCACGACGAACATGTCGGCGTGCATCGCCGAAAGGTTGCCGATGGTGTCGAGCAGCGACTCGCCCTTGCTCGTCGACGAGGCGTTGATGTTCAGGTTGAGCACGTCCGCCGACAGACGCTTGGCCGCGATCTCGAACGTGGTGCGCGTGCGCGTGGAGTTCTCGAAGAACAGGTTGAACACCGACTTGCCGCGCAGCAGCGGCACTTTCTTCACGTCGCGATCGGTCACGCTCACGAACTGCGTGGCGGTATCGAGAACATGCGTGAGGATCGCACGCGAGAGGCCCTCGATCGACAGCAGGTGCTTGAGTTCGCCGTTCTTCGTGAGCTGCGGATTGCCCTTGAGAAAGCCGTAGCGAAAACGCGTCTCGTCCGCGGTGGACGCGGCGGGCGTGGACTGTGTGTTCATCGCATGAATCCTGGAGGTTGATGGGCGGCGCCTTGTCACCGGGCGCGCCTGTGCGTGCGGTGCCTGCCGCCGGATGCGTTCGATGCGCCGCGTCAGGCGCCGCTGCCCGGCTCGACGCGAAACGCGAAGCGGCCGTCGGCGCCGTGGGCAAGCACGAGCGTTTCGCGCGCCTCCACACCCACTACGCCGCCGGTAAAACGCGCCGAAACAGGCAGCTCGCGCCCACCGCGTTCGGCCAGCACCGCGAGTTCAACGGAAGCCGGCCGACCGTAGTCGTACAGTTCGTTGAGCGCGGCGCGCACGGTACGGCCCGTGAAAAGCACGTCGTCGACGAGCAGAATGTGGCGGCCTTCCACCGCGAAAGGGAGCGTCGTCGTGCTCGCCTTGCTGTGCAAACCCCTCTTCGCGTAATCGTCGCGATGCAGCGCCACGTTGAGCACGCCCCATTCGAGCGCGCCAACGTCCTGCGCAAGCCGCTCGGCAATCCACGCGCCGCCGCTATGAATACCGACGATCGCCACGCCGCCGGGCGCGCCGAATGCGTCCGCCGGGTACGCCGCGCGAATCTCGTCGAGAAGGGCGCAGTAAAGCGCTTCAGCGTCGGGAGTAATCATTGGACAACTCGCATCGGACAACTCTCGGGCTGGTCAGAGCGGGAGTTCGTCGAGGTACTGCTGGAGAATCACGGAAGCCGCTTCGGCATCGACATGCTCGACGCGTTCGCCACGCTCGCGCAGCCGTGCTTCGGCGTCGACGGACGAATAGCGCTCGTCCACCCACACCACCCGCAGACCGAAACGCCCATTGAGCTGATTGCCGAAGCGCCTGGCATGCTGCGTCATGAAGTGCGGCGCGCCGTCCGGATGACACGGCAAGCCGACCACGAGCAGATCGGGCTGCCATTCGCGCAGCAACTCGCCTATCGCTTCGAAACGGTAGTCGCGACTCTTGTTTGGAATGACGGTAAGCGCCCGGGCGCTGCGCGTGAGCGCATTGCCGAGCGCGACGCCGATGCGCTTTTCGCCATAATCGAACGCAAGCAAGGTGGCCTCGCCGGCCCCTCGCCCAGCGGCCACGCTCATGCGTGACCCGCCTCGCCCGAGAGCATCGTCGACGAAATGCCAAGCAGCGCGAGCGCCGCCTCGAAGCGCTCTTCGGCGGGCACGTCGAATACGATCTTCGGATCGGCCTCGACCGTGAGCCAGCCGTTCTTCGAGATTTCGTCCTCGAGCTGGCCCGCGCCCCAGCCGGCATGGCCGAGCGTGAGGAGGAAGCGCTCGGGGCCGCTGCCGTTGGCGACGGCTTCGAGCACGTCCTTCGACGTGGTCATTTCAAGGCCGCCCGGCACCGCCATCGAAGACGTATAGCTCGTGCCCTCAGCGGGCGCGTGCAGCACGAACCCGCGCTCGGTCTGCACCGGGCCGCCGAAATAGACAGGCACGTGCAGGAGCGGCTCGATTTCGAGCTTGAGGTCGATGCGGGAAAAGAGCGCCTCGAGATCGATGTCGGTGGGCCGATTGATGACGAGACCGAGCGCGCCGCGCTCCGAATGATCGCAAAGGTAGACCACCGTTCCCGAAAACGTGGGGTCCGCCATGCTGGGCATGGCGATCAGGAACTGGTTGGTTAGATTGATGCGATCGGTACTCTTGGACATGGTGTGAATTCTAGCAAAGACGATTCGCAATGGCGCCACGCTGCCAGGCCGGAGGTCGGGCGCCCAATGGCTGCCTCGCACCATGCCAGCGGCTGCGCGTTGCGCACTGCAGGGAATGACTCACTCTAACACGCGCGCGCTGTGCCCTTGCAAGGCGATCGGCATATGCCGCAAGGCCGATGCCTACCTACGGCGACCCACTGCCCGCGCGGCGAAGCCGCAGTTCCGGCCCGGTCAATGCGCAATATTTTGCACTGCGCGTTGCGCCGCGCCGTTGACGATCGCCACACCGAGCGCACGCACCGCCGGCGCGGCGTCGGGCTGCGCGATGCCTGCGGCCACCTTGTGCAGCATGGCGCGCAGCGCCTCGCTCGCGTGCTCGATCGCCTCGGCGCCGGGCGGCCGCACCGACGGCGCGCCATGCGCGTCGAGCGCCGCGAGCGTTGCCGCGTGCGCGGTGCGGCGCCAGGCGAGGCCCAGCGCGTCGGCGAGCTGGCCCACGTGCCCCAGGCCGAGCGCCCAGGCCGCGGCGCCGATCCGGTATGCCGCTTCGGCCGCGACCAGCGCGTCGGCGGGCTCGGGGTTCGCGCCCTCGCCGCGCAACGTCAGCGTGCGCGAGTGCGTGCCGAGCGCGATCATCGCCGCATCGGCGGTCTGCAGAAAATCTTCATACGCATTGCCGTTCACAACCAATGCGCCCAGTTCGCGCGTGGCCGCCACGCGCGCCGCTAGCGCGCCGGCCTGCGCGCTGCCGGCTTCCCACAGCGCCTCCGAGGCCTGCGTGCCGGCGATGTGCCAGACAACGGTCAAGCCATAGTCGTGCAGCAGATCGACGTCGGCGGTATCTTCGGCGGCGGCGCCGAAAAGCGCGTAGTCGCGCCATAGCAACGCCAGCGTAGAGCGCACGAGCGTTTGGGGCGCGAACCGCAGGCCGCGCGCATGCTCGCCGATCAGCAGATTGCAGCGCGCATAGAGACGTCGCACGCCCTCGTCGCCCCACGACGCCGCGCCGCGCCGCAGCGCGCGCCCGCACGCGGCGGCAAGCCGCCAGAAGTCATAGGGATCGCTGCTCGACAGCTCGGCCATGCAGGCGTCCATCTCGTCGAATGCCGCGAGCGCGAGCGCGTCGGCCGCGCGGCTGCCGTTGCCGACCTGCGATTTCAGCGCGTGCAGGAGCGCCTGCTCGAAGCGCGCGCGCACCTGACCGAAGCGCTGCGCCGGCTGCGGATGCAGCGATGCGGGCGGGAGCGGCCGGCCTTGCAGCGCCACATCTTCATAGGCGAGCGCGATGCCGGGCATGTGCTCCGCGAGCGCGACCACGAGAGCGTGCTGCCGTGCGAAAAGCGCGGGCGAGCACGCCAGTTCGCGCAGATTACGGCGATCCAGCGCGGCGACGAGATCTTCGAGCGCCTCGCTGAACAGGCCGCGCATTTCGGCGCCCTGCGCTTCTTCGGGCGCATGGAGCGGCCGCGTGGGCAAGCCCGGCGCAGGCGCTACCGGCACCGGAGCAGCAAGCGCGAGCGGCGAAGCGAGGAGGAGCGTGTCGGCAAAACGCGCGGCGGACACCCAGCCGGCATCGTGCAGCGTGCGGGCGGCCTGGCGCAGCGGCCGCGCGACGTCGCGCTGTTCTTCGAGCGCGGTCAGGGCTTGGGCGAGCGCGCCGTGCGCGAACGGCACCGTGCCGCCGCGCGGATTCGGCAACGCTTCGAACCGCACATCAGAGCTTGAAGGATGACTCATAGGGCAGCGCCGAAAACATTAGCGGGCCGACCAGCGGGCAAGTTCGACAAAGACAGCGACCAGGACGTCGACAACAAGCATCGACAAATGCGACGACGACAAGTGACAAATGCGACGACGACAAGTGCGACGGCGAGCGCAAATACGGTGCCTGCCGTTGCGACACCGCCGGCTATCCGGGCAATACGCTCAGATCTGGACCATCTCGAAGTCTTCCTTGCGTGCGCCGCACTCCGGGCAGGTCCAGTTGATCGGGACATCCTCCCAGCGCGTGCCGGGGGCAATGCCTTCGTCTGGCAAACCGGCTTCTTCGTCATAAATCCAGCCGCAGATCAGGCACATCCAGCTTCTATATTCCATTCTTATGCCGCGTCGAAAAGTCCGAAACCAGTCGGAAAAAAATCGGGGAAACGAGAGCCATGATGGTACCTTGTTGCCGTTTCCATGCCTAGCAAGAGGAAAACTGGCCTGCACGGGATCAAACGAAATGCATTGCCGCGAACGGCTCACGCCGCCACCAAAAATCCTCATGAGCGCGGGGTCATCCGTCCCCCGGATTCATCGATAAGCCGCATAATTAAAGCATTCGCTTATGACGGCCGGTATGCCGCGCCCGAAGTCCAATCCATCTCGCCACGTTCATGCCCAGCGACACCCCTCCCATCGTCCTCACCTTCGGCCTTTCCGACCCAACAGGCGGCGGCGGACTTCAAGCCGATCTGCTCACGCTCGCCAGCATGGGTTGCCACGGCGTCACCGCGCTGACCGGCTATACGGTGCGCGACTCCGCGGGCTGCGACGAAGTGACCGGGCTCGACCCGGAAACCGTCGCCACCCAGGCGCGCATGCTGCTCGAAGACATGCCCATCGCGGCGTTCAAGGTGGGCGCGGGCGCGCGCGCCGAAGTCGTGAGCGCGATCGCCGAAGTGGTCGCCGACTACGACGACGTGCCGCTCATTCTCGCCCCCGACTTCACGCTCGACGACGAACACGTGCTCGCCGCCGACGAACTGCGCGAAGCGATGGCCGATCTGCTCGTGCCGCAGACCACGCTGCTGGTTGCCGATTCCGCCACGCTGATCGCGCTCGCGCAGCCGGACGGCGACGCGGAGGCGCCCAGCGTCGACGCCGCCATCGCGCACCTGCTCGCCACAGGCTGCGAGTACATTCTGGCGATGGAAACGGGAACGCATCGCGTGGTCAACACGCTGTATTGCGAAGACGGCCAGTTGCGCCAGGATCTGTGGGACCGCTCCGCGCAGCCAGTGATGGGCCTGACCGACACGCTCGGCGCCGCCATCGCCGCGCTGCTCGCGAACGGCCAGGAGCCGCCCGAAGCCGTGCGCGAGGCGCAGGAATATCTGTATCAGGCCGTGCAGAACGCTTTCAGGCCTGGCATGGGCGCGTGGCTGCCCGACCGGTTCTTTTGGGCGCGCAGCAACGACGCGGACGAAGCCTCGCCGGGGGAAGCCACGCAATAACGCTCGCGGCGCGGAGGTCCGCGCCAATGCGCAAACCGCACAGACGAAAAAAAACCGCATCGCTGCGGTTTTTTCTTTTCGGGCCAGGGAAACACGCCTCACGGCGTGTCCCCCGCACTTCGATGCAATCCCGGCGTAAGCCGTTCTTACATGTCCATGCCCATGCCGCCCATGCCGCCGGGCATGCCGCCAGGCATCGGAGCATCTTCCTTCGGCACTTCAGCAACGGCTGCGTCCGTCGTCAGGAGCAGGCCTGCGACCGAAGCTGCGTTTTGCAACGCGGTGCGCGTGACCTTCGTCGGGTCGACCACGCCGGCTTCCACCAGGTCGCCGTACTCGCCGGTCGCTGCGTTGTAGCCGTAGTTGCCCGAACCTTGAGCAACCGCTGCCACGACCACCGACGCTTCTTCGCCACCGTTCGTGACGATCTGGCGCAGCGGCTCTTCCATGGCGCGCAGGACGATCTTGATACCTGCGTCCTGGTCGGCGTTAGCACCCTTCACGCTGGCGATTGCCGTACGTGCACGGATCAGCGCAACGCCGCCGCCCGGGACGATGCCTTCTTCAACGGCAGCGCGGGTTGCGTGCAGCGCGTCTTCCACGCGTGCCTTCTTTTCCTTCATTTCGACTTCGGTCGCAGCGCCGACCTTGATCACCGCCACGCCGCCTGCCAGCTTGGCCACGCGCTCTTGCAGCTTTTCACGGTCGTAGTCCGACGTCGCTTCTTCGATCTGCGTGCGGATTTGCTTCACGCGCGCTTCGATGTTCACGGCTTCGCCAGCGCCGTCGATGATCGTCGTGTTTTCCTTGCCCACTTCGATGCGCTTCGCTTGACCGAGTTCGTTCAGCGTTGCCTTTTCGAGCGTGAGGCCGGTTTCTTCAGCGATGACCTGGCCGCCGGTCAGGATCGCGATGTCTTCCAGCATGGCCTTGCGACGGTCGCCGAAGCCCGGAGCCTTGACAGCGACGGTCTTCAGGATGCCGCGGATGTTGTTGACGACCAGCGTTGCGAGCGCTTCGCCTTCGACGTCTTCGGCGATGATCAGCAGCGGACGGCCAGCCTTCGCGACTTGTTCCAGAACCGGCAGCAGATCGCGGATGTTCGAGATCTTCTTGTCGAACAGCAGGACGAACGGGCTTTCCAGCACGGCGACTTGCTTGTCCGGGTTGTTGATGAAGTACGGCGAGAGGTAGCCGCGGTCGAACTGCATACCTTCGACGACTTCCAGCTCGTCTTGCAGCGACTTGCCGTCTTCGACGGTGATGACGCCTTCCTTGCCGACCTTGTCCATCGCTTCAGCGATACGGTCGCCGATCGACGTGTCGCTGTTTGCCGAGATCGAGCCGACTTGCGCGATTTCCTTGTTGGTCGTGCAGGGCTTGCTGATCTTGCGCAGCTCTTCGATTGCTGCTGCAACGGCCTTGTCGATGCCGCGCTTCAGGTCCATCGGGTTCATGCCCGATGCGACGTACTTCATGCCTTCGCGGACGATCGACTGGGCCAGAACCGTAGCCGTCGTCGTGCCGTCGCCGGCGTTGTCGCTGGTCTTGGAAGCGACTTCCTTGACCATTTGCGCGCCCATGTTCTGGAGCTTGTCCTTCAGCTCGATTTCCTTCGCGACCGAGACACCGTCCTTGGTGACCGTCGGGCCGCCGAACGAGCGCTCGAGGACCACGTTGCGGCCCTTCGGACCCAGCGTGACCTTCACTGCGTTGGCGAGAATGTTCACGCCTTCAACCATCTTGGAACGGGCGGAATCGCCGAACACGACGTCTTTAGCTGCCATCTTCTAACTCCTTGGATTCTTGAATAGTGAGCGGTGGAATGAACTTACTTGTTCACCACGGCCATGATGTCTTCTTCGCGCATCACGAGCAGTTCGTTGCCATCGACCTTGACGGTCTGGCCAGCGTACTTGCCGAACAGAACGCGGTCGCCGACCTTGACGTCGAGCGCGATCTGGGCGCCCTTGTCGTCACGCTTGCCCGGGCCAACTGCCAGGACTTCGCCTTGATCCGGCTTTTCTGCCGCTGCGTCCGGGATCACGATGCCCGAAGCGGTCTTGGTTTCTTGATCCAGGCGCTTGACGATCACGCGATCATGCAAAGGACGAAGGTTCATGGATGTTCCTCTGTTGATTGGGACTTGAAGAGACTCAAGAAAACCTGGCTGCCGGAAACCGCCAGCCAGAGATTGGTTGTGCACGGAGCGTTGTTAGCACTCTCATACGGTGAGTGCTAATTATATGGACGGGGAATGACAAATTCAAGAAGGGGGCGGAAGGGGAATTGCTGGCTGCGATACGTATCACCCTGGAGGCGTGCTGACGGGGCCAGACCATGGAGTATCGCCACCGAGTGCCAGATTCCCTATATTTTTCAATGAAATCAATGAAGTAGGAGGCCATGCGGCTGGGCTCGACAACGATCCATCTGGACTTCACAGGCCCCGCAGGCGGGGGTGCCCCGAGTCCCCGGGCCGTACCACCCGCCCGGCCTCTCCGGGAAATCCCCGATTCAGCACCCCTCGCCGCCGGATTGGCTCAAGGGCCAGAGCGTTGGTCGGGCACCGCATATGTGCGGTAGGCAACAATGGCAATCGCCGCACTGTTGGAGAATCACTCATATGATCTTTCCAGCGGCCGCGCCCCGTCAGGCGCCCCGCTCTTCTGCGCATGCAGATCGTGGGTTCCGCGAGGCCTCGCCGATCGCTTCAACGACGATCCTGAACATGCCGAAATGGCATCGCCATGGCGGTGGAACGACAGCATGTCCGCTCAGATGACCTCTAGTCAGAGTTTCCCCACACAGTGCAACCTCTGTGGCGGCGCGCTCTACCAGTCCGTCGATTCCTGCCCTTACTGCGGCACGGATCGTCCGTTCGACACGGTTGTGCATGCGCGCCCGAAACCCGCGTTGAGAGTTCTCGATTCAACGGCGGCGCCCATGCCCGGCGTCCCAAGGGTCTCGCCTGCCGGTACGTCCGCGTCCAGCCGTCCGTCAGTGCAGGCCGACTATCTGCATCACTATCAGTTGGAAGATCAGCGGCCGTTCTGGCAGACCGGTAAAGGGTTCTTCACGAAGTGCGTATTACTCGTCTTGCTCATTCTCGCGATGGCGTATGCCGCGTTCCTGCTGTTCGGCACGCGGCATAAGCAAGAAAGCGCATTCGATGCTCACGGCACGTTCCCGGCAGCGGGCACGGTCTCGTCACCCCCCACGCCGAATCCACGCGTAACTCCCCAGTTCAAGGATGTGCCCGACAGTTTGCGCGCCGCGCGTGCAAGCCTCGCGGAGAACAATTTGTCGGACGCGAGCGCCGCGGTGAATGCCGCCCTCTCGCACGACGCGAACAACGAGGACGCCCGCGCGCTACAACGCGACATCGGGGCGCGCGAGAAAGCGCGGGACAGCGCTTTGCAAAGCGCGGAACAATGCGCGACGCAACTCGCCTGGGACTGCGTGCAGCAACAGGCATCCGCGGCGCTGGCGATCGATTCGAGCAGCCAGCACGCGCAATCGTTGAAGGAGCGCGCCATCCTGGCGGCGGGCTGGCCGCCGCTGCGTTCGCCGCTGCGTTCGCCGGATAGCGCCGCGCAAGAGAGTGCGGCAGTGCCGCTGCCGCGCGGCGCGAGCACCGTACCGCTTCCGTCGTCGCGAGATTGGGGCGCGGTCAAGGCGGCAGCATCGAAAGCACCGCCCGCATCCACGCCGCCGATTCCGCTACCGGGCACGGCCAACATCCCGGCGAATGCGGACACCGCTACGGCCGCCGCGAACCAATCCGCTACCGCCAGCGCGCCCGATGCGGCTGGCAACGACAACGACAACAACGGCGCCGACGCGCAGCAGCGCGCCATTCGCCAACTCGGCTGGAAGCACGCCACATCCACCGAGGACACGCATTAAAAAGGATTCCATAACATATCGAAGTCGGACGCACATCACAAACAGGGCGGGAGAGAGACCATGCTGAAAACGACTCTGGCGGGAGTGGCGGCGCTGACCGCCCTGCTTTTCTCGGCGCTCGCCGTTGCCGCCGCGGCGGATGCGAACTACAAGATCGTGACCGGCCCCGAGCGCGGCACATACATACAGATCGGCCAGGACCTGGCGAAATGGGTGGCGCAGCCGGCGGGCATCGACCTCGAAGTGATTCCGTCGAAAGGCTCGGCCGAAAACGTGCAGCGCATGCGTTTCGAGCCCGGCGTGAAGCTCGCGCTCGTACAGTCCGACGTCTACCAGGCCTATGTCGATATGGCCAATTCCGGCAACGAGGAGGCCGGCACGCTGATCCGGCCGCTTCGTCTCATCATGCCGCTCTACGACGAGGAAATTTATTTCGTCGTGCGTAACGACTCGCCGATGAAGACGATCAACGAGATCAAGGACAAGGTGATGAGCGTGGGCCTGATCGGCAGCGGCACCGCGCAGTCGGCCACGACGCTGTACCGCCTGATGTTCGGCCAGCCGATTCCCGAGAACGCGCAGCACCTGAGCAACGAGGACGCGCTCGCGGCGCTCATCGTCAAGAAGATCGACGTGGCGATCATCGTCGCCGGGCAACCGGCCAAGCTCTTTACCGACATGAACCCCGAGCTGCTGCAGCAGATCCGCTTCCTGCGCGTTGATCCGAACGCGCCGGAAACGGCGCGCGCAAAGCAGACTTACTATCCCGCGACGATCCACGTATCGAGCTATCCGAACTGGCTGAAGGAAGACGTGCCGACCTGGACGGTCAAGGCCTTTCTCGTGACCTACGACTACAACCTGCGCGATACGGTCGGAAACCTGAAGCGCTTTGCCGATTCGCTCTGCGAGAACTTCGACAACCTGCAGGAGCACGGCCATCCGAAGTGGAAGCAGGTGAAGCTCGATCTGCCCGGCCTCGGCAAGGGCTGGCAATACTATCAGCCCGTCGAGCGACGGTTGAAGGCGTGCTTCGCGCATCGCGCCGCGGTGCAGGCGGCTGCGCCGAAACGCGCCGCCACCATGGAACCGGTCAGTGGACAACCGTGCTCGGATCAGGCGCGTCTGCTGCTGCTTTGCAAGTAGTTCTAAATCGTGCTCTTTCCCTCTTTCCCGCACCGCGCGCGATTGACGCGATGTTCGTTGATCATCGCGTCAAGGACGCTTTCTGCAACGCATTCGGCTTGAGCGAATCGCGGTCCCGACAAATGGCAGGCTTGTTCCGCCACGCGGTGCAGCTCCGCCCACGGATACGATAGAAATACACCGCTGTGCACGAGGTCGCCATGCAGTTCACTCGACTCGCGTGCTGCGGCGTTCCGCATCGCTTTCCAGAGGTACGGGTACCGATCGAGCGTGGCGCCTCTCATTCCGGATGCTGCCGGAAAAAGGCGCGCGCACGCAGGAAGACGAGCTTTGTGCTCCGGCGAACGGTAGTTGCGGCGCCCCTTGATTAACATGCGTCAACGGTCAATCGTTTGCCCGGCGACCACACGTCGTGAGCGTCTCCGGGTCCGCTTTCTGGGGCCATTACCCGAGCGCACCGCCGCCGGCCGCGATGGGCTGGAAAGTCGGCGCGGTGCGTGGTTAAGCGAACGTTTTCAGGGCCGGCCACACGCTTGTCATCCGCTCGCTGCACAGCGCGGCGCGTTCAAGAGGAGTACGCAATGAGCAGCCCCACCGTCAGCATGTCGCTCAGCCGCACACGACTCGTGTTCTGGTATGCGACGTTCGCCGCCATTTCAATCGGTGCCAATCTCGGCAGTCAAAGCGTCGCCTTTCACCTGTACCAGGGCCCATTTGCGGTGCCGCTTTCGGTGTGCGTCGGCACCGGTGTTGGACTAGTCGTCAAATATCTGCTCGATAAGGCCTGGATATTCCGCTATGAACACCAAAGCGTCGCACATGGCGTGCGCACATTCTCGATGTACGTTGCCATGGGGCTCGGCACGACGCTCGTTTTCTGGTCCGTGGAATTCGCCGCGAACGCACTATTTCATGGTGAAGCCGGTCGGCTCGCCGGCGGCGCACTCGGTCTGGTAATCGGCTATTTCACGAAATACCAGTTGGATAAGCGCTTCGTGTTTGCGTGAGCTGCGCGGCGAACGGCTGGGGAATTCGAAATTGGGGTTCCTGTTCAATCGTTAGCCCGCCATAGAACACTGACGGTCAATAACCTCGACGGGGCACACTTGAAACCAGATATCGCAAGCCTTACCCACGACAAGGCGTGGCCTCTCTGGAGCTTATCCGCTGCCGCGTGTTTCTTACTGGTCCTCGCATTCAGCGCGCCGAGCGGCTCGTTTTTCTGGGACTATCATGTCTACGAGAAAGGCTTGAGTTGCTACCTGCAGGGACCCAACCCCTACGCGTGCGCCTCAGGCGACTTTCCATTTGTTTACCCGCCCATTTTTCTCAAGGTATTTTCCGTTATCGATTTCCCGACGGCGTTTGTTTTCCTGGTGCTAGCCTCCGCAGCGGGCATCGCCGGCGTTAGCGTAAGCCTCAAGTCTTCTATTCCCTTCCATCGCCTGGCTCCTGGCCTGATTCTCGGCTTCCTGATTAGCGGATCGGGCTTTGCTTCGATCCAGACGGGAAATATAAGCGTCTTCGCCCATCTGCTTCTCGTATCGCTTGCCTGGTTTCTATACACGAAACGCTCGATCTACTCGATAGCACTGTATGCGATCGCGATCGTATTATTTTCCGCCATAAAGCCCTACTTCCTGGCCTACGCGTTGCTTTATCTCTTTCTGCCTCGGCGCAGTTGGCTCGCATTCGTCGCGGTGCTGCTATCGGTCGCTGGCATCTACATGGCGCAACCCGCCCTCTACCCTCAACTGTGGGCGGGATTCCAGGGCGCCATCTACAACCAGATCATCCAGCACGGGGATGCAGGACTGACGATTTTCGGCGTGTTTTCCAAGTTTGGGATGGGAAAGGTCGGCTTTGTCTTCCATCTTCTGCTGATGCTGGCCGTGGTACTGATATCGGCAATTCGTCGGTACAGGCACGGACAACGCTCTTTGCACATCAGCTCCGCGAGCGAGTTGTTTTACTTCCTCGCCATCCTCATTCTGCTCAACCCCAGATTGATGTCTTATGACTTCAGCGTCTTTGCAGTCTGCCTCTATCTGTCGATGCTCCTCTCGTCACGAGGCGATGGCTGGGTGGGCGTATTCTTGAAGATCTTCCCTTTCCTGACCATTCTGCCGCTGTGCCTTGAAGGACTGTTTGATATTCGAGTGCACTCCTTGACCTACTACTTCCTGGCAACCTATGCCCTGCTGATTGCGGCGGTTGCCTGCCATTGGCCAGTACGCGTCTCATGGCCAAAAGCGACGGTCAGCATTGCACCCGGGAAGTAATGTCACGCAAGCGGGAATGGCTCCGCCCTGTTCGAGCAGCAGGCCAATAACAATAAAACCACGGCCTGCTGCCAATCCCCCGTGAAGAGTCACTCAAACCGACTCTTCCAAAGCGCCGCGCCTCGCAACTATGACTTGGCGCACCCGCTTGCTAACACTCTCGGTGTGTCTCATAGCAGGCTTCTCGATCAGTCGAAAAGTCGTATAGCTAACAAGAATCAAAACGGGGGTGGTCAGCAGAATCGTGAACCAGTGCTCGACAGGAGTAAATGTTCGCGCGCTATGCTTTCCAATGACGAAATTGAAAAGCATGAACAGAATGAACCCGTGCAGGAGATAGATGCTGTAAGCGAGTTCTCCCAGCATGCGGGATAACTGGCTGGTTAGTGCGCCGAACAAGCTGGCGCCGCCTGCAATCAAGGCAAAACTCAGGGAAAGAAGCGCCAACGGGATCCGCGCATAGGTCGTCGGAAACAGGATGACCGCCGAGGCAATCGCGGCGATTGCAATGAGCGAGGCGAATCGCTTTTGTGAAAGGTTACGGAACCAGGCGTGACGGCAAAGAAGCGCCGCAATGATCCCTCCAAGAAACGGCGCGAGGAATCTCGATTCCGCATGAAAATGAAGGAGGTCCAGTACGCCGACGAATCCGATGATCAGCACGGCAAGCGATGGAACAGCTCCGATCGCGACCGCCAGCAGCGGGAGGCACAGATAGAAGCCCCATTCATAGGCAAGGGTCCACGGCACGCCCGATAAAATGAGGTTTGTGCCCTCCACCCCGTTTAGATCCGGCTCGCCAAAACTGGAAAAACCTATCCATCTCAATGCGTTGACCGCCAGCGTCACAGGGGGCTGCGATAGCGTGAAACCTGACATGACAGCGACGCAGACGAAGAGAAGCAGCATCGCGAACAAATACAACGGCGTCAGCCGCAAGATCCGCGAGACGTAAAGCTTGATCCAGTCAACCCCTTTCTCTTTGTCGTTGATTATTTTTGTCGAAAACAGGAAACCGGTAATCATGAAAAACAGGGACACGCTTGCGCGCCCGATATTTGCCATGAAATTCGACGGTGGTGCATCAAAGTGGGAGGTTTTGAGGTAGAAATACCAAATGCAGGAATGGTGCAGAAAAACAAAAAATGCGAGGTATCCCCTCAAGCCGTCAATCGTTGCGAAGCGCCCGACCGCGCTGGGGCTTCCGAATCGCCAGATCAATACTTTGGCAGTAGCAAGCGCGAGTAGCACCGCGGCAAAAAACGGGAAAGGACTAGTCGGGCTTATCATTCTTTTTCACCTCTTCGTGCGACCCGCGCTACGTGAGCGCCAAATCGGCGTACCCAGCCTTCCCAGCCAGAAAGTCAGCGAGGTGTCTTCCGGTGTCGCCGAACACTCATTGAATCTCGATCTTCTTCATGTAGCTTGCCATTGTTGCTTTTGCATTAAATCCGCACCGGGGGAAACTCGGCCGCGCCCAGATTCTCGATCTCTATGTAGGACGGGAGTTCATTCGCGGTACGCGAGTACAAACCCGCGGCCGTTTGGGAGAACCCGAGCCGTTCGAAATAATCGTGGCAGGTCGCATTCCTTCCGGTGTCGACCATCTCCGCGCGAACTTCGGAACCCGACTTCAACGCCAGCCGCGTCGCAATCGCCCCCACGACCAATTCCGCGCCAAGCCCAAATACGCGGCACGATAGCACCACCTGAACGATCTTCTCGCCCTGGATCAGGCAAACGGAGATGATGCCGTTGTCGATCAATTTGTCACGCAGCGAAGAAACCACGCAATAGCCGCCGCGGCCTATGAACGCCTCGAACTCCGATCGCTCCCAACGTTTGCCGGTCGTATTGAATTGATTGGTCTTGTTGATCAGCTCGAACGCGCGATCGAAGTACCGGGATTTCGGCGTCTTGATCAAGAAGAATGACTGGCGAAGCTGTAGTGAAGCCAGCCACTCTTCCCGCGAGACGCCATTGCCGGTATCGGCGCTGGCTTCGCGCTGCGAGATTGCGCGCACGAGTTCGGTGCGGCGCGACGATTCTTCGGTGACGACCGGGACCTGCGTTTCCGCCGATCGCAGGATGATTCGCCGCCAATCGTAATGATTCCCGCCCAGGCAGCGAATGGTTGGGATCGCCGCCTTTACCTCCGACAATTCACGGTCGTTGTCGTCGATAAAAACGCAGTTGCCCGGAAGCAGATTGACCTCCTTGAGGATTTCAAGGATGTTCTGCGACTTGGGCTGCCAGTTGATGCGCACGCACGCGAAGTCGTCCATGGTGATGGCGCCGCGCCAGATGGCGTTGAACCGCTCGATGGTGGGCGCTTCTTCATTCTTGCTGCAGATCGCCAGCAAGCCGCCGCGCTTCTTGAAGTACAACAGCGCCTCGGCGAGGCCGATAGGCCAGCCTTCGATACGTTGCTCCTGACTCACGCTCTCGCCTTCCGCCGCAACGCCCCGCCACATGGTGTCGTCGAGGTCGACGATAATCAGCTTCACAGGGTCTCGCTGCTCGATGACCTTGACGATCGCTTCGATCCGAGAAAGAAACACAAGGGTAAATTCGCGGGACGCAACCTCATAGGTCACGATATTCCCGATTGCTTTTGGCGCAATCAGTCGATTCGCGTCCAGCTTGAAGTCCCAATCGTTGATGAACGACGCGTGCGAGCTGCTCAACAGGACATCGTCCTGCAAGTGCCGGCGGCCGATAAAATTCAGTATTTCATTGGCATCGAGAAAATAGCAATTATTGGTCTTGCGCACCGCTTCGAACAACAGACGGTTGATCTCGCGCACGAGGTTTCCGGCCGATGTCATACCGAACGGATCGATGAGGTCGCCATCGTAATTAAAGCTCGGCTCGAAAAACGACATGAAGACTATCGGAGCCTTAGAGATCTGCGCGGCGATCTGCGCCACCTTCTGGGAGAGATATTCACCGGTTCTTTCCAGAAGGGCGCGAGCCTCGTCGTCTGAACGCAGGCGCGAAAAGACCATGTCCACCACAGGCTCAGGCGTTTGCGTCACTTCGCCCAGAATGTGCCGGAGCGTGAGATTCACGACGACGACGTCATCGGTTGGCGCCGCATCCGGAATCGGGGCGTGGCGCTTCGAGCCCATCAGGATGTGCCGGATGTTGTGCCCGGTGTTTGCGCTTCGCTTGACGAGCATTTCCACCGAGCACGTGCCCAGCAGCAATATATTGAGCTTGCGCGGATGGATCGCGAGCGACGTCGGCGGCAACGGTAAATTGACCTGTTTATCGGCGACGGACGAGTAAAACAAATCGCGGACAAATTGACGCATTTAGGACCTCGAAGTCGAACATTCTCCACTCGGGATTGGAGCAGACCGCAGATAAGCGATCTGTGCGCCGACATACACACCCCAACCAGATGAACGTTTGTAAACGACGTAGACATACCCCAGCCGATCGGACAGACATGAAGGGGAAGAACAGCCCGGGACGAAAACTTCGAACTTGAGGGGGGTCAAACTGGAGGGAGGAACCGGATGCGCAAGCTCGCCGGGAGCGCCGGCTATATTTTCTTTTTCACGGCCAATGCAGTTCAAGTCAAATAATCCCCGATCTGGATTATCCGCCTCAAATTCTTGATTAAATTCACCCCTCCCCACCCGATCACCAGCCTCACAAACAGCAATACCCAATCCTGGCCCGGAATCTCGATCTCCCTCAACAACACTCGCTCGACAAGGGCAAGCCGCAAGGCAATATTCATTTTCTTGTAAATCAGGACATTGAATATAAATGACGAAACATGCCCCTTCGACATCAGCTTGTTATATTTTTCGAAAAAGACGAGACTGGGTTCGCAACTGACCGCCTTCGATATTCTGCCGGGACTCTCGCTCAAGGAGTACTCCACCAGTGCGTCGTGCAAATAAACGAACACGCAGCCAGCCATTTCAGCTCGAATGGCGAAATCCCAATCCTGATGACGGCGCAACGATCCATCGAAGCTGATCAGCGGGTACTGATGACGCCACATCATGATCGATGAAGTCTGGATATAGCCGCCCTCCAGCAGGATGAAGTCGAGCATCCGCTGACCGTCATAGGGCGAGCGGTTGCCGGGAATGCTCCGGCCCGTATCCGCGAGCACGACGTTACTGAACAGCACCCTTGCTTCGTTCCCGGCAGGCTTGGGGCCGAACGCGGCGATGCAGCGCTCCAGTTTGTTCGGAAGCCATCGGTCATCGGCGTCGAGGAAAGCAATCAGATCGCCTGTTGCCTCTTCAATGCCCCGGTTTCGACACCACGCCGCACCATGGTTCTCGCTTACGCGAATCAGGCGCACTGCAATGTTGTCTCCGCAACGATCCGGCAATTCGAAGTGCAACCGCGATGCGTCGTCGACGACAATGATTTCCTGCGGAGCAATGGTTTGACGGGATATCGACTCTATTGCCACCCGAAGCAAATCAGGGCTGTTGTAGTGTGGAATTATCACACTCACGTTGTAGACATCGTCAAAGTCACGCCGCATCCCACACCTCGAATCTGAATGTCCACCACTCCCTCGCAGAGAGTAAAGCCGTGCGGTTTGTTCGGGAAGCGCCTCAATTACATTTAGCCTTACCTTTCCTTACCAATCACATAAAGAAACATCACAAATTTCTGGAATAAAATTACAAAATCATTAATATCACTTTCCAGATGCATACGAAGAGGATGACAAAACGGCTCCCCCCAGGCGACGGCCCGGTTTTCTTTTAAAGCAATAGATGATTCGCGCGGCACCGCATCGAGTCGCGAAGGACCATGCGGTCCCGCTACTTCAGGAGAGCCTCACAGGTATCAAGTCGACGCTTTTCCCCGCAATTGCCGCGTCGATCCATGCGCGCAGTGCGCGCACGCAGTACAGCGTAATTGCATCACGCTTTGACTAATCGTAGGCCCGGCCGCAATCGCCGTTCCGTGGGTTGCCCAACAAATCCGCGAGAGTTGTATCTGTATATTCTCCTGTGAGCCGGCCCCTCTTTGCCGCAACGCCGGGAACCGGCACTTCCCCAGCGCAAGTCGAACCAGGCTATTTATGTCCGCGTCGCCGCTCACACCGCCTTCCGCGCAAGAAGTCCATGTTTGGCAATGGGACATCGACGCATGCGGGAGTGATTTCGATCGTTACTGGGTGTTGCTTTGCGCGCAGGAGCGCGAACGCGCCGGCAACTTTCGCTTCGAGCTGCATTGCCGCCGCTATGTAGCGGCGCGCGGACAACTCAGACAAATCCTTGGCCGCTATCTCGCACGCGCTCCACAGACGATCGCACTGGAATATGGTCCGGAAGGCAAACCGTTTTGCACGAGCCAACCTGCTGAATGGACGATCTGTTTCAATCTGAGCCATAGCGAAAGCACGGCGGCGCTCGCCGTTTCCAACGGTTTCGAAGTGGGGATCGACGTAGAGCATGTTCGCCCGATCGAGGAGAGCATGCCGCTCCAGGTCCTCTCCGCTCGCGAGCGCGAACAATTCGACGCGCTACCGGCAACAGAGCGGCAAGCGGTTTTCTTCGAAACCTGGGCGCGCAAGGAGGCCAGCCTGAAGGCGCTCGGCACCGGCTTCGTCCTGCCGGCGGAGCACTTCGAGTTCGATCTTTCCATCCACGGCGATACGACACCCTGCCTCGTCGGCGGCGAGGCGACGGAAGCCTCGCGTTGGCGCATTCGCGCCCTGCCGCCCGGTGCACCCTGCGCGGGCGCGGTAGCGGCTCGCCGCACCGGCTGGTCGATCGTCCATATGAATTGACCTGGGAAGGTCGCCGCCCACCCTCCTCTCCTTAGCGGTTCGACCCGTTGTGCCATGCACAACGCCGCACCCGAATCTCGCGTCTTGACCCCGAAAAAGCGCCCACCCGCCGCGCCACTGCGATGTGTTGCTGCAGCACATCGTGTGTGCGAAGGCGAACGGATAGGCGTCTCGCGGGAGTTTAACTTTCACTTACAGCAAATTTCAGACGTGGGAGTCAGCCCGCCGCGCAATGGCGCAGTGGTTTGTCTATCCGTGACCGGCAGCCGTTATACGCAAGCGCTGCGTGTACAACGCCAGGCCTGGCTCAACCCAGGACCTTCGTCAAAATTGTGGGGGAGTTGCAAATGTCGCACAGAGATGGGATTTCAGGCGTTTTGCCGGGCGGGACCGATCATGCGTCTGGCGTGGCCGCACGCTTTGACGCCGTATGCGCCAACTTCGGCAATCATCTTGCTGTGATTGACGCCACAGGCGAAGAGCATTACGCCGCCCTCGGCGAGCGTTCGGCGCGGCTCGCGACCGTCCTCCACGAAATGGGACTGGAGCCGGGCGAGCGCTGCGCGATCATGGTTTCGCGCAGCCGCGACACGCTGGCCTTGATGCTCGCGATCCTGCGCCTCGGCGCCGTCTACGTGCCGCTCGACCGCGCCTATCCGAAGGCGCAGCTCGATTTCATCGTTTCCGATTGTTCGCCCAAGCTCATCATCGCCGAGGCGGCAGCGCTCGCCAGCGTGGGCGAACTCGACGGCATTTCGGTCGATCTCGAGCATGTCGTGGCGGCAGCCGAAGCGGCGGGCCCGGCACCACTCCACGCTTGCACTCGTGACGACGCTGCCTACGTGATGTATACCTCCGGCTCGACCGGCAAGCCCAAGGGCGTGGTCGTGCCGCAGCGCGCGATTCTGCGTCTCGTGCAGAACCAGACGTTCACCGAACTTGCTCCCCACACGCGGTTCCTCAATCTCGCGCCGCTCGCCTTCGATGCGAGCACGCTGGAGATCTGGGGACCGCTGCTGAACGGCGGCTGCGCCGCCATCATCAACGAGGTCCAGCCCTCTCTCGACACGATCGCGTCCGAGATAGCGCGACTCGGCGTTACCAGCGCCTGGTTCACGGCTGGCCTCTTCAATGCGCTCGCCGACTATCGGCTGGAAGCCTTTCTGCCGCTCAAGGAGGCGCTCACGGGCGGAGACGTCCTCTCTCCCGTCCATGTTCGCAAGGTCATGGAGGCTCATCCGGGTCTGCAGATCATCAACGGTTACGGCCCGACCGAGAACACGACCTTCACCTGCTGCTACCGCATTCCGCGCGACGGCGAAGCGCTCGCAAACGGCGACGCCATTCCCATCGGCTTCGCCATCGCCGGCACGAGCGCCTATATCGTGGACGACAAGCTCGCGCCCGTTGCCGACGGAGAAGTCGGCGAGCTGGTCGCGGGCGGTGACGGCGTTGCGCTCGGCTATCTCAACCGCCCTGAACTGACGGCCGAAAAATTCGTCGACGACGTATTCGCTCCCGGCGCCAGGCTCTACCGCACGGGCGACCTCGTGCGCCGCCGCGCCGATGGAGCCATCGAATTTCTCGGCCGCAACGATCGGCAGATCAAGATTGCGGGCAAACGCATCGAACTCGACGAAATCGAACATGCGTTGCGCGTGGCGCCCGGCGTGGCGGACGCAGCCGTAGCGGCGTTCGACGGCCGCACAGGCAAGGCCATCGCGGGTTTCGTCAAAGCCGATACCGCGGATGCCGCCGTCCTCCTGAAAGACATTCGCGCGTATCTCAAGTCTGCGCTGCCCGACTACATGATGCCGTCGGAACTGCGCGTACTGCCGGACTTTCCGCTGACACCCAATGGCAAGATCAACCGCAAAGCGCTGCTTGCGGAAATCGATACGCAATCCGAAGCATCGGCGGCGGCATCGCCCGTGAACGACGACGTGGCCGACAAGCTCGCGAGTGTATTCGAAGGACTCCTCGGCAAACCCGTGGATCGCCGCGCGAACTTCTTCGACCTGGGCCTGCGCTCGCTCGATCTGATGCGCGCGCACGCCATCATCGCGCGCGACGTCGCGGCCAGGGTCGCGCTGGTCGATCTGTTCCGCCATCCCAATGTCGAGGCGCTGGCCGCGCAGTTGCGCACGACGCTTCCGGCAGCGAGCAAAGAGGCGATGCGCCCGCGGCCTGGCGCGCAAAGCGGAGCGATCGCAGTCATCGGTATGTCCGGACGGTTTCCCGGCGCGCGCAATGTCCCGGAACTCTGGGCCAACATTCTCGCGGGACGCGACTGCATCACGCATTTCGACGTAACGGAACTCGAAGACAGCTTCGATGACGGCTTGCGCCGCGATAAGAGCTACGTCAAGGCGCGGCCGATACTGGCGGACGTCGACCGCTTCGATGCCGGCTTTTTCGGCATGCTCGCGCGCGAGTCGGCGCTGACCGACCCGCAACAACGCCTCTTCCTCGAGATTGCCTGGGAAGCGTTCGAAGACGCCGGCTACGACCCCGCGACGATCGCCGGCGCGGTGGGCGTGTTCGCCGGCACCTCGATGAACACCTACTTCCTCAAGCACATCCTGTCCGATCGCGGGGTCATCGACGAATTTACGAGCCAGTTTCAGATCGGCGAATATCAAAAGCTCGTGGGAGCCGGCGATTTCGTCGCCACCCGCACCGCTTACAAGCTCGGACTCCGGGGACCGGCCATCTCGGTCCAGACGGCCTGCTCCACGTCGCTCACCGCGATCAGCCTCGCAGTCGAGAATCTTCGCGCGGGACGCTGCGACATGGCGCTGGCCGGCGGCGTGTCGATCACCTTCCCGCAAAAACGCGGCTACTTCTACGAAGAAGGCGGCATGGGCGCGCCCGACGGCGTGTGCCGTCCGTTCGATGCCGACGCGAAGGGCACGGTGTTCGGCAGCGGCGCGGGCGTGGTCCTGCTCAAACGTCTCGAAGACGCCATCGCCGACGACGATCCCATCTATGCCGTGGTCCGCGGCGTGGGCATCAACAACGACGGCTCCGACAAGGTCGGCTTCACCGCGCCGAGCGTCGACGCCCAGGCCCGCGCCATCGCCATCGCGCATGCCGAGGCTGGCATCGATCCGGCTTCGATCGGCTATGTCGAGGCCCACGGCACGGCAACGCCGCTCGGCGACCCGATAGAATTCGCGGGCCTCGTGCAGGCGTTTCGCCTGGGCGGCGCCGAAGGTGGCCAGTTCTGCGCACTCGGCTCGGCAAAGGCCAACGTCGGGCACCTCGACGCGGCCGCGGGCGTGACGGGTTTCATCGCCGCGTCGCTCGCCCTGCGCAACCGCACGTTGCCGCCGCTCACGCATTTCCGCTCGCCCAACCCGGGCATCGACCTCGCCAATAGCCCGTTCTTCTTCAACGCGGCCGCGCGCCCCTGGGCGGACGGCCGCGCGCCGCGCCGCGCCGGTGTGAGTTCGCTCGGCGTAGGCGGAACGAACGTGCATGTCGTGCTGGAGGAGGCGCCCGGCCGTAACGCCTCGGGCGAACAAAGCGAAGGACTCCAGATTTTGCCGCTGTCGGCGCGCAGCACGGCGGCGCTCGAACGCGCGAAAGCGAATCTCGCCGCGCATCTCGCCAGTCATCCGGACATCGCACTCGCGGACGTGGCCGCGACGCTGCAAACCGGACGCCGCGATTTCGCGCACCGCGCCGTGGTGGTTGCCGAGAGCGTGGAGCAGGCGCAAGCGAAGCTCGAGAAAGGCGCAATCGAAGCTCAGGCCCCGCAGGCCACGCCCGCAGTCGTCTTCATGTTTCCGGGCCAGGGGGCCCAGTATCCGGGCATGGGCGCCGCGCTCTATCGCAGCGAGCCGGTCTATCGCGAGTGGATCGACAAGGGCGCCGAGGCGCTGGCTCCGCATCTCGGGCTCGACATCCGCACGATGCTGCTGAGCGAGGCCCCCGAAGGCGACGACACTCCACACCCGATCCGCTCGACGATCTACGCGCAGCCGGCGCTCTTTCTCGTCGAATACGCGCTCGCGCAGTTGTGGATTTCGCGCGGCGTCAAGCCGGCGGCCATGATCGGCCATAGCGTCGGCGAGCTGGTCGCGGCCTGCGTGGCCGAGGCGATCGACTTTGACGACGCGCTGCGCCTGATCGCGCAACGGGGCGCGCTCATGCAATCGGCGGAACCGGGCGCGATGCTGGTCGTGCGCCTCCCGGAAGCCGAACTCAGCCCCATGCTGCCCGCCGATGTCGATCTCGCCGCGATCAACGCGCCGACGCTCAGCGTCGTGGCCGGCCCCTTCGCGGCCATCGAGGCGTTCGAGGCCACGCTCAAGGCGCGCGATATCGAGCATCGACGTCTGCATACTTCGCATGCCTTCCACTCGCGCATGATGGCGGGTGTCGTCGACGAGCTTGCCAAGGTCGCGGAGGGACTTTCCTTCAGGAGGCCGAAGATTCCGTACGTGTCCTCCGTGACGGGACAGTGGGCGGCGATGGATCAGCCGGTCAGCGGCCAATACTGGGCCAGCCATTGCCGTAATGTCGTGCGCTTCAGCGACGCGCTGGCTACGGTCACGGCGCAAGGCAAACCTTTGCTACTCGAAATCGGCCCCGGCCGCACGCTTTCGACCTTTGTCCTGCAGGGCATGCCGCGCGACCGGCATCAGGGCGCGATTGCCTCGCTGCCCGATTTCGCGACGCGCGAGCGCGAGCTTGCCGTTCTCGCCGAGGCGACCGCTCGCCTGTGGCTGAACGGCGTCACGCCGGACTGGCAAACGCTGCGTGCCGGAACGGGCCGCCGCGTGTCGCTGCCGACCTATCCCTTCGAGCCGGAACGGCACTGGATCGACGCCCCGGCAACCGCCTCTTCATGCCCGCCGACGACCATTGCCCCCGCGATTGCCGCGCCAACTTCGTCCGCAGCCCTAACCGATATTCCCGAGACCGCCATGGCCCAAACCGTCCAAATCGACCGCAAACCGCGTCTCATTGCCGAACTGGCGTCACTGCTCGCCGAAATGTCCGGCGAAGCGCCGGATACGTCCAATCCGGACGTGACCTTCTGGGATCTCGGCTACGACTCGCTGTTCATGGGGCAAGTGTCTCGTCAGTTGCGCCGCCGCTACGACGTTACGATCAGCTTCCGGCAGATCATGAGCGACTATCCGACGCTGCCCGCGCTCGCGCAGTTCCTCGACGGCGCGATGCCGCCCGATCCTGAAGTGCCTGCCGAAGCCGCCCCTGTCGCCGCGCCTGTCGCTGCACCGGTTGCGGTTCAGGCGGCAGTCGCGCCCGTCGCCGTTGCGGCCGCGCAAACGATTGTTGCGCCTGCCACGGGCGACCTCCAGTCGGTGATCCGCGACCAGCTCGCCGCGATGCAGTCCGTCATGGCGCGTCAGCTCGAAGTCCTGCAAGGCGCGCCGCTGGCCGCGCAGCAACCCGCGGCCCAAATAATCGCGGCGCCTGCAGCCGCGCCCGTCGTGACAGCCGCGGCGCCCGCGCCCACCCCCGCCGCCGCGCCCGCGCGCGCCGCCGGCCCGGAAATCAAGTTCGAGGAAAACCGCCCGTCGCGCTTCACCGCATACAAGCCGGGCGCCACTCACTCGGCCCAGATGACCGACGCCCAGAAGGCGTTCATCACCGATCTCGCAACGCGTTACTCGGCCAAAACCGCCATCTCCAAGGCTCGTACGCAGTCCTACCGGTCGGTGCTCGCCGATCCGCGCACCGCCAGCGGCTTCCGCGAGGAATGGAAGGAACTCGTCTATCCGATCGTCGCCCAGCGCTCGAAGGGCTCGAAGATCTGGGACGTGGACGGCAACGAGTACATCGACGTGGTCAACGGCTACGGCCAGACCGCGTTCGGCCACACGCCCGATTTCGTGGTGGCGGCCGTCAACGCCCAACTGGCGGAAGGCTTTGCCATCGGGCCGCAGTCCCCGCTTGCGGGCGAAGTCGCCCAGATGTTCTCCGAAATGACGGGCCATCAGCGCGTCACGTTCTGCAATACGGGCTCGGAAGCCGTGATGGCGGCGATGCGTCTCGCGCGCACGGTCACGGGCAAGGACAAGGTCGTCTGCTTCGACGGCGACTATCACGGCCAGTTCGACGAAGTGCTCGTAAAGCCGGGCAGCGAAGCAGGCGTCCCGCGCGCGTTCCCGCTCGCCCCGGGAATTCCGCAGACCTCCGTGGGCAACATGGTCGTGCTGCCCTACGCGCGTCCCGAAAGCCTGGAATGGATCAAGGCCAACATCGACGATATCGCAGCAGTCCTGATCGAACCGGTGCAGTCGCGCCATCCCAATCTGCGTCCGAAGGAATTCGTGCAGCAGTTGCGCGACGTCACCGCGGCCAACGACTCGGCCCTCATCTTCGACGAGGTCGTAACGGGCTTTCGCGTCCATCCGGCCGGCATGCAGGGCCTGTGGGGCATCCAGGGCGACATGGCGACGTACGGCAAGGTAGTGGGCGGCGGCCTGCCCATCGGCGTGCTCGCGGGCACCACCCAGTACATGGACGCGCTCGACGGCGGCCAATGGCAATTCGGCGATGCTTCGGTGCCCGAAGTTCCGCCTACGTTCTTCGCGGGCACGTTCGTGCGCCACCCCGTGGTGCTGGCCGCGATGAAGGCCGTCCTGCTGCATCTCAAGGAAGCCGGCCCCGCGCTTCAGGAAGGGCTCGGCGCGCGCATGGCGGGCCTCGTGCAGCGCGTCAACGCGCATCTGGAGAAGGTCGGCATCGCCACGCGGGCGGAATCCTTCTCAAGCTGGTTCTACGTAAATCTCGCGGGCGAGGATCGCCTCGGCAGCCTCTTCTACCCGTATATGCGCTACCTCGGCGTGCATATCATGGAAGGCTTCCCCTGCTTCCTGACGACGAGCCATTCGGACGAGGACATTCGCAAGATCGGCGACGCCTTCATCGCGAGCATCGACGCGCTCCAGCGCGTGGGCATTCTCGGCGGCGCACAGGACGCCGCGGCGCTTACGCAGGCCGAACCGGCGCTCACGCAGTCGGCGCTCACCGAGCCGCAGAAGGAAATCTGGATGTCGGCGCAGCAAGGTCACGAAGCCTCGCTCGCGTTCAACGAGTCGTTCACGCTCGAGCTCAACGGCAAGCTGAACGAAGCCGCTTTCGAGCGCGCCTTCGCCGCGACCGTTGCGCGCCACGACGCGTTACGCGTGCACTTCTCGCGCGTCGGCGACACGATGTTCGCCGAGGCGACGACGACCGTTCCGCTCGTGCCGATCGACCTTTCCGCTCACGTCGATCCGGCGGCCGAACTCAAGGCCATCGTCGATGCGGAAGCCCGCGAGGTCTTCGACCTCACCCGCGCCCCGCTTGCGCGCGCCGCGCTGGTGCGCCTCGAAGCGCAGAAGTGGGCGTTCGTGTTCACGGCGCATCACATCGTTTGCGACGGCTGGTCGATCAACATCATCCTGCGCGATCTGGCCGCGCTCTACGCAGCGGAAGTCTGGGGCACGCAACCCGAACTCGACGAAGTGCAGAGCTTCCTCGCCTTCGCCAAGGAACAGGACGAGATCGGCGTGGACAAGGAAACGCGCGAGTTCTGGATGAATGTGCATCGCGAGCCGGCGCCGCAACCCGATTTGCCCGGCGACCGTCCGCGCCCGGAGCGCAAGAGCTTCAACGGCGCATCGACGACGCGCCATCTGGGCGCCGATCTGCTCAAGCAGGTGAAGACGGCCTCCTCGAAACAGGGCTGCTCGCTGTTCGCCACGCTGTTCGGCGCGGCCCAGGTGCTGTTCGGCCGCCTGTCCGGCAACGACGACGTGGTGATCGCCGCGCCGATGGCGGGCCAGTCGCAAGCCGGCGAAGCGCTGCTGGTCGGGCACTGCGTCAACTTCCTGCCGCTGCGCGTGAAGTTCGACCGCGAAAAGCCGTTCGCCACGCACATGAAGGCGGTGCGCGACCACCTCTACGACGCGGGCGACCGGCAGAACTACACCTACGGCGCGCTCGTGCGCGACCTCGGCATCAAGCGCGATCTGAACCGCCTGCCGCTGACCGATCTTCAGTTCAACCTGGAAAAGGTCGACGGCGAACTCGACATGGCCGGCGTCACCACGCACTTCGCGCCGAACGCGAAGGCCTACAGCAACTTCGATCTGTTCCTGAACGTGATCGAATCGGCGCAAGGACTGCGGCTCGATTGCGACTTCAACACCGACGTCTACGACGAAACGACGATCCAGCGCTGGCTCGGTCACTACGAAACCTTGCTGAGCGCAATCGCGCGCGATGCCGAAACGCCGGTCGCGGCGCTCCCGCTGCTCAGCGACGCCGAAATCCACCATCTTCGTGACGAGCTGAACGCTTCCCGGCGCGACTACGACTTTTCGCAGACGACCCCGGCGCTGATCGCCGCGCAGGCCTGGCAGGCCCCTGATACGACGGCCGTGTCGGACGAGTCGACGAGCCTGACCTATGGCGAACTCGATGCGCGCGCGAACCAGATCGCCCGCCGGCTCATGGCCGCGGGTATCGCGTCGGGCTCGCGCGTCGCCATCGCGATGGAGCGCAGCGCCACGATCGTGGCCGCCATGATCGGCGTGTGGCGAGCGGGCTGCGCCTACGTGCCGCTCGACATGACGATGCCGCCCGCGCGCCTGCGCCAGATTCTCGACGGCGCGGATATTGCCGCCATCCTCAGCGACGAGGAAAGCCTCGCGGTGCTGGAACCGGGCGCGCATCGCGTGCTGGACGTGGAGGCGCTCCTCGCGCAGGACGACGACGAAACCATGATTCTGCCCACCGTCACCGACGCGGACTCGGCCTATGTGATCTTCACGTCGGGCTCGACGGGCCAGCCCAAGGGTGTCGAGATCGGCCATCGCGCGCTGAGCAACTTCCTGCTCTCGATGGCGCATGCACCGGGCTTTACCGTGAGGGACAGCATCGTCGCGGTGACGACCTTCTCCTTCGATATTTCGGGACTCGAGCTGTTCCTGCCGCTCATCGCGGGCGGGCGCACCTTCATCGCAGGCCACGCGGAAGTGCGTACCGGTTTCGAACTGGTGACGCGCCTGAAGGAAGAAGCCGCCACCGTTCTTCAGGCGACGCCGTCGCTGTGGCGCATGCTGCTCGAAGCGGGCTTCAAGGCGCCGAAGGGCTTCAAGATCCTGTGCGGCGGCGAGCCGCTGCCGCGCGACCTCGCCGACGACCTGCTCGCGACCGGCGCGGAAGTCTGGAACCTGTATGGTCCGACCGAGACGACGATCTGGTCGTCCGCCTCGCGTGTCGTTGCGAACGCACCCGTGGTGATCGGCGCGCCGCTCGCCAATACCGACCTGCACGTGCTGACCGACGACCTGCGCCTCGCGCCGCAAGGCGTGAGCGGCGAACTGTGGATCGGCGGCGAAGGCCTGGCAAAGGGTTATTTCAACCGCCCCGACCTGACCGAAGCCGCATTCAGGTCCGTCGCCATCGAAGGCGCCGCGCCGCGCCGGCTCTACCGCACCGGCGACCTCGCGAAGCGGCTCGCCGACGGTTCGCTCCAGCACCTGGGCCGCCGCGACCAGCAGATCAAGCTGCGCGGATTCCGCATCGAGATCGAGGATATCGAGGCCACCTTGCGCAAAGCGCCCGGTGTTGCCGCCGCCGCCGTGGCCTTGCATACGGTGGGCGACAGTGCGCGCCTCGTGGGCTACCTCGTGGGCGCCGGCAAGCCCGACCAGAGCGCGGTCGCGGCGCATGCCGCCGGGCAACTGCCGTCCTACATGGTGCCCACGCTGTGGATGACGCTCGACGCGCTGCCTCAAACCGCGAACGGCAAGCTCGACCGCAAGGCGCTGCCCGTGCCGACGGCGGATATGGTGGCCGCGCCGGTGCGCCAGCCGCATGCCGCGCTCAAGGTCGTGCCGCAAGCGCCGGTGCCGGTGCCCGTGGTCGAATCGTCCGCGCCCGCCGAACCGGCGGCGAGCAAGGCGGAGGAGATCATCGTCGCGGCCGAACCCGTGGCCTTGACGCCGACGCAATCCACCATCGCCGCGATCTGGGGCGAGGTGCTCGGCCTCCAGCAGGTCGGCGTCGACCAGAAGTTCTTCAGCCTCGGCGCGGACAGCCTGCAGTTGTTCCGCATCGTCGCGCGAATGAACGAGCGCGGGCTGGGCGTGGATGCGCGTCAACTCATGAAGAACGTCACGATCGAGCAACTGGCCGCGACCCTCGACGGCACACAGACGGACGAGCCCGTCGAGGCGCCCGCCGTGGCGAGGCCGTCGATCCTCAACTTCAAGCGCAGGATTGCCGAAGGAGCCTGAGCGATGAACGGGACAGCCTTGAATATCGCGCCGGTGCAGGAGGTCGAGGCAGGCCACGCCCTGTTCCCGGCGACCGCCTGCCAGGTACGCTACTGGCACGAGCAGAAGGCTTCGCCCAAGGCCTCCGCGCTCAACATCGCGTTCCGGCTGCAATTGTCCGGGCCGCTCACGGCCGCGAGCATCGAGCAGGTGCTCGGCGAACTGGTCGCGCGGCACGAGGTTTTGCGCACCGGTTTCCTCATGACGGGCGCGGGGTTGCGCCAGCAGGTCTGGAGCCGCGCCCCGTTCCGGCTCCAGGTGGTGGACCTCGGCGGCCTGGACGAACAAGCCGCGTTGGCCGAGGCCCAGCGCGTGGGTCTGGAGCAGGCGCGCACGCCTTTCGAGTTGTCGTGCGCTTCGTTCTTCCGGGCCGTGTGGTTGCCCCGGTCGAGCACGCAAGGCGAGCTGCAACTCACTTTCCATTCGCTCGTGATGGACGGCTGGTCTTTCGCGATTCTCGTGCGCGAACTCGTGGAAGGTCTCGCGGCGCTGCACGCGGGCCGCGATCCCGATTACCCCGACGTCGACCTTCACCATGGCGACTACGCGCTATGGAAGGGCGAATTCCTGGCCAGCGCCGCGATCGACCGCGCTCGCGTCCATTGGCGCCAGGAGCTTCAGGGCTTCAGCCGCTTCGACGTGCCCGGCGATCGCGCCCGGCCGGCGGCGCGCCGCTTCCAGGGCGTGATTCGCTCCATTCTGTTGCCCCGCGAGATGAGCGAGCGTCTGATCGCGGCCGCCAAGGCGCAGGGCGTGACGCTCTTCAGCGTGGCGGCCGCGGGCCTCGCGATGTCGCTGCAAAAGACGACCGGGCAGGCCCGGGTCGCCATGGGCACGCAGATGTCGGTGCGCGACCAGCAGGAACTCGAAGGCGTGGTCGGGCCGCTCATCAACACGGTGATCCTGCGCCTCGACGTGACCCAGGGCAGCACGCTCTCCGATGTGACCGCGCAATGCGGCGCCAAGCTCAGCGACGCCATCGAGCATCTTCATCTGCCGTTCGAAGAGATGATGGAAATGGCGGGCGAAGTGTCCGACTCGAACCGGCCGCCGCTATGCTCCGTCAACTTCGCGCTGCAGCAAAGCTTTGTCGGCATGGGCGACGAGGTGCGCCGTCAGGACTTCGCCGCGACGACTTCGCCTTCCTTCAACGCGGGCGCGCTCTACGACCTCAACTTCTTCATGGTGCGGCGCCCCGAAGGCTGGCGCATCTCGTGCGAGGGCGACACGGACCTCTACGACATCGAGACGATCGACCGGCATCTGGCCAACTGGCGCGAGGTGCTGGAAACGGCCGAAGTCGTGCCGCAACGCGCGCCTGCACCCGCGCACGGCAACGGTCACGACACCGCGCAGGTGGCGGGCGGCGTGGGCGTCAGCGGCTTCATGAGCCGCGCGGAGCTGGAGGCGAAAGCGCACAACGTCGTGCGCTTTAACGAGGATGGTTCGCAAACGCCCGTCATCGTGCTCAACAACATCGCAGTCCTCTACGAGCTGGCCAGACAGGTCGGCGACGAACGGCCTGTCGTCGATGTGCCGATGGTGCCGAAGACGCCCCAGCCCGACTTCCCGCTGCGCGCGTTCGAGGATCTCGCCGCGGACGCCGTGCGGCTCATCAGACTGATTCAGCCGCATGGGCCCTATATCCTCATGGGCTACTGCGTGCTGGGCGCGATGGCGCTGGAAGCCGCCCACCAGTTGCGCCGCGAGGGCGAAACGGTGGAACTCGTCGTGCTCACCGATTCCTGGTGCCCGGGGTATCGCGAAACGATGCCCTGGTACGATCGCCTGCTGCGCAAGATTCAGGTGCGCATGGACGACATACCGCGCGACTACCGGCTCGCACGACGCGGCGAAATGTCGATGATCGCGTTCCTCCAGCAGTTCCGGACCGTTCGCTGGCTTCGTCTCACCCAGCTTGCGGTGAAGTTCGGCCTCCTGAAGAACGACAGCGCGAACAACATGATCGACGATAACCTCTGGTACGGCCGCAATATCGGCTATCTGCGCGAGCAGCAGGTGCGATATCGTCCGAAGGACTACGACGGCAACGTCCAGATCTTTCGCAGCGGCCAGGTGCTCAAGGGGCGCCTGTTCGCGCACGACATGGGCTGGGGCGAAGTGGTCAGCGGCAACCTCGTTGTAACCGAGGTTCCGGGCATGCACAACCAGATGTTCCGCGCGGCTGGCGCTGCGGTCATGGGCAAGCAACTGCTCGACCGGTTCGCCAACGCCGTGCGTGCGAAGCAGGAAAACGCCCCTGAAGGGCCATGATACCGAGGCGTCCCAATGCATTTCGACGCATCCCCATAGGGTAGATGGCCTATGTCCCGTTCGCGCACGATAGTGCTGGTCGCGCTTTTCGGCGCGTTGTCCGTCACCGGCCTTTTTGTCAGGCTGGCTGTTCCTGGCCTCTTTCGTCGTGCGCCCGTCGCCGTCGCCAACGCGTCGGAGCCGCCCTCTGGAAAGGTGCGCCTCGCCGTGCTTGGCGACTCGGACAGCCAGTCCTACCACGACCCGATCACGCTGGGCGACCCGCGCGCGCGAGGCGGCAAATGGCGTGCGACCACCTGGCAGTGGACCGAGGTGCTCGCCCAGTTGCGGGGCGACGAAATCGACCAGGGCAAATGGGGCGTGTGGGGCACCGGGAAGGTTCGCGCCATTGCCGGGGAAGCCTTCGGCGCACTCGCCCGCACACCGCCCAAGGAAGACTACCGCTACAACTTCGCGATTAGCGGCGCGACCTGCGACGAACTCATGGGGCACTCGCAGCGCCAGGCGATTCGTCTCGTCGACCTGATGAATACGGAACGCGAGGCATGGCGCGGCGGCATCGTGTTCATCCGGATCAGCGCGAACGATCTCGGCAGCCACGAGTTTCTGGATCAGTTGGCCCGCCACCCGGCCGCGCCGCACCCCATGGCCGCAATCAATTCCTGCATCAAAGCCGTTGACCAGACCGTCGCATTGATCCGCAAATTCCACCCGGCGACCTATATCGTGCTCTCGGCGGTAGGCAGCAACGCGGATTGGTCGGGCGAATTCGACAGTTGGCATTCCGCGAAAGAGATCGCCAATATCGACGCCGGCATCGATCGCTTCAACATAGGCTTGCGCGCGCTCGCCGCGACGGACCGCCATATCTACGTGATGGAAGATGGCGAGTGGTTCAAAAGCCTGTGGGGCCATCGTGACGATCATGGCCTTCCGAACTACAAAACGGTGCATCTGGGGCCGGGCTGGGCCATTACCAATACCTCCGGCGACGATCCGCACAACGCAGTCCTTGCCGACACGCACGCGGGCGTGGTCTGGAATACGCTTTGGGCCCAGCACTTCGTCGCTTCGCTGAACGCCGCTTTCGGACTGCACATCACACCGATCACGGACGCCGAGGTCATCGACTTTTTGAGGCCAAGCTTCCGCGCCGCCGGCACCCCTTCGGCAGCCATCCGCGAACCGGTCAAAGATGCCGACCCCTATCGGGTAAACGCCCAAACTGACCTGGATGTTCGTCAGCGCACATCTGGCCCATAGTCGCGATAGTAGCCTGCAAGCACTACCCTCTAACCCGCGAGGTGTGCCATGTCTGCGACTAGCAATGGTGCGGTGTTGGCCGATGCAATGCCCCAATTCACCTCAGACGAAAAAATCCTGCACGCTTGCAATCAGGAATTCAAAAGCAACTTCAATCTGCATCCATTCAAATTCAACCATCTCTTGCATGAAAACGGCCTGTTCGAGATTCCGAGGATCGCCGAAGTCGCTCAGCGGATGCTTGAAAAGAACGGCAACGTCCGCGCGATCAACTTCAAGAATAGTTCGCTGGAATCCAGGTTCAGCGCCATGCCGCATAGCACGCAGTTGAAAGAGGCGTTTGCGAGCGTTCACGAAAACGGCTCATGGATCAAGCTCACTCAGGCGCAACTTTACGACGCGGACTATGCCCGTGTCCTCGACTCGATTACCACCGAGCTGGAGGCGTTGTCCGGTTATCCGCTGCGCAGCGACATCACCCTCGTGACGATGACATTACTGGTCTCCTCGCCGAATATCTCGACGCCCTTCCATATCGATCACGAAACCAATTTCCTTTTCCAGTTGCGGGGTTCAAAAGACGTTTGCCTTTTCCCCGCCACCGACCGCGAGCTGGTGCCGGACCAGGAAGTGGAGCGTTATTACGCCGGCAACTTCGAGGCCGCGCGTTATCGCCGTCAATTGCAGAGTCGCGGCACGATCTTCCGGCTCAACCCGGGCGAGGTGGTGCATCACCCGCCATTGGCGCCGCATTGGGTCAAGAACGGCGACAACATTTCGGTGAGTATCAGCATCAACTACTGCATGAAGTCGCTCGAGCAACGCGCGAGGGTTTATCAGGCCAACTACGTTTTGCGCATGATGGGGCTCAAGCCGTTGCCGCCCGGTGTTTCACCGTTGCGCGACAGCTTGAAAAGAAAGGTCATCTCGACGCTGGAACACCGCCATCCCAAAACGTTCGCGGAAGTCGTTCACTCGCCGGTGACCCGGTTGAAGTCCCCGCTCAACGCGGTTCGGCGGCTCGTCAAACGCTGAACGCTCGCGGTCGAATCGTTACGTCAGTTTGACAACCGCGGCATCTGCGCGAGGTAATCATGGACTATATCGGCCGCCCTCACTTTCTGGCTCCGGAGCCGCTCCTGAGGGAAACGTCAATCTCGCCGGCAGGCGTGCGCGAAATGACTGTGCGATCCAGTCCTTCGGTTGCGGAGATTCCGTTGGTTGAAGAACCCAGCCTGCTCTCGCTCGTCGTGCCGTTCTATAACGAAGAAGAGATGATCGGCGCCTTCTTCAGCACGGTCATTCCCATACTCGAATCGATCGATGGAACCGAATTCGAAATCGTCTGCGTGAACGACGGCAGCCGCGACGAAACGCTGCGCATGCTGATCGGCATGTCGAAGGAGGACAGCCGCATTCGCGTTATCGACCTGACACGCAATTTCGGCAAAGAGGCCGCGCTTTCGGCCGGGCTCGACGAAGCGCGCGGCGCCATTGTGATTCCTTTCGACGCGGATTTGCAGGACCCGCCGAAAATCATTCCGGTCCTGGTTGAGAAATGGCGCGAGGGCCACGACGTCGTCGTCGCCAAACGCGTGAACCGGCTCACGGACTCCTTCCTCAAGCGTCAGACGGCGGCGATTTTCTATCGCATCCACAACGCAATGTGCGACACGAAAATCCCCGAAAACGTGGGGGATTTTCGATTGATCACGCGGGAGGTCGTCGATGCGCTCAAGCAGCTTCCCGAGACGCGCCGCTTCATGAAGGGCCTCTTTGCGTGGGTGGGCTACCGGACAGCGGTCGTCGAGTATGTGCGCGAGCCTCGCCTTGCGGGCAGGTCGAAGTTTTCCGGCTGGAAACTGTGGAACTTCGCGCTGGAAGGCTTCACGAGTTTCAGCACGCTGCCGCTGCGCGTATGGACTTATGTCGGCAGCTTCGTGGCGTTTGGCGCAATACTGTATGCGTCGTTCCTTATTGTGCGGACCCTGATTCAAGGCATCGCCGTACCGGGTTACGCGTCGTTGATCTCGGCCGTTCTCCTGCTCGGCGGGGTTCAGTTGATCGGAATCGGCGTACTCGGCGAATATATCGGCCGCATTTACTACGAATCGAAAAAGCGCCCCGTGTACCTGATCCGCACCCGCTATCAGTCCGCAGGCTCGAACGATGTCTGAACTGCGCGCCGCACGAAGGTTCGTAATCTATGCTGGCGTCGGTGCAATCGGGACCGGCGCGCAGTATGCAATCCTCATTGCGATGGTTCACTCGGGCTTTGCCTCTGCGGCAGTCAGTTCCATGGCCGGGGCGACGGTCGGTGCAATCGTCAACTACTGCCTTAACCGCCAGATCACGTTCCGAAGCAACAGCAACCCTCTTTCGACCGCACCGAAGTTCGCCATCATCGCGTTGCTCGGCGTACTGGCGAACGGCGTATGCATGAAGTTCCTCACGGCAATTCCTGGGTTGAACTATCTGATTGCCCAACTGATTACGACCGCGCTCGTTCTGGGCTTGACCTATCTGCTCAATTCGAAGTGGACGTTCAACGAGCACGCGCGTCGACTGCATGCATCCGAAACTCCCGTCTTCAATGTCGCTTCCCCGGACGACTCAGCGTCCTCCTGAGCACCGCGACGCAATTGCACCGGGCGAACGCGGCGCGAGTGTGACAGGTGGCAAAGCGGCCCAACGCGGCGACGCTTCGTGGCGCTGCATTGTCCTGCGCTGGCCGCACGGCCGATGCTCGACCCGGGCCGCTGCTTAATCCGGTACGGCCACATCCCGGCGGCAGCGCGCGCCGGGGCGAGCGGAAAGCCAGCCGCGTGCTCGTGCGCCCCGCCCCGGCAAGCCGCCCAGACGATTACCGGGAGAACGACGAGCGCGACCAGCAGATCGACCACGGGTTGACGAAGCGTCGACCATGGCATGAAGAACAGGCCGAAAACCAACGCAACGATAAGGACTGCCGAAAGCGATCCGCGCCTGCGCACAGGTCGATGAAACCGGTATTGCAACAGACCGGCGGGAAACGCGTAGCCGAGCCGGGCAAAACCTACATAAAAAGCCGAAATCCCCGGTCGCAGGGTTCCGACAACCGGCGCCATGCGTGAAAGCGCAGGTGAATCAGCGTTGCTCGATCGAAGCCGCGTTGTCCAACGCACAGAGGGGCCGGCACTCGCCCGCTACATTCGTCGCGTGAGTTGTCTGCACGGACGCGCGATGCGTGCGGACCTCAAGTGACAGCCGGAACGACGTCGAACGAGGAGTCATACCTCGGCTGAGATTTGGCGTTAATGGCTCATTTTGCTGACCGGACCACAGGGCGGTTAACTCCCTTATCTATTGATCTTCTGGCTGCGAGCGCGGAGGTGCTTTCATGACAATAAAATGGCCGCCCGGGAATACACATCTCGTCCTTTCCTGGTTCGTCATCGGCGTACTCGGAATCGTCGAAGGCATTTACGGTCGCACGCAATATTACGGCGACTGGATTTCCTATCTCAATGTGAGCTGGGCCGTCACGCATGTCGACTGGCGAGAAATCTTCAACCCCTTCTGGAATCCGGGATATCCCGCCGTCGTTGCGGCGGCGCGCGCGCTGGCGCCGCCGACTCCAGAGGGAGAATGGTATGCGATCACAATCGCGAACTGGCTCGTCTATCTGGTCGCGTACGCATCCTGGCGCGGTCTGATCAAAAATGCGCTCGCGCTGTATTCGCCCGGCTCGCTTGCACTGATCCAGCATCCCTTTACGATCTGGATCGGCGTTTGCGTTTTTCTCGGCGCCTGCCTCGGGCTCGACACGGTTTCGGCCGTGTGTCCGGACATGCTCGTGACCATAGGCTTCCTCCTTGGTTCGAGTCTGCTCCTGGCCCTGCTCCGTCGTCGGGACGTGTTATCCGCGATCTTGCTCGGTCTGGTGCTCGGTGTCGGTGTCTGGGTGAAGGGGGTATTCACGCCGTTTGCCTGCCTGTTCCTTCTCACGCTTTTCATCTATTGCTGTGCGCGCGGCCGCCTGTGGCGACCCTTTGGTGTGACGGCGGGCGTTTTCGGTATTTTCTTTGCCGCCTATATCGCCGGAATCTCCTGGTCCTATGGGGAATTCACGCTTGGTGCCTCAGGCGCCCTGAATGTCCCCTGGCATGTGAACGAGCTGCCGCATCTGACCAACTGGCAAGGCGGCCCGGCACAGTTCGGCCGGCCGATCCATCCGACCAGTCAGCTTGTAGCGGGCTTGCCGGCATTCGGCTTCGGGAAACCTTTCCACACGACTTACCCTCCTTATAACGATGTCGCCTATTGGTACAAAGGCTTTCGGTCGTTCTTCAGTCCGAGGCTCGAAGTTATTGCAATGGGCCGGTCACTGTGGAGCCTCCAGCAGATACTCCGGCAACACCCGAGCGTGCTCGCGGTCGTGGCAGCTTTCCTGGCGTGCCTCGCCAGGCGGCCATGGCGAATGGCGCTGGTCAAAACGATGACCCGGATGTGGCCGTTGCTGTTGCCGACTGCTGCGGGCTTTGGCACGTATTTCGTGGTTCACGTCGAAGATCGCTATCTCAGCGCATTTGTCATGGTCATGGCGCTGCTGTCCTGTGCGCCATTGCTGGACGCGAAGCTACCTGCGCGCCGCGCGCTCACCATCGCTTTCGCCATAATCTATGGTGCAGGTGCCCTCGGCGAACTTGTGCTTACCGATGCGTCTTCGTTCCATGCGGCGCTTCGTCGTGCGGACTTTCACGACGACCCGCGATGGCAGCTCGCGAATGCGCTGACTGCCTCAGGGCTGCAACCGGGCGACGCGGTGGCTGTTATCCGGGACAGTGCGCCTGCCGTCAGGGTTAGCTGGGCCTATGTGTCGCGCCTGCGCATCGTCGCCGAGTTTGGCGGTCTCCCATATCGTATCGAGCCCGAAGACCGTAATCGCTTCGATCGCAAAGACGAAGCGCTTTGGCCGGACTACAGCGAAATATTCTGGACCCAGCTTTCGCCGCAACAGCGCGAACAGGTGATGGAGGCGTTCTCTCGAAGCGGCGCACGCGCTGTCGTGTCGCTTTCGATGCCGGGCGTTGCGCCCGGCCCCGGCTGGATACGCCTGAACGGGACGCCTGCGTGGCTTTACAAGTTTGATTGATTCAACCCCGGTCTGGCGGGACCGGGGGCGGTGCGCGATTCGCGCCGCCAATCTCGCGCATCCGGCGCGATGCACATACGATCCAGCGACTCAGCCGAACTTCTCGACCAGCTCTCGCCACCTCGCGAGGATCGGTTCGCGCGCAAAGGTCTGAAGGTGGGCGCGCGCCTCGGAAATTCGCCGGATACGCTCGTCGCCCGGCATCTCGGCCAGCGAACGCATACCGTATGCGATGGATTCCCGGGAAAGCGGATCGGCGCGCAGCATGGCGTCCCCTCCCACTTCCGTCAAAATGCTCGCGCGGGAAACGAGGCACGGCAAATCATGCTCTATCGCCTCGATCACCGGCATTCCGAATCCTTCCAGCAAACTCATCAACACGAAACCGGATGCATTGCGGTAGAGCCAGCGAAGCTCATCGTCTTTCGTGTACCCCGGCATCACGATACCCGCCGATTGCCTGGCGAGTTCGATGGCAACGTCCGCACCAGGCTCGCGCCCTCCGACAACGACGTACTGCCACCCTTTCTCGGCCAGCCCGCTTGCCGAGAACGCCTCGATACAACGCGCCTGGTTCTTGCGGTCGCCGATACTTCCCACCGTCAATAGAAAACGAGGCGAAACGCCATTCACCGGACGCCCTTCCCCTTCCTTGACGCCCAGACGCGTCGGAATATAGATGACGTTCGACGACGCAAAGTCGTTCCCGTACAGCTCGTGAAATTCGCGCTGGGAAGTCTTGCTGACGAATACCATGTGAGGCTTCACTTTCCGGATCTCTTCATACGCCCGAACGTATAAATCTTCCACGCCCTGCGCGAAATACTGGGGATGCGTGATCGGACCTACATCGTGGCAAAGCACGATGTCCCGCGGTTCCAGGCGATGGCGCACGACGCTCAGCGGGTCGAGATGCAGCGTAGGATGCGGATCGCGGATGACCGGCAAAAGCGAAACCAGCCGCGAGCTATTGACTCTCGCAATGGTTTCCTTGTGGGTCAGCCGGCCCGCGATACGGCGCATCAAATCATTGCGCGGAAACTCGTGGAATCGCCCATAGTGGACCCTCTCGACCCTCCCACCGAGCGTCGCGAGAATATCCTTGCCCAGAAATAGCTTGCCGGTTCGATCATTGAGCGCCAATGAGAAGTCGACATCTATAGACATTGCTTGCCCCTAATATCGCTTTCTTTAATGAAGTCAGCCGTTCACGGCTTTCACGGTCTCGCACAGGTCGCGCGCCGCGCGCTTCCATGTAAAGCTGCTGGCCTGCCGGTGTCCGGCGCATATCAGGGATTGGCGCACTGCTTCGTCGTCGAGCACAGCAAGAATATTCAATCGCCATGCATCCGGGCTAAGCGGGTCCGCATAAAGCGCCGCTTTTCCGCACACTTCGGGCAGCGCGCCCAGGGGCGCGGCCACCACCGGACAGCCCAGCGCCATCGCCTCCAGCGGCGGCAAACCAAACCCTTCGGTAAGCGAAGGAAAAGCAAGCGCGCCAGCGTTGGCCAGCAATCCAACGAGTTCCGCGTCGGTAATACGGCCCGTAAATCGCACGTTGGGCGGCACGGCATGCCCGAGACGCTCGAAATCCTCCCGCGTCGCGCCGCCGAACAGCACGAGTTGCACGTTTCTCAACTGTTCGCCCGAAAAGGCCTTGAGCAGCATGCCGATGTTCTTGTGCTTCTGCGTATTCGCAAGTGCAACGACATAGCGCCTCGGCTCGAGGTCCAATACCGCAATTTGCCTGTCGTCGGGACGAATCTGCAGGACGTGATCGCAGCCGTTGTGCACGACGACGATCTTGTCGGCGCGCGCCACGCCATAGCGCACGAGTTCGCTTTTCGAATACTCGGAAACGGTGAAGATGATCCTGTGCCGCTTCCCAATGAAAAAGAAAAGGAATTTGTACCAGAGCCGAAAAGACAGCGAATACGATTCGGGCGCGGAATACACTTGAGCGTCGTGTATCAACGTTGCCGAATTGCGGTGCAGCAGCGGCCCGAGATTGCAGAGATTGAGAATGAAGTCCTTTCTGCCCGCCACGGGCAGATAAAACTGTTCCCACACGATCTTGTGCATCCTGCGAGCCCACCGGCTCTCGCGAACGCAGGAAATATGGCGATAGGACGGCACCTGCACACCCTCTCTCGCGACGACGGCGTAATCCATGCCGTTCGCGGCTTGCCCTGCGATCAAGGCGTCGGTCGCCGCGATGAGCTGCTCGGCAACCTTGTGCACGCCCGTCGGCCCTGCTCCGAAGAACTTGCCGTTGAACGCTATCGTTTTCGACGCGATCCTTTCCATACCCTTCCCGTGCATGCAAGCATCGACCCTTCTCAAATGAAGTCCCGCAACGCCGTTTCTCCAGACGTTATGCTATCGGCATGTCAAGCGCCGCACTGCTGGTTACCGCACGCAAACACAGTGCGTCGGCTCAAACAGGCGTATCGGCCGCCGCACCGTCGAGAATCGGTTTGGCGGTCGTCCGGCCAAATCGGGAGACGAGAAAATGGCGCAGCGGCGTATCGACGAAACGCATGATGAGATAGCTCGCCAGCAGGATCAGAGGGACGAACAACGCGGCCTCGATAAGCGGATCCTTCCGTTGCATCAGCTCTTGATAAGTTCCGTTGAGCCAGACGAACAGCGGGTAATGCAACGCATACACCGGATAGGACAGCTCGCCCAAAACAAGCGCGACGGTCCGTACAGGCCCGGCGAGCACAACCGAGGAGCCGCCGAGAATCAACAACGGCATGACAGCGGCCGCCCACAGCCACTGGACGATGAAGGGAATCTGACCATTCCATGCCATGATCGTCACCGTCGCGAGGCATGCCGGCAGGAACAGCGATTTCCAGATCTTCAGCGAGAGCAGCCCGTATTTCACATCGCCGTGATAAAGCAGGACGCCCAGATAATAAGCGCCGAATACGCGCGGAAAGCCCGAGAGGAAAGTCTGTGGCGTATCGCCTCCCATGCCTGACACCGCGGTCAGCGCATAGCCCGCGAGCGCCACGACGAGTGCGAACTTCATGCCGTCGAACCGGCGCGTGAGCATCCAGAAGAGGTTGACAACCAGTTCGAGAAATAGCGTGTATTCGGGGCCGTTGAGCGGAAACACCTGCGGACCGCCAATGGCGTGCGGAGCGCCAAAGCTCGGGATGCACGACAGACCGAGCAGCGTTGCAGCCGCAAGCCATCCCGGATGAATATCGGCGTCGTGCAGCAGTACCACCCTCGCCGCCAGATACGATGCACTCAGCAAGGTGCCGATGGCGATCATCGGCATCAGCCGTATAAGCCGGATGCGCGCGAAGAGCGCACCGCTCATCCCTCTTTCGAACCGGCCGCGATAGGCCACGCACAGCACGTAACCCGAGAGACCGAAAAAGAAGTCGACGGCAATGCCCGCGTTGGGCGCCAGCCACGGAATTCCAAGCCAGTGATTGAGATGAAAAAGCAGGACCGATATGGCTGCGATGCCACGCAGGCAATCGGGCACGGCCAAATGGGAATGTTTATTCATCACAATTGCCTGGCAGCTTCTAGAATGTCTCAGGTCGCTCTGGCGTCAACCTTCCTCGCACGAAATCCCATAGCCCCATCAGATTGCCTACCAGACGCCCGCGCCGGTCGATCCATGGCTCCGGCGCCACGCTGCGCACAATATTGCTCACCACGTTGCGCATGACATGATCGAGCGCGGGGCGCAGAGGCATCGTCCGCTTCTTCACCAGATAGAGCGGATTGATCACCTGTGAATAGCCGAGTTTGCATCCGGACACTCTGCCGCGCTTGACTCCCAGGTGTACGCCAATTGCCGTATTGATCCGGACAACCAGGCTACCGCGATTCCATATCTGCCCGCCGAAATCGCGATCTTCCTGCCAGCCATACAGGACGAGGCGCTCATCGAAGCGAAGGCCCGCGATACTGCTGGCGCGAAATGCCATATTGCATCCGTAGGGGCCGCCCGTCTGCGCCACGATCATCGTTTCCGGGAGATCGCCTGCCTGGGCCACGATGGCGCGCCCTTCTTCGAAGGAATAGCCGGGCCCATGAATGCCGTCGGCAATGACTGTTCCGGTAACGCATGCTATGGCGGGATCGCTCCCGAATGCCTTGAGCACTTCCGAAATCCACGCACCATGCATCAGAAAGTCGTCGTCGAGAAAAATCACGATGTCGATGTCGCCGGGCACATGGTTCAGCGCGTGGTTGCGTTGCGCCGTAAGTCCTGGCTTTCCTTTAAGCACCATCAGTCCGGGCCCGCCCGGCAGATCGCCGACGTCCTCATCGGATACGCACGACACGATAATCAGGTCGGGCCTGACCGTTTGCAGATCGACAAAGCCAACGACATGCTCAAGAATCTCCGCGCGGCCACGCGTGGCGAAGATCAGGCAGATTTTTGGTGCTTTACTCAAGGAAGGCTGGCTCATTTGCGTCACCTTGGTTATCCGCGAACTGACGCGCGAATCCATCGCGCGCCACGTCGACCGCTGCAGGATGCTTCGGCACACGGTACGCGCAAGCCGGCCATTGCACCGCCGCCTGTCGCACGCACCGTGGCGACGGTTATTCGAGCCATCTACTGAATCTCGTCTGCCACGAAAACCCTTCACCGGTACCGAGAATGTCCCGGATCAATCCCGCGCGCCAGCTACCGACGACCAGCATGGCCAGCAACGAGCCCTCCGCCAGCAATCGCGCCAACACCATGCCCGTGGCTCCCCAATAGCCTGCAAAGGGAATGGCCGCAGCCAGATTCACCAGTGCGCTAGTCACCCCGCTCAGGGCGAGCAACTTCTCGAGTTTTCGGGGGATCAGGAAATACATGCTCAACACCCGCGTACAAACGGCAAGTGGCATAACGAGCACCATGATCTTGAGAATGGGGACCGCATGAACGAATTCCCGTCCGAACAGCAGCGGGACGAGCCGTTCCGAAAGCAATGTCGTGAGGATCACGCCGGCTACCGAACCAAAGAAGAAAATGGCGAATGTCCGTCGAGCGAGCAGATTGGCTCGCGCCTCGTTGCGGGTAACCAGATACATGATTTTCGGCGCCAGAATTTGCGACGCGGGCGCCATGATGCTCAGCCCGGCTGAGACCAGGCGCTCAGAGAGACCGAAGGCGCTCACCTCCGAGGGCGAGGCCAACACCGACAAGATATAGGTGGACGAGACGAGCACCAATACCGCCGTCCCCCCGTAGATGAAGATCGTGGCCGATCGCTTGATCAGATCGATGGCTGCACGCAGCGGCGCAATGAACCCGGTGTGCTCCTTTCGAACAAGCCAATAGGCGAGCACCGTCTGCGCCAGATTGGAAGCAAATATCACGGGGAAAACACGGTCGATATCCGCCGGCTTTCGAATGAACGTAAATAGCAGCGTGAGCGAAAGCATGAGCCCCAGCATTTCGATCATCACGCTCGTGCGCGGGCGGCCTGTGCTGGTGAAATACCAGCCCAGGTTAAAAGCGTTCAGCAGCCCTCCGACCACGACAAAAAAACTCACACCGGGAACACCGGAAATGATCTCCGACCTTGACGCCGCAAGTCCGCCGATGATCAAACCCGGAATGCACAACAGCAGCCGGGCCGTGAACTGATCGCGAAAAATCGAATCGCGTTCGCTAATGTTTTCGGTATGGACGATATCCCGTCCACCGATGGTGGAAAAACCGAAGTCGGTGCAAAGCCAGATCGTGCTGGACAACGACATCCCCGCCAGCACCACGGCGTAGCCGTTGGAACCCAGCACTCTCCCGTAATAAGGAACCAGAATGAGCGGGTAGATGTACCGCACAACATACGAGAAATAAACCGCTAGCAATTCGATCTTTGATAGCGACGCGTGAACTTTATTCATGAGCCCCCCTGATAGCCCACCCTCTGCGCGCGGACGCACGTCGCGGCACACGCGACGAAAGCGCGCCTGCTGCAGCCGCAAATATGTAGAAACAAGTACCGAGTTCGAACACGCTGAGCGACGCCGACGCTACGATCAGCGTCGAAATCATGGCGTGACGCGCCGCATAGCAGACAGCTCGCTCGGTGAACGAATAATGGGCAGGCACCGGCAACAGCAGCGACTTCCCGAGGAACATCCCATAGCACACCACCCCCACGACACCCAGGCTTCCCACCAGCACGACCAGAAAACTCGATGCACGAATGCTGCCCAGCCCAACGCCTATTCCGTACGTATCGAAGAAGTTGGTGATACCTTGAGCATTCCATCCCATCCGCTCGACGCCTGAGTCGCTCCCCGCCTTGCTCAGGACCGCTGCGTCTACGAAATCACTGAGCACGTTCACCACCCCCGGCAGAAAGACGATCACGTAGAGCACGCCCAGCAGACCAACGCACGACGAGATAACCCACATGCGCTGTTTGCGTACGATCGCGCTACGCGAAATGACGCCGGGCCGGCTCACCAGCAGGACAAGCTGATACACACCCAGTCCGACATACGCCGTTCCCGAAGTCGATAACAGCAGGAGGATTGCGGTCGCAATCGCAAGCGAACCGGCGATCTTCGGACGCAAGCCGACGAGCCAGAGATTCAGACAAAAGACAAAGAGCGGCAGCGTAAAGGCCGAAAACCCGGAAGTTTCGCTGAACGTACCGCTGATGCGGACCAGGCCGCCCATTTCCTCGCCCGTCAAATCGGCGAACTGCGCCGTCTTGACCACCGAGAGCATGTCGATGCCCGCAGCGTGTGAAACGATATCGATTACGCCGGCAAGCACGTCGAGCGCGGCGAGCAAAAAGATGGCGTTCGCGAGCGTCCGGTACACACCACGATATTTCAGGAACACGAACATGGAGCAATACACCACCACGTCGCTAATACAATAAATCGTCTGGGACAGATTGCCGGAGACCGGCCGGAGCGGCTGCAAAAAAATGTACTGACTGCTGCGATCGACGGGAAACACGAGTGTCGCGCCACCCAGCAAGCGCGGCAGCAGGATGGCTCCCGCAACAGCCCACAGACATGTGCAGAGCAGCCAGAAACCGGGTTTTTCCTGCGTGAGCGCCTCAGCAAGCCCCTTGCCGCCTGAGAGATTGAATGCCCTGAGTGCGAAGAACGCGAGAAACAATTGTGCTGGCAAAATGCCGATGCCGGCCAGATTAAGCGCGAGCGTGCATCCAAACAGCGAAAACGCCGCCATGGCGTAAATCACACCGCGATGCGACGCGTAAAGCGCCGCCAGCCCGGTGACGAATACGAAGACTCCAAATATCGTCAGTTCCACTTTGCTGAAACCCCCATCCGTTCATCCGGCATTCGCGCGCGAACGGTTCTCGTTATTTCGCCAGCTCAGGCCGAGTGCCAGCGCCGCACCACGGGCGGCGTGTCGGCGGGCACTTTGTCGGCATCCATCGCGCGTTCCACAACACTGAGGAACTCTTGCTTGAATCGATCTCTTGTAAAGCGCATGGCATTGCGGCGGCAGACTTCCGCTTTGAGCGGGGGTTGCCGCTCGAAGCGCTCCACCGCATCGACTATCGATTCCACGCTCTGCTCGCTGAAGAACAACCCCGTGCCGCGCTCGGGGTCCGGCGAATCCACCACGATCTCGCGCGACCCGCCGCGACCCAGCGCGATGACCGGAGTGCCACAGGCTTGTGCCTCCACCACCGAAATGCCGAAGTCTTCTTCTGCGGCGACGACGAACGCCCGCGCGCGCTGCATGTAGTCGACCAGCACCTCGTCGGGCTGATAGCCGAGCAACGTCACATTGGGCGTGGCGCAAGCCTTCACGCGCGCAAATTCGGCGCCGTCGCCGATCACCACGAGACGCCGCGACGGCATCGCGGCGAATGCCTCGACGATGAGCGGTATCCGCTTGTACGGCACCATGCGCGAAGCAATCAAATAGAAGTCTTCGTGCTGCTCGCCCAATTCGAATCGCTCCACATCGACCGGCGGGTAGACCACCGTGGCGTCGCTCCCGTAAGCCTTGCGAATGCGTCGCCCAACAAAAGCGGAATTGGCCACAAAGGCATCCACGCCATGCGCCGTGCGCTGATCCCAGATACGCATGTAGTGAAGCAACGCCCGCACGATCCAGCTTTTCATGCCGCGCTGCAGCCCTGCTTCGCACAGGTATTGATGCTGCAGATCCCACGCATACCGGATAGGCGAGTGCACGTAACTGACGTGCACCTGGTGCGGCCCGGTCAAAATGCCCTTGGCCACCGCATGGCTCGAGGAAATCACGAGATCGTAGGACGAAAGGTCGAATTGCTCGATCGCCAGCGGCATAAGCGGCAGATACGTGCGAAACGATTTGCGCGCTCGTGGCAAATGCTGAATGAACGAGGTCGTGGCGTGTCGACCGCCCAGCACGCCTCGCAGCGACTCGGGGAAAAAGTCCACGACGCTGTAAAGATCGGCCTGGGGAAAGAGCTGAAGTATCTGCTCCACCACCTTCTCCGATCCCGCATACGTAACAAGCCATTCATGCACGAGCGCGACACGGCCGAACCGGCGCGGATCGTTGGCGAGACTGGATGCAAGCGTTACATTAGCCACGGCGAGATCTCCTCGATCAACCTGGTGGCGGTGGCTTGCCAGGTAAGTTCAGCGGTCCGCGCGCGGCCCCGGGTACGCAAGCCTTCCCGCAATGCGGCGTCGCTCGTGATTCGCTCGAGCAGGCTCGCCAGCTCCGCGGGATCGTCCGGGGACGTGTAGAGCACGGCGTCGCTGCATGCCTCCTGGACAGCCGGCAGCCGCGAAGCAATCACCGGGCAGCCCAGCGCCAGCGCTTCGACCGGCGGCAACCCGAAGCCCTCGTAGCGTGACGGATAAACGAAGCACGCTGCACGCCGATAGAGCGCAGCGAGTTCACCGTCGCTCACGTACCCGAGATGCTTGACGAACGCGGGCAACGCGTCCTGGCCCGTTCCGTATACGCGGGCGTCCCCTCCACCCACCACGACGATATCGAACTGCGCCTCGCGAATGAGGCGCGCGGCGTCGGCCACGAGCTGAAAATTCTTGTGACGGTTCAGGCTTCCCACTGCAAGCACGAAGGGACGTTCGTCGGGCGCCGCTTCCGCCGTGGCGCTCGCATCCTGTTGCACGCGCAACATATGCTCGCCGCTCTCTGGCACGACGCCGATCTTCTCCGCCGGAATCCGGTAGGCGTCGCACAGTTCGCGCCGCGAGAATTCGGACACCGTAATGACACGCTGCGATATACGGCCCAGGCGCGGCGCCATCAGCCGGTACCAGGCCACGAAGGCGCGGCTGTAGCTGTCTGGCACGCGCGCCGGCGCAGCATCGTGCAGCACCGTAATTTGACGGCGATACATCAGCGGCCCGGAGTTGCAGAGATTGAGCAGTAGCCGGCCGCTTGCCGCTTGTGGCAATGCGAGTTGCTCCCAGCGCAGACCGCCGCCCTTTCCGCTCGCGCGCAGGCCGACGTGCCGGAACGGATTCGGCAGGGCGGCCAGCGCTTCGGGCACGACGATCTCAGTGCGCAATCCGGCGACGCGCGGATCGCGCAGTTCGATCAACTGGTCGAGCGCGCGGATCGTCTCGAACGCAAAGCGATCGACACCCGTCGCGCGGCGGCCGAGGAAGCGGCCATTGATCATGAGATTCGGGGCATGCACGTTTTTCATCGCTGGGTCCAGAGCGTCGCTCACGGCTGGATTTGCCAAGCCGCGACATGCAATTTGTATGTATTGCAGTGTGGCCCGTCTTTGATCCGGCGAATGTTCGCCGTCGCTCATGCCGCTCCAACTCACGCATCCCGAACCGGTTTTAAGCAATCGAAGGCGAATAGGGCAGGCACGCGCGTCGTGGTGCGGCCAGCGGCTGTCGGAGAAGGAATTGGGTGAATCCGGATCTACCGGAGTTCAAGCCATAGGCCCGTAAAGGCACCCACGCTGGAGGAAGGCCGATCCAGCACCGGAACCCGGAAATCGGGCGACTCCCATTCGCCGACCACCTGGTAGCCCAAACGCCCGAAATCAGCAATGAGTTTCGAGCGGTTGTAGAGCATGCAAGCGACACGAATGTGGCCGCCATCCTGAACAACCGCGAAGTCCTGTCCCTCTGTGAGCGGAGTTCGGTTAATCAGTACGTATTGGGGAAGCCGCCCGACGTGCGAGAGCAGCTCCGGCACTGACTTGTCGAAATAGTGAAGGGATCCGCTGGCAACGAACAAGTCCGCGCCGTCGATCTGCCGGAAGTCATCGGTAAACTGGAGATTCGTTATATTCCTGCTGCTTGCGAGCGCTTCTCCGCGCGCAATCGTTTCCGGCAAGTCATAGACTATCCAGCGTATGTCCGTTCTCAGAGGCACGTAATTTCTATAGCAATAGAAAAGATTGCCGACATTCCCGCCCAGATCAAATACCTTTTGAATGTGAAGCACGCGATCCCGCAGGTAATAAAACGCGGCGTAGTCGCTCAATCTGACCGAAAAGCCGATATGCAGGTCGACGTTTGCGGTACTTTCGTGGCCGCCTTTCCCGTATGGCTTGACTGCCCTCTCGGCCTCACCGAGTGTACGGAAACTACGCCGATATCCCAGCATCAATCCCAGTGTCGCGGCTCCGACCCGCGTGCTTCCCGTTGCTTCTATCAGCCGGCAACCATAGCCGCTCTTGCCGAGGGCCCGGAGGATTTTCGCCGTCGTGACGATTTGCATGTCGCGTAGAGTGTTCATATCTCGCATCCGGAGGTTCGGACACGACATTGATATTCGCTAGCACGGTCATCAAATCAACGCTGCCGGCGATACCCGCTATTCGGCCCCTGCTCTCCCCGCCTCCTTGGCAAAGCCATAGCTCGAATAGCCATATGCCGCGTACTCGTTGCCATAGCGTCCCGGCCGCGCGGTCATGTCGTTGAAGATCACGCCGTGAATCGGTACGCCAACCTGCTCGAAACGACGAACCGACTCGCGCAGGTCGGCCACGCTTGTCGCGCCCTGGCGCGCGATCACGAACACCGTGCCCGCCAGTTTCCCGATGATCCCGGCGTCGGCCACGGGCAGCACCGGGGGCGCGTCGATCAGCACGAGGTCGTAGGTCATGTTGGCCCAGGCCACGAAATTCTTGAAAGCGTCCTTTCGCAGCAGTTCGCTCGCATTCGTCACATAGCCGCCGGTCGCGACGAAGTCGACGCCCGGCATCACATCGCGGTTCACCACGTGCTCGTAGCTTTGGCAGGGCTCGAAGATGTTCGTCACGCCCGGCATACCCGGCACCGCCATATGCAGGTTCAGCGACCCGCGCCGCAAATCCGCGTCGATCAGGAGCACACGCTTGCCCGATGCGCCGAACACGGCCGCGAGATTGACCGAGACGAACGACTTGCCGACCATCGGCGTGGGGCCCGCCAGCAGCACCACGCGGTTGTCCGCATCCTCGAGCTTGTGTTCGAGCGCGCTACGGAAGCTGCGCAGACTCTCCACCGCGGGATCGAACACGGCCGTATGGGCGAGCACCGTATTCGTGCCCGGCGCGCCATGCGGCAGGCGGCGCGTAAGCCCATGCTGGATGCGGCTGCGCGGCACGGCGGCAAAGACGGCGAGCCCCGTTCCCGCTTCGATCTCGTCCACGACCGAGACACCGCGATTGAGCTTGCGACGAAGCAGCACGAGCGCCGCGCCGGCAAACAAGCCCGTAAACACCGCTGCAACCACGGCGACCGCGCGCTTGGGCCGGATGGGCCACTCGGGCGGCACCGCCGCATCGATCATGCGCACATTCGATACACGGCCGGCCTTGAGCAGACGCAGTTGCTCGCGGCTATTCAGAAGGTTCGTGTAGATGTTCGTGTCGACCGTCACTTCCCGCTGCAGGCGCACGAGCTGCTGCTCCACCGGCGGCAGCGCGCGGGTCTGGTCGGCCAGGTGTTCCAGCGACTTCTGGGCTTCGGCCAGTTGCCCGTTTACCGCGACGAGAGCGGGATTGTCGTCGGTAAAACGCGCCTCCAGTTGCGCGCGCTGCTGGTGCAGATCGGAGATACGTTGCTGCGCCAGCGCCGAACTCTGCAACAGCGCCGACGCTTCGGCGCCCAGGTTCACCGCGCCGTGATCCGAGCGGAACGAGTTGTACTCGTTCTCGGCCTTTTCGAGCTGGGCCTTGAGCACCGGCAGTTGCTGATCGAGAAAGGCAATCTGCTTTTGCGCCTCTTCCTGGGTGCGCTGGGCGTTCTGCCGGATGTATTCGTTGCCGATCGCATTGAGAATGGTGCTGGTGAGAACCGGGTCTTCGCCATCGAGCGAAACGCCGATAACGTCGGATTCCTTACCTTTTTCCGTAATGGCGATGGAGTTCTGCAACGACTGGATCGCACTCAGTTCGGACAGGCGCATCACATTGAATATCGTGCCCGGCCGTCCGGCGATCCGGTTCACGAGGAGGTCGATGGTGCCGCCCACGGTCGGCGCATGCAGCGTTTCACCCACGCGCCCTTCGAGCGTGAGGCCGCCGCCCTCCAGGGTGTAGGCGCCGTTGCCCCGGTAGGTGAGGACGAACGGTCTGCCTTGCAGCCGGGCCGGCACGTCGAATTGCGTCACGTCGATCGCTTCGTCGCCCCACGCGTAACCGCCCCATCCCAACCAGTTGCCGAGGTTCAGATGGCGTGCGGCCCAGCGGCCCACCACGGGGAAATACCGCGGCGTCGCCTTGATATACAGCTTCGTCGCATCCACGGCGGAGGAAACGACCATCCGCGAGCGCAATACCTCCATTTCCGCCGACGCCTGCGTCTTCACCGCGAACTGGGACAGATCGGCTAGCGCCGATTTCGCGGCATTCGGGCTCTCTTCGACCTGGATGAGCATGTCCGACTGATAGACGGGCGAAGCGAGCAGCGCATAGACGCAGCCCACAAGCGTAAAGAGAATCGTGACGAGCAGGATCGTCTTGCGGCCCGAATACAGCGTATCCAGCAGATTGCCCATATGCCCGCCATCGGGGGCGATCGGCATGACTGTCTCCACAGTCCCTTCGAGCAGATAGTCGCGGTTATTCATCGTGTTTCCCCGAAAAGGTCGACCGGCGCGGTTCGTATGGTCTATATCGTTCATGTGCGCATCAGTATCCAATCGCGCGGCTGGCTGCCGCGGCCTGGGTCGTCGGCAAAATCAGGCTGATGACACGACTCCACTTCACGAGAGAAGACGTATCGACGAATACGACGTCGTTGGGCTTGAGGTCGAACGAATCGGCCGTGGCCATCGCGGCGGCACTGCTGGCGTCGAGATGGAACACCACCGGCTGGCTGGTGTCGCGTCCGCGCACGACGTACACCTGCGATGCATCGCCCGACGACTGGCTGATCCCGCCCGCGTTGCCCAGCGCTTCGTTGAGCGTCATGTGGCCGTTGTTGAACGTCACGCCGCCGGGATGCTCGACTTCGCCCACGACGAAAACCTTGCTGTCGGTCGCTGCGAAAACACGCACGAGGTCGCCGTCGTCCAGAATGATCCGGTCCGGATTGAAGCCCTTGCGGATCATCGACGGCATGTCGATATCGACGGTCGTGTCGCCACGCGTGACCGAAACATGCGAGCGGTCGGCATTGGCAGTGAAGCCGCCTGCCCGGTTGATCGCCTCGGGCAACGTCATCGGCCGGTCGTTGAGCACCTGCACGCCAGGCGTTTTGACCTCGCCGTCGAGATACACGCGCTTGCTGCGGTACGACTGGATGCGCACGGTGATCTGCGGCTGACGCACGTATTTCGCGAGTTTGTCCGCGAGAATATCGCGCACGCCCATTTCCGAGAGACCCGCGACCTTCAGCGGGCCAATATAGGCGTACTGAATAAAGCCGTTGGTGTCGACGGTGTAGCCGGCCGAGACCGAGCTTGATGCGCCGTCGCCACCGCCGCCGGCGGCGGGAAGATTGAGTTCGGGGTGGTCCCAGACCACGATGGTGAGAATATCGCCGGGGCCGATTTGATACGGCGTGGCCTTGGCGAAGAGCTTTTCCACATCGGTGGGAATGCCCTTGGGCCGCTGCGCGATCTCCTTGTCCACCAGTTCGCGCGTGATCTCCACGAGCGATCCCGATGGCGCGCCGGAGAATCCCTTGGCGACCACGCTATCCGGCACCGAGGCGCCGGCCGGCGTCCCGCCGCCCGAGTTCGACGCCGTGTACGACATGCCCGGCGCGAGGGCGCAGCCGCTCATCGCAACGAGCGCCAGCCACGCCGCACACGCGGCCCCGCGGCGCAGCGCTCTCGCCACGCCGAATTTCTGCCCGAGACGCCCGGACGCAGCCTCGATAGATTCCATCGCGTTCAGTCCCATTGCAAATACCCCCAATCCCTTTACCCGTGTTCCAGGCCATGCCGTGTGGCCCGGATACCCGAAAAGAACAGCCGCTTCTGCGCCAGTCAATACGCGCCAGTACCGCGAATCACCACGAAAAACGTCTTGAACAGAATCCCGATGTCTTTACGGAAGGTCCAGTTCATCACATAGGCCACGTCGAGCGACACGCGCGTTGCGTAGTCGATATCGTTGCGCCCGCTCACCTGCCACAGACCGGTGATGCCGGGCGTCGCCATCAGGTAATACTTGCTGGCCTCGCCATAGCGCTCCAGTTCCTGGTCGATGATCGGACGCGGGCCGACGAAGCTCATCTGGCCGCGCAGCACGTTCCACAACTGCGGCAATTCGTCGAGACTCGTGCGCCGCAGGAAGTGGCCGATGCGCGTTACGCGCACGTCGTTCTTGAGCTTGAATTCACGCTCCCATTCGGCGCGGGCTTCGGGATCGTGTTCGAGCAGATCCTTGAGCACCTGCTCCGAATTCATCACCATCGACCTGAATTTGAGGCAGCGAAATTTCTTGCCGTGACGGCCTACACGCGTATGGCCGTATAACGCGGGACCATGATCGCGCTTGACCATCAACGCGATCACGACGAGCAGCGGCGAAAGGAGAACCATCGCACTGACTGCGGCGACGATATCGAACGCACGCTTCAGCGCATGCCCGATTACGGCGTCGCGAACCGTGCTGCGCGAATCCACTTCCAGCGCTTCCCGGCGCCACCAGGCACGGGTCAGTCGCAGTACGCTGAATTCCGAAAAGAACAGGGTGTGCGACGCGAGCAGCGAAATGCCCGTTGTCAGCGTCCAGTACATGAACCACGGCAGCGCCAGCAGGTGATCGTGATGAATCGAGTAAAGCAGTACGAGTCCGCAGAGCTGCACGGCAAGCCATGCGATCGCCGTGCGGCCCGCGACGCTGAAAAGCGACCGGCTGCCACGCGTGCCATAGGTTCCGCATGCGGGAAACACCGATAACGCGAGCGCGGCGCAGAACGCCACCAGAGTGGGATCGGGGTGATGCACCGCGGCCACCTGCGCGGAATTCAGATTCAGGTGCACCGCGCATATGGCGCCCAGCACGATCAGCACGACATCGACCGTGCGTTGCAGCACGACGTCGACCGTACGTTGCGTAAACTCTGACCGTTGCGTTAGCTCTGACATTTCCCTACCCCAGTGCGTGTCGTGTTCGTCAGACGTTCATGGTCTGGCGCGGTCGTCCGCCACCGGCGAACGCACGGATCTCCTTGTTTCGGGCGATCCCTATGTGCGCGACGCCCGCCCCGATAAGTCACGACAACACATTACGGCGGGGGCGACGCAGGAACCGTGCGCAACCCCACCAACGGTTTGTGATCGTCGCCGCCTCATGAGCCGAACCGCGCGCGAGCCGCTCCACAAGCCACGTGCGCACCTTGCGCTATGTGCGATAGCGCACATAGCGCAACGCTCCCGCGACAGGATCAGCCGATTAATATGAAGGAATCCTGAATGTTTACCCTGGGCGCCGCGGGATTCAGTGCGATTTTTATTATTCACTCGCGCCATCTGTGGTAAGCGGAATCTAATCTCCTGCGGAATACTTATCCGTTCGCCGTCGCACATAGGGCTGGGGCAACCACACGGCAAAATGACTTTCGAGTGCGCAGTAACCGGCAACCGGCAACCGTCTCAGGCGAGGAATATGGCGTGAAGGAATCCGTACCAGTCACCCCTGCTCCGCTTGCCGATTCCATCCGCCGGTTCGGCATGCGCGCCGTCGGTAGCTTCGCCGCGGCTGTCTGCGCGCTCGGATGCGTGTCGAGTGTGCACGCGAGCGGCGCCGTGCAGGCCATGCCGGCCGAGAACTTTCTCCAGACGCTCGCTGTCGTGACCCACGTGAGCTACACCGACGGCGCGTACGTCAACGTGCACAACGTCGCCGACGACATGGCCTGGCTCGGCATCCACCACGTTCGCGACTACGCGCCGGGCTCCTCCATTCCGTTCTCGAGTTACGTCTATCTCGCGCAGCGCGGCGTGAAATTCAACTTCCTGATGGGCGCGGACTTCGAAAAGCAGATCGGGCAGGTTGCGAAGTTGAATACCGAAGTGCCAGGCAGCGTCGCGGCCATCGAAGGGCCCAACGAACTCAACAACTTTCCCGTGGCTTACCAGGGGCTTACCGGCGCCGCAGCCGGGCTTGCCGTGCAACGCGACCTCTACGCACGCATACACGGCATGCCGGAACTTAAAGGAGTGCCCGTATACGACGCGACCGGCTTCGACCCCAAGTCGGTCGAGACGCGCGCCAATTCGGCGGATTACGCGAATCAGCACGTCTATCCGCAAAACGGCGAACAACCGCTTTGGAACGAAAACGGCGACAAGTGGATGCTTGCCGCCATTCACCTCGGCCAGCGGTTCCAGTTGCCGCTCGTCATCACCGAGTTCGGCTACTTCTCCTTGCCGCAGGCTGGCTGGTACATGCTCGGCGTGGACGAGCCGACACAGGCCAAGGGCGTTCTCAACGGTTATATGGACGCGGCGGCGGCGGGCGTAAAGCGCCTCTACGTGTATGAACTGCTAGACGAAAAACCCGATCCCACGCGCAAGAACGACGAAATGCATTACGGGCTCTTTCGCAACGACAACAGCCCCAAGCCCGTGGCCTACGCGATTCGCAATCTCACGTCGATCCTGAGCGCCAACGCCACGCGACGCGCAAACGCAGCGGCGCACACTACGCTCGCCTATACGCTTTCGGATATGCCGGTATCGGCAAACAGCCTGCTGCTGCAAAAGAAGGACGGACGCTTCGTGCTGGTGCTCTGGAACGAAACGCTCATCTGGAACCGGGCCACGGGCACCCCGCTCGCGAGCCCGCCCGCGCGCGTCGATCTCAGCTTTGGCGGAAAAGCAAAACGTGTCGACCTGTACGATCCGCTAGCTTCGGCGCAACCGTTCGAAAGCCATCGCGACCTGAGCCAGCTCACCGTGAACGTGCCCGATCACGTCATCCTGCTCGAGATCACACCGGCGGACACGCCGGGAACCTGAGCGCGCCGCCGGCCGCAGGAGGTTCCGCGCGGGCGGCGTGTCCGCCTTTGTATAATCGCGCATTCCTCCTTCCGGTCGCGGTTCCCTTTCATGCTCAGTTTCGCCCTCGGCTTTCTCGTTTCCTTGCTGGTCACGCTGCTGATCGTGCGTTACGCGCATCTGCATGAACGGTTTTCCGTCGATTCCGATCTCGCGGGCGTGCAGAAATTTCACGTGCGGCCCGTGCCGCGCATCGGCGGAACGGGCATCCTGGCCGGGCTCATCGTGGCCGCCGCGCAGTTGCACGGGGCGTATCCGGCCGTCTCGGGCGGCATACTCGGCATTGTCGCTTGCGGGCTGCCCGCGTTCGCCTCGGGGCTGATCGAGGACCTCACCAAGCGCGTCTCGCCGCTTGCGCGCCTCATTTGCACGATGGCCGCCGCCGCGCTCGCGTTCTGGTTCCTCGGCATCGCGGTCACGCGAATCAGCGTGCCGCCGCTCGACTTCCTGCTTTCCTACGCGCCGATTTCATTCGTCATCACCGTGCTCGCGGTCGCGGCGCTCGCCAACGCGATCAACATCATCGACGGCTTCAACGGCCTCGCCTCGATGGTCGCGTTCATGATGTTCGCCTCGCTCGCCTACGTGGCTTTCCAGGTGCACGATCCCGTGGTGCTCTCCGCGTCGTTCATCATGATGGGCGCGGTGCTGGGCTTTTTCATGTGGAATTTCCCGGCGGGGCTGATCTTCCTTGGCGACGGCGGCGCGTATTTCATCGGCTTCATGCTCGCCGAACTGTCGATCCTGCTCGTCATGCGCAACCGCGACGTCTCGGCGTGGTATCCGGTGCTGCTCTTCATGTATCCGATCTTCGAGACCTGCTTCTCGATCTACCGGAAGAAGTTCGTGCGCGGCATGTCGCCCGGCATTCCCGACGGCGTGCACCTGCACATGCTCGTCTACAAGCGTCTCATGCGCTGGGTGGTGGGCGCGCGCAACGCCCGCGAACTCACGCGGCGCAATTCGCTCACGTCGCCGTACCTGTGGCTGCTCTGCCTGATCGCCGTGATTCCCGCCACGCTGTTCTGGCGCCACACGCTGCACCTGTTCTGTTTCGTCGTGCTGTTCGCGCTGACCTACGTGTGGCTCTACGTGAGCATCGTGCGTTTTCGCTCGCCCAAGTGGCTTGTGGTGCGCAGGACGCGCAAGCGCTGAAAACGGCGGATGACGGCCAGGCGGCGCGCTCGCGCCGTCTCGCCGCATGCGGCCCCGTTTCGCTTCGAAAGACGGTTTGAGGGGCAGGCGACGGCCGCGCGCGGCTCGCGCTCCCCACGCTTCGCGCTCGGCGCGAATGCCAGTGACCCCGCCAGCGGGCCGCCTGCAAGGGCGGCGGCACTTCCCGTGCCGTGCGGCGCGAAGCGCGCTACCCTTGATGTTCACGCCGCGTGGCGCGAGTCCACTCAACCGCCCGGCAGCCGCAGGCGCCGGGCGCCATGGCAGGGAGTCGAACATGTCGAAAACGATCTGGATTGTCGTCGCCAACCGCGTGACCGCGCGCATTTTCGCCGCAGAAAGCCCGCTGGGCGCCATCGACGAGGTCGAAACCCTGCTGCATCTTCAGGGCCGCATGACGGACGAGAACCTCGTGACCGACAAACCGGGGCGGACCACCGACCGCGTCGGCTTCGGGCGCAGCGCCACCGATCCCGACACCAGCCAGCACGACCACGAAGCCACCGTGTTCGCGGCGGAAATCGCGGCGACGCTCGCGAAGGCCCGCAACGACGCACGCTACGGCACGCTCGTGCTCGCGGCGCCGCCCGCGTTCCTCGGCGTGCTGCGCAAGGCGATCGACGCGCAAACGCGCAGCCTCGTCACGCTCGAACTCGACAAGGATCTGGCCGCGCTCGACGCGCGGGCCCTGCGCGCGCGTCTGCCCGAGCGGCTCGTGCGGGCCGAGGCGTAAGCCGGAGGTACACGGTGAGCGAGGAACGCCCCGCTCACCCCACGAGATGCGCAACACAAGCGCGCACAAAGCCGACGGCATTCTCGCCCGCCAGCATGCCGAGCAGCCCGACGAGCGCGATGGTCGGCGGCGCGGGCGATTTGACGTGCAGCACGTTGTAGAGCAGCCCCGCGAGCGCGCCGACCGCGAACGACACCAGATACCCCTTCATCGTCATCTCCCGTTCGTTCGTGGGGCGCTTACGCCATGTCGATCACGACGCGCCCGGGCGTGCCCGCCGCCACCGCCTCGTAGGCTTCGCGCGCACGCGCGAGCGGAAAATGCGCGGCCACCACGGGCGGCTCGAACTGGCCCGCGTCGAACGCCTGCGCAATCGCGTGCATGAGCGGCGCGGATTCGGCCACGCCGAGCTTCGCGCTATCGGCGCCCAGCAACTGCGTTTCGTTGTGGTAGAAGTCGATGAGATCGAATTCCACGCGCCGCTTGCCCGTTGCGCTGATTTCGACCACGCGGCCGCGCCGCTTCGCAAGCGACAGTGCCAGTTCGAACGCCACGCCGCCCACGGCGTCGTAGACCACGTCCGCGCCCGCGCCGCCGGTTAGCTCGCGTACGCGTTCGGCCGTGCGCTCGTTCATGGGCACGAAGGCGTCGATGAGACGCGCGGCCGGCGAACCGGCCAGCGGCGCCTCGCGGCCCACGCCGATCACGCGCGCGCCGCGCGCCTTCGCGATCTGCGTGACCGCGCCGCCCACCCCGCCCGACACGCCAGTCACGGCGATCGTTTCGTCCCTGGCGAGACGCGCGTAATCGACGACGCCGAGCCACGCCACGACAAAGTTCACGCCGATCGACGCCGCCTGCGCGTGCGAGAGCGCCGCGGGCTTGCGCGCGAGCGCGGCCACGGGCACCTCGATGAACTCGGCATGCGTGCCGTCGCGCGTGAAGCCGATGTCGCCGCCCGTTCCCCACACCTCGGCGCCGAGCCACGCTTCGGGGCCCGCCACCACGACGCCGCTGAAGTCGCGCCCAGGCACCCGCGGCGGTACCGTATGCTCGAAATGGCCGGAGACGTTTTTCACGTCGCTCGGGTTGACCGAGGCGGCGTACACCTGCACGAGCGCGCTGCCCGCGCCGGGCGCGGGCGTCGGCAGATCGACGTACTCGAGCACTTCCGGCTTGCCGAATGTTTTGAACTGAATGGCTTTCATATCGCGACTCCGTGGAATCCGCTTTCGCGCCACTGCGTGCGCGAAAGCGGTATTGGACTGGAAGTCAATGTAATGTGCTGCGGCCCGGTTGTGCGGACAGAGACTTTCGAATTTCGGACAAGCTCAATTCGCTTTAACTAATTGCTGACTTCTGTACGGCCGCACACAAAAATACGTATCCGCATACTTTTCGACAATGTCAGAATAGCCGCGCAAATACAGTGCATTCATTCCGGCCGCCACTGGCGAACGCGCAGACCGCGCATCCACCATGCAAAAGCTCACGTCCCTTACCGTGCTGCGCGCGGTTGCAGCGATAACGGTCATCTTCTTTCACATCATGTCGCCCACCGGACATACGTTCGGTGAATTCGGCGTGGACATATTCTTTGTGATAAGCGGTTTCGTCATCGCGCTCGTGCTGGACAATCCCGAACTGACTACACAGCGCTTTCTCGCGGACCGCATTGCGCGCATCGTGCCGCTCTACTGGGTGCTGACGTTCGGCGTATTCGCCGGCGCGCTCGTCGCGCCCGCGTTGTTGAATTCGACCACAGCGGACCCTGGCAATCTGCTGAAGTCGCTGTTCTTCATTCCCTATCGCAAGGAAAGCGGCCAGATATTTCCGATGTTGTTCGTCGGCTGGACGCTGAATTACGAAATGCTGTTTTACGCGGCCACAGCCGTTTCGCTGGTGCTGGTGCGCCGCCACCGCCTGCTGTTCACGTCCGTGGTGATCCTTGCGATCTTTTGTGCGGCGAAGGCGTCCCGCTCGCACGGCGTGTTTGCCGCGTTCTACACGAACGAGCGCATGTTCGAATTCCCGCTCGGTTTCGTGGCGTACCGGTTCTGGAAATTCGGTATCCCGATCAAGCCGACGCTTGCCGGGTGCATCGCGCTGGCCGCTTATGCATGGATGGCCTTTATCAACTGGCACGACCTTTCCAATGCGCCGTTGCTCTTTTACGGTCTTCCGGCTTTCGTGCTGATTGTCAGCACACTGAGTCTCGAATCGGCGATGGGCTCGGGGCCGATGACTCGCGCCGCGATATTCATCGGCAACGCGAGCTATGCCATCTACCTGAGCCATCCCTACTGCGTGGAAGCCGCGCGAAAGCTGCTGCCGGGCGCGATCAACGGCTTCGACCCGACGGCTCCGCTCGGGGTGATCCTCACGATGATCGTCGCTACGGCGATGGGCGCCGCGCTCTACCAGTTCGTCGACTGGCCGCTGCACAGACGCGCCCGTCGTCTGCTGCACCGCGCACCGACCGTTGCGCCGCGCAGAGCCCCTCTCGCCCAGGCGTGCCGCCCTGGCACGATTACCCGGCGAGAACCGGCCGGTCGCGTTCCGGTCAACGAGGACGCGCACTGAATAGCGACGCGCGCGTTCCCTGGCGGCACGCGATCCTTCAATGCGCGTTTCAAAGCGCGTCAACCGGAATCTTCAGATACCGCACGCCGTTGGCTTCGGGCTCCGGCATGCGGCCCGCGCGGATATTCACCTGGATCGACGGCAGGATCAGGTTCGGCATGGCGAGCGTGCGGTCGCGCGCGGTGCGCATCTGCACGAACGCCTCCTCGCTCACTGTGTCGTTCAGGTGGATGTTGCCGCTGCGCTGCGCGCTCACCGTGGTCTCGAAGCAGGGTGCGCGGGAAGCCGGCGGATAGTCGTGGCACATGAAGAGACGTGTGTCGCCCGGCAGGTCGAGCAGCTTGCGCGCCGAGCGGTAGAGCGTGTGGGCGTCGCCGCCCGGGAAGTCGCAGCGCGCCGAGCCCACGTCGGGCATGAAGAGCGTGTCGCCCACGAACACGGCATTGCCGATCCGGTACGCGAGGTCGGCGGGCGTGTGGCCGGGCACGTGCAGCGCGCGCGCCTCCAGGGCGCCGACCTGGAACGTCTCGCCGTCCCGGAAAAGCACGTCGAACTGGCTGCCGTCCGGCTCGAGCGTTTCGCCCAGATTGAACACCGCGCGAAACACGCCCTGCACCGCGCGAATATGCTCGCCGATGGCAATGCGCCCGCCCAGTTGAGCCTTCAGATACGGCGCCGATGAAAGATGATCGGCGTGTGCGTGCGTTTCCAGCAGCCACTCGACGCGCAGTTCGTATTCGCGCACGAATGCGATCACGCGGTCCGCGGACTCGGTGGAAGTGCGGCCCGATCTGGGATCGTAGTCGAGCACCGGGTCGACGATCGCGCACGCCGTGCCGCGCCCCGCATGCACAACGTAGGTGACCGTGGCCGTGACGGGGTCGAAAAAAGGCTCGACGATCGGTTCGGATGTGTGTGGCTGGACAGGGATGGACATGAGCGGCTCCGCGAAAATATCCCTCTATTGAAACACATATTATTAATTTATATAATGTTTTCAGGGAAAGTATAATGCGACCATTCGCCCTCTTTCGCCCTGTCACTTCGGCCGTTTAACCTCGTCCAGCGAGGCGACCCATGAACTCACCCCTCACCCCCGAAGCGCTCTCAGCCCTGCGCGAATCCGCCGAAAAATGCTGCGCGCTGCTCAAGGCGCTGGCGCACGAAGACCGTCTGCTGCTGCTTTGCCAGCTCACCGAAGGCGAGCGCAACGTCGGCGAGCTGGAGGAGCTGGTGGGCGTGCATCAGCCAAGCCTTTCGCAGCATCTCGGCAAGCTGCGCGACGAAGGTCTCGTCGATACGCGCCGCGAGGGCAAATACATCTACTACCGCCTCGCGAGCCCCGAGGTCATCCAGGTCATGCAGACGCTGTCGAGCCTGTATTGCGGGCGCCTGAAGGCGCAAGCAGCGTGAACCTCGACCTCACCCACTTCACGCCCTACGCGTCGTTTGCGGGCGGCCTCATGATCGGCGCGGCCGTCGCGCTCTTCGTGCTCGTGAATGGCCGCATCGCCGGCATCAGCGGCTTGCTGGGCGGGCTGTTGAGCGGATCGCGGCCGGGCGCGGGCGGCGAGCGCGGCGTGAACGCCGCGTTCGTCATCGGGCTCGTGGCCGCGCCGTTGCTCTGGCGGCTGCGCATGGCGCTGCCGGCCATGCATATCGATGCGTCCGCGCTCACGCTCGCCGTGGCGGGCCTGCTGGTCGGCGTGGGCACGCGTTACGGGTCGGGCTGCACGAGCGGCCACGGCGTGTGCGGAATCGCGCGCGGCTCGCGGCGCTCGTTCGTCGCCACGGGCGCGTTCATGGCGGCGGGCTTCGCCACCGTGTTCGCCGTGCGTCATCTGACTGGAATCTGACTGGAGGCCGGGATGCGAAAACTCAGTGCGTTCGTGTGCGGCCTGCTGTTCGGTCTCGGCTTGCTCGTCTCGGGCATGGCCAATCCGGCCAAGGTGCTCGGCTTTCTCGATCTCGCCGGTAACTGGGACCCCTCGCTTGCCTTCGTGATGGCGGGCGCCGTCGCGCTCGCCGCACCCGCGTTCCGGCTCGCGCGCACGCGCGCGTCGAGCCTCGCCGGCGCGCCCATTCAACTGCCTGCGTCGCGGCGCATCGACGCCCGGCTGGTCGGCGGCGCCCTGCTGTTCGGCGCGGGCTGGGGACTCGCGGGCTTCTGCCCCGGCCCCGCGCTCGTCGCGGCGGGCGCCGGAGAGCCGCGCGCCTGGCTCTTCGTCGCCGCCATGCTCGCGGGCATGGCGATTTACGCCGTACTGGAGTCGCGCCGCCGCCCGCAATAAATCATCTCCATCCGTACTACGCCGCATCAGCCTCGGGATCCAACGCCATGCAAATCACTCAACACGACGCGCGCTTCGCGAGCGCCGACCAGATCACGCCCGACGACCTCGCCGCCATCCACGCCGCGGGCTATCGCTCGATCGTCTGCAACCGGCCCGATGGCGAAGGCGGCGAAGCGCAACCCACGGCGCAGGCGCTGCGCGACGCCGCCTCGCAGTTCGGCCTGCAGTTCGCGTATCTGCCGGTGAAGCCCGGCCAGATCACCGCCGAGGCCGCCGCGCAGTTCGCCCAGTTGCTCGTCGATCTGCCCGGCCCCGTGCTTGCGTACTGCCGCAGCGGCAACCGCGCGGCGAGCCTCTACCGGCTCGCGCATCAAGGCGCGCCGGCGCAAGCGTCGCAAGCCACTAATGCCGCTAATGCCACCAATGCCGCCCGCGCCGCGACGGCCGCCTGCGCATGGGAAGGCGAAACCTGGGACGTCGTCGTGATCGGCGGCGGCACGGCGGGCATTTGCGTCACCGCGAGCCTGTTGCGCCGCGAGCCGAACCTGAAGATCGCCGTGGTCGAGCCGAGCGATCATCACGACTATCAGCCGGCCTGGACGCTGGTCGGCGGCGGCGCCTACGACGTGACGAAAACGCGCCGCCCCATGGCGAGCGTCATGCCTGCGGGCGTGAAGTGGCTGCGCACGGCGGCCACGCGCGTCGAGCCGGATGCGAACGTCGTGCAGCTCGAGAACGGCGAGCGCGTGGCCTACCGCCAGCTCATCGTGGCGCCGGGGCTGCGGCTCGCGTGGGAGCGCATTGCAGGCCTCGCGGAAACGCTCGGCAAGAACGGCGTGACCTCGAACTATCGCTATGACCTCGCGCCGTACACGTGGCAGCTCGTGCAGCAGATGAAGGGCGGCACCGCGCTCTTCAGCCAGCCCGGCATGCCGATCAAGTGCGCGGGCGCGCCGCAAAAGGCCATGTATCTCGCGTGCGATCACTGGCGCCGCGAAGGCGTGCTCGGCAAGATCGGCGTGGAATTCAATCTTGCCGGCCCAGTGCTGTTCGGCGTGCCGACTTTCGTGCCGCCGCTCATGGAGTACGTGAAACGCTACAACGCGAACCTCGCGTTCTCGTCGAATCTCGTGGCCGTCGATGGCCCGGCGCGTATCGCCACGTTCGAAGTGAAGGATGCAAACGGCAACGTCACGCGCGTCGAGAAGCGCTTCGACATGCTGCACGCCGTGCCGCCGCAGGTCGCGCCCGACTTCATCCGCGACAGCCAGCTCGCCGACGAAACCGGCTGGTGCGAGGTGGATCACGCCACGCTTCAGCACCTGCGCTATCCGAACGTGTTCTCGCTCGGCGACGTGTGCTCCGCGCCGAACGCCAAGACCGGCGCGGCCGCGCGCAAGCAGGCCGTGATCGTGGCCGGGAACCTGCTCGCCGCGCGCGCGGGAGCGCCGCTGCCCTGGCGCTACGACGGCTACGGATCGTGCCCGCTGACCGTGGAAAAGGGCAAGGTCGTGCTCGCCGAATTCGGTTATGGCGGACGCCTGTTGCCCACCTTCCCGCTCGACCCCACGCGGCCGCGCCGCCTCATGTGGCTGCTCAAGGCGAACGTGCTGCCGGGCTTCTACTGGTGGGGCATGCTCAAGGGCCGCGAGTGGCTCACGCGCGCCGCGCGCGGCTGATGAAGCGAACGGGATTCGAGGGCCGCTGGATCAGCCCTCGAAATCGAGCCCGCCGAGCAGCACTTCGGGCTCGCGCTGCGTGCGCGAAGCAAAATCGATCGCGCGCGCCGACTCCCACGACGCCAGCTTGCGCCCCGTCGCTGCGAGGTAATGCTCGAAGCGCGCTTCGCCGCCGGGCTCCATCAGACTCTCGATCTCCTCGGTGTCCCACGTCAGCGAGACGTTCAGCGGATATCCATAGGGATGACGGTGCTCGTTCGCGAGCCCGCGCAGACGCACGCGCGTAGGATGGCCGTGTCCGGCGTTGGGCACGATGTCGACGTGCACCGACGCTCCGAACTGTTTCGCCAGCTTCGCCGCAATGCGCGGCGCGAATTCGGCTTCGAACCGGCGAAGGGCTTCGATACTCATGCGCGGGGCTCTCCACGGAGGGTTGGCTGCGGGCCAGAGCGCCGCGGGCGCGACCGTATCGCTACTGAACCGCGACCGACTCGCGCGACCGTACTGCGCACTGTGCTGGCATCCTACCGCGCCGTCGGCCTGTCGGCCAATGTCCGACAGCGCATCGCCGCCCAGCCGGCTCACGCCGCCCGGCGCTCGCGCGAGGCTGCAAGGCTGCGCACGCCCTCGAGCGAATACACGCCGAGCGCGACCCAGATCGCGCCATAACCCACGGCGCGCACCGCGCCGAACGGCTCGCCGTAGATGAGCACGCCAGTGAGCAACTGCAGCGTGGGCGTGACGTACTGGATCAGACCGAGCATCGAGAGCGGAATGCGCCGCGCGGCCGCGCCGAAGAGGAGCAGCGGGATCGCCGTGATCGGGCCGGACGCCGCGAGCAGCACTTGCAGCCCGCGCGAGGCATGCGTGAAATGGCTCTCGCCCGCGAGCCCCACGATCGTCAGATAGACGATCGCAACCGGAAAGAGCAGCACCGTTTCGAGCGCGAGGCCCTCCAGCGCGCCGAGCTGCGCCGTCTTGCGCAGGAGCCCATAGCCGCCGAAGGTCACGGCGAGCGCGAGACTGATCCACGGCGGCGCGCCGTTCTGCCACGTGAGCCATATCACGCCCGCGGCGGCCAGCGCCACGGCGGCCCATTGCAGGGCGCGCAGGCGCTCGCGCAAAAACGCATAGCCGAACAGCACGTTGATGAGCGGATTGATGAAATAGCCCAGGCTCGCCTCGACGATGTGCCCGGCGTTGACGGCCCAGATATAGGTGCCCCAATTGGCCGACAGCAGCACGGCGCTCGCCGCGAATCGCCCGAGCAGGCGCCGGTCGCGCAGCACGGGCCCGAACCAGCGCCAGTGGCGGCGCGCGACGAGCACGGCGGCCACGAACAGCAGCGACCATGCCATGCGGTGCGCGAGCATTTCGAGCGCGGGAATCTGGTGCAGCGACTTGAAGTAGATGGGGAAGAGCCCCCAGAGAACGAATGCAGCGAACGCGTAGAGGATGCCGTGATTCATGTTCGATTGGTTAGGGTGACGCCAGTCCCGCGCGGCGCTGTCCGGCATGGGCTCGCGCGAGAACGGGTCCGTGCGAAGGCAACCGAAAGCCACTGGAAACGCGCGCGATTTGGCTCAACCCTGCGCCAGGGCGCCGGTTTTGCGACAATAGCGGATTTTCGCCGCCAGCCCTGGCCGTTGTCCAGCCTGACGCGCCGCTTACGGCGCGCGCTGTTCTCGACGCAGCAGGCAACGGCGTAGCCCAATGAACCGGCCTCCTCGCGCGCGATGTCCTTCCCCCATATCGATCTGCTGTATTCGCTGTCCGGCCTGTTCGTCGGATTTCTGGTCGGCCTGACCGGCGTGGGCGGCGGCTCGCTGATGACGCCGATCCTCGTCCTCGTCTTCAACGTGCATCCCGCCACGGCGGTCGGCACCGACCTGCTCTACGCGGCCGCGACCAAATCGGCGGGCACCCTCGTGCACGGGCTCAAGGGTTCGGTGGACTGGCGAGTGACGCTGCGGCTCGCGGCCGGCAGCGTGCCCGCCGCGACGCTCACGCTGATCATGCTGCACCGCTATGGCATGGACACGCCGCGCGCGGGGCATCTGATCCAGGCCGTGCTGGGCGTGGCGCTCCTCATCACGGCGGTGGCGCTCATCTTCCGGCCGCAGCTCGCGGCGTTCGCCGCGCGTCACCGCCACGGGCCGGGCGAAGCGCGCACGCTCTTTTTCACGATCCTCACCGGCGCGGTGCTCGGCGTGCTCGTCTCGCTCACCTCGGTGGGCGCGGGCGCCATCGGCGTGACCGTATTGCTGCTGCTCTATCCGGCGCTGCCCACGGTGCGCATCGTCGGCTCCGACGTCGCGCACGCCGTGCCGCTCACGCTCCTCGCGGGCGCGGGCCACTGGCTGCTCGGCTCGATCGACTGGCACATGCTGCTTTCGCTCTTGTGCGGCTCGCTGCCCGGCATCGCCATCGGCAGCCTGCTTTCTTCGAAGGCGCCCGAAAGGCTGCTGCGCGTGCTGCTCGCCGCGACGCTCACGCTCGTGGGCGTGCGGCTAGTGCTCTCCTGAACCGAAGGCGCCGCTGTGCGCGTGCGTCCGGCGTACGCGCTCAGGCGTGAGGCGCCTGGCGAAAAAACCTCCCGTTGAGATCGACCTCGAACTGACGCAGCCACTGGCCGCGCGCATCGATGCGATACGCCTGCGCCCAGGCGCCGCGCCGCACGATCAGCATGTCGCCGTGGTTCGGGTCGTTCGGATCGGCTTCGCCGCGAATATCGAACTGCATGGGTGCGAAGCCGTGCCGCGCACAGGCCAGCTCGAAGGCCGCCCGGTCGACGAGCGGCAAGTCGGTATAGGTATGGATGGTCATGGCGATTTCCTGCTTGCCAGCAATGAGGCCGCGCTCGACCCCGGAAAGACGCGCGATACCCACGGTATACCCCCAAAGGCGGGAAAACTGTGTGTCAAACTACACTTTGGCGGCTGCGGTGCAGCATGACGCGAGTTGCCTGGCGGCCGCCTTCCGCGCGCATAAAAAAAGTCCGGCCTGCGAAGGCCGGACTTTTTTCCTTCCGCTTGCCGCAAGCGCCCTGTTACCAAGGCGCGCGACAGCGTTTATTGCTGCATGACCGTCAACTTGTTCGTGACCGACTTCACGCCTGCCACGCCCTGCGCAACCTGGCCGGCCTTGTCGATCTGGCCCTGGTCGGGCACCGTGCCGGACAGCGTCACCGCGCCACCGCGCGAGCGCACGGCAATGTTCGAAACGTCGACGCCCTGGGTCTTCGAGAGCGCCTTGCGCACCGTATAGCCCAGCTTGCGGTCGGTCTTCTTGGCCGACGTCGCCGGCGCAGCCGTCGTAGCAGCGGGTGCGCTCGCCGAGTCGTCTTGCGCGTAGGAGGCGCTGCAAGCCACCGACAGGCACAGTGCCGCGCCCAGCATCTTCAGAATAGCGATCGATTTCATGTTTTCTCCTTGTGTCTTCGCATTGTTGCGGGTTGTTGCCTGAAATAGGACCGCCTCCCTTGCCGGCGGACAGCGCGCAGGCCGCCCGTCAGTCATGGTCTGACGGCTTCGTTACCACTACCGATGACAGCGCACGGCGCGCAATGCGCGCGTACGCGGCCAGGGTCTGGACGCGATGCGAGAGGCAAGGATGAAGGACGTCGAATTACCACTGCTTGTTAAACCCGCCCGGACAGGTCTGCGCCTGTTTCCTGTTTGTTATGCATGTCGTGCGTTGATACGCGACGCGAGGCGCAGCAGGCGAATCACAATTTAGCCTGGCCGCGTCACAAGCGCAAAGAGTTTAGCGCAGGCGCATGGGGCATGCGCCCAGGGCGTGCCGCGAGGCACGCGAGCATGCCGCCGCAACGCCGATTCTCATGTACCATCGGCTCCACAGAGCCCGCGCGGCGCGCGCGGCCGAGCCCATCCGGCGCGAGCGCCGGACCCGACGCGGACCCGACCCGCACTTCTTTCGAACCACCCGAGGCCCGCCTTACCCCGATGAAGTTCCGCACCGGCCGCAAACCTCCTCCCCGTCTCGTCGCGCGCTTCGTGGCGATTTCGTGGCGCGACCTGGCAGTCACGTTCGGCCCCATCCTGCTCGTGAGCGCGGCGGCCATCTGGCTCGCGGTGCGTCTCATCCAGCCCGCGCCGCCCAACACGCTCGCCATGAGCGCCGGGCCCAAGGGCAGCACCTTCTGGAATGCCGCGCAAAAGTACAAGGCCATCCTCGCGCGCAACAACATCACGCTGAACGTGCTCGAATCGGAAGGCTCGGCGCAGAACCTGCAGCGTCTCGCCGATCCCAACGCGAACGTCGACGTCGCGTTCGTGCAGGACGGCCTCGCGAGCAACGTGCCTGGCGGCCTGGTCTCGCTCGGCAGCGTGGCTTACGTGCCGCTCGCGGTGTTCTATCGCGGTCCCGTCGCCACGCGCCTTTCGCAGTTTGAAGGCCAGCGCATCGCCATCGGCGCCGAGGGCAGCGGCACGCGCGAGCTTGCGCTCACGCTGCTCAAGGCCAACGGCATCGAACCCGGCGGCGCGACGAAACTCCTGCCGCTTTCCGGCGACGACGCTGCGCGCGAACTCGTGGCAGGCAAGCTCGACGTCGCCATTCTCGCGGGCGACTCCGCGCAGCCGCCCGTCATGGGCCGCCTCATGCGCATGCCGGGCATACGCTTTTTCGACTTCACCCAGGCCGAGGCCTACGCGCGCCGCTTTCCGTTCCTCACGGCCATCACGATCCCGATGGGCGCGTTCGACTTCGGCCGCAACCTGCCGGCGGCGCCGCTGCATTTCATCGCGCCCACGGCCGAGCTGGTCGCGCGCGATTCGCTCCATCCCGCGCTCTCCGACCTCCTGATCGAAGCAGCCAAGGAAGTGCACGGCCGCTCCACGCTGCTGCAGCGCGCCGGCGAATTCCCCGCGCCGCGGGCCCAAGACTTCCCGATCAGCGCCGACGCCGCGCGCTACTACAAGTCGGGCAAGAGCTTCCTCTACCGCGTGCTGCCCTTCTGGGTGGCGAGTCTCGCGGACCGGCTCGTGGTGCTGCTCGTGCCGATCATCGTCGTGCTGATTCCGGGCCTGCGGATCGTGCCTTCGCTCTACGCCTGGCGGGTAAAATCGCGCATCTACCGCTGGTACGGCTCGCTCATCGCACTCGAGCGCGCCGCGATGGCCGACAACTCGCCCACCGAGCGCCGCGCGCTGATCCGCCAGCTCGACAAGATCGAGGAATCGGTGAACGGCATGAAAATGCCGCTCGCCTACGCCGAACAGTTCTACGTGCTGCGCGAACACATCGGCTTCGTGCGCGCGCGCCTGTCTGAAACGCGCGAGGCGCCGGACGCAGGCGCGAGTACCGACGAAGAGCAGACAGCGGAAAGCGCCGAAGAGGCGCACGCGCCGCAAGGCACGAGCAACGACGCAGGCACAGCGGGTACAGAGGCGAGCCATGCAGACGAAAGCGGCAGCAACGAAACAGGCGAGCGCACGCATTAGCGCCGCTGCACGCATTTTGAACCGAACAATGGGCCATGCAGGCAATGGCCCGGATATCGCCCAAGAGCGGAGGAACAGCATGATCGACGGCATCGACGCCAGCAAGCCGGCCTGGTTTTACGACTTCGTGTCGCCGTTTTCGTATCTGTTGCTGGAACAGCACGAGAAATGGCCCGGCTTCGACTTCGTGCCGACGCCCGTGCTGCTGTCCGAGCTATACCGCCACTGGGGCCAGCCGTTCAGTTCCGCGGTGCCGGCCAAGCGCGTCTTCACCTACCGGCACGCGCTCTTTCGCGCCGAACAGCTCGGCATTCCGTTCAAGATGCCGCCCGCCCACCCGTTCGATTCGGTCAGGCCCATGCTGCTTGCCATCGCCGCGGGCGGCGACCTCGCGTGCGTGCGCGAGATCTTCCGTTTCATCTGGCGCGAGGGGCGCGACCCGTCGAGCGACGAGGGCTTCGAGCAGCTTTGCGAGCGCGTGGGCATCGCGCACGGCGAGTCGCTGATCGAGGAAGAAGCCGTGCGCGCGCAGTTGCGCCGCAACACCAACGACGCCATCTCGATGGGCGTGTTCGGCGTGCCGACGTTCTGGATGAACAAGCAGCTCTTCTGGGGCGAGGACGCCTTGCCGATGGTGCTGTACTGCGCGCGCAGCCCGAACTGGCTCGACTCGCGCGAGGTCAAGCGCATCAGCTCGCTGCCTTCGGGGCTCGCGAAGCCGGTGACGAAGCCGGTTACGGAGTAAGCGGCAACGCGCCCGGCGCGCCTTTCTGATCCCCGTCATGCCGCGCAGCCTATGGCGGTGACGCGCGCGCCGGCTTATGGTTATGGGTGAACGCGTGCGCGCGCAGGTCTTATCGCTCAATCGCGCACGTGCCTTAGCCCGCCACGCCCCATGGACGACGATAACGCCCTCACCCTCGACATCTGGCTGGTGCGCGTGCTGCGCACGCTGCTGGTCGAGCGCAGCGTCACGCAGGCCGCGCTGCGCCTGAACCAGACGCAACCCGCCATCAGCACGGCGCTGCGCCGGCTGCGCGAGATCCTGGGCGATCCGATTCTCGTGCGCGGCAAGGCCGGCATGGTGCCGACCGAATATGGCGAGTCGCTGCTGCAGCACGCGCAGCGCGTGCTGCGCGACGTGGAGTTCGTGGCCACGCCGCACGGCGACTTCGACCCGGAGCGCTCGAAGCGCACGTTCCGCGTCGCCGCGCCCGACTATCTCAACGACTTCTTCATGCCGACGCTGATCGCCCGCTTTCGGGAGACGGCGCCCGCCGCGCGGCTGGAGATTCTCTCGCTCTCGCCCACGCTCGACCACCACGGCGCGCTGGACGCGGGCGAACTCGACATCGTGATCGGCAACTGGCCGAAGCCCGAGCCGCGGTTCGCGCGCAGCGATCTGTTCTCCGACAAGGTGGTCTGCATGATGCGCGCGGATCATCCGCTCGCGCGCCGCGAACTCACGCGCGAGGCGTATCTCGCCGCGCCCCATCTCGCGCCGACGCCCTACACGGGCGCGCATGCCAGCGCGATCGATCTAGGCTTCGCGAAGGCGAAGGCCGAGCGCCGCATCGTCGCGACGCTGCCCTACTTCGGGCTCGTGCCGCAGGTCTTGCTGCAATCGGATCTGATCTTCACGACGACGCGGCGCTTCGCGCAGCATTACGCGAAGCTCATGCCGATTGCCGTGGTGGAGACGCCCATCGCGTTTGCGCGCATTCACTGCTATCAGATGTGGCATCCGCAGCCCGACCGGCCGAGCGACGTGGGATGGCTGCGCGGATTGATCGACGAGGTGTCGCGCACGCTGACGGCCGAGCGGCGGCCGAAGCGCCCGGCGGCGAACCGGTCGGCTCCCGCGGCGGACCGCGAGACGCCCACGCCGCCCGTCGAGGCTGCCTGAAGCCGCCTGAAGCTGCCGGAAGCTACCTGAAGCGGACACGATCAGATTAGAACCCTTTCGATATAAGCCGCACGCGTCCTGGCCCACCATCTCAATATTGATTGGATATTGACTGCAAGCCAGCGTGGAGAGATCGATGGGGCCCGTTTTCCGTATGCCGCAAGGCAGGTTTCGCGTGATCATTGCGTGCGCCGCGGCCGTCTTCGCGCTTGCGACCGGTTTCGCAACCGGCCGTCTCACCAGCGCGTATTCATCGACGCCCCGGACTGGCGCCGATGCAATGGCCAACGAGCGCCACGCCACAACAGGCGCAATCGGGCGTTCGACCGCCGCTAACGCCTCACTCGATACGCGTATCGCCCGGCTGAGCGGCCAACTCGCTGCGCTGGATCAGTTCGACCAACGCATGCGGGCCCAGCCGCCGCGCGGGACGGCCGGTGAAATCACCCTCGCCGCCGCGCGCCCGCACGATGGCGCAGACGCAAACACAGACGCAAAGGGCGGCCCCGAACTCGGGCCGCGCAAGTGCCTCGACGCGTCAACGGCACGTGCGAACGCGACGCCCGGCGACGACGAGTACGACTGTGTATCGGCGACGCTCTCGGCGCTCGAACAGGCGACTGCGGAGCACGAGGCGGCCTGGCGGGCGTATCCCGGTCGCCGCCCGATCAGCGGCGGACGCGATGGCTCGCCGTTCGGCAATCGCATCGATCCGTTCACGCACCGCATGAGCTTTCATCCCGGTATCGATCTGGTCGCGCCCGCCGGCACGCCCATTTTTGCCGCGGCGTCCGGCCGCGTCGTCTTTGCGGGCCCGAAGGCGGGATATGGCAACGCGGTCGAGATCGACCACGGCAACGGCTTCGTCACGCGCTACGGGCACGCCTCGAAAATCGACGTGCGCGTGGGCCAGATCGTGCAGCCGCACGAACACATCGCCGACGTGGGCACCACCGGACGCTCAACGGGGCCGCACCTGCACTTCGAGGTCCTTGTCGCCGGGCGCGCGGTCGATCCGGCCGCGTATCTCGCGCTCTTTGCCGCTCCGCTCGATGCGGGGCTCACACCGCATGGTCAGGACGCCTGAGCAAAGGCGCAGCATCAAACCCTTTCGAGCGCCACCGTCCTCGTCACAGCCGGGCGCTGCGCCACCCGCATCTGCATGAGTTGAGCGGCCACGGCCACCGCAATCGACGAAGGCGCCTTGTCGACGATACCCGTCACGCCGATCGGGCACGTCATCTCGTCCATGCGCCGCGCGTCCACGCCGCGCTCCATGAGCCGCCGCTCGAACTTCACGCGCTTCGTTTTCGAGCCGATCAGGCCGAACCAGGCGAAATCGCGCCGTCGCATGATGCGCTCGGTCAGTTCGAAATCGAGCGCGTGGTTGTGCGTCATCACGAGAAAATAGGCGCCCGCCGGCGCTTCGTCCACGATGGCCGCGGGCGTGTCCGTCGCTTCGACCTGCACGTTGGCGGGCACTTCGTCGGGAAACAGTTCGTCGCGCTCGTCCACCCACTGCACGACGCACGGCAGCATGCCGAGCAGCGTGACGAGCGCGTGGCCCACGTGGCCCGCTCCGAACAGCACGATGTGCATCGGGCCGTAGTGTGGGACCGGCGTGCTGCGGCGGCCGACGATCACGCGTCCTGCCTCGTCGACGCGCACGCAATGTTCAGGATGCCGATTCATTTTGCGGCCCCCGCGCGCGCCATGGTCCGCACCGCGCGCACGCCCTTGAGGATTTCCTCGGCGGTGGCCGGCGCGTTCATCGGCGGATTGAAGCGGTAGTCGGCCACGCTCGCGACGGCGTCGCGAATCGCGAAGAACACCGAGAACGGCAGCAACAGCGGCGGCTCGCCCACGGCCTTCGAGCGGTGAATGCTGTCCTCCGCGTTGCGGTTCTTGAAGAGCCGCACGTTAAATTCGGCGGGCGTGTCGTTCACGGTCGGAATCTTGTAGGTGGATGGCGCGTGCGTCATGAGCTTGCCGTCCGGCTTCCACCACAGTTCTTCCGTGGTGAGCCAGCCCATGCCCTGGATGAAGCCGCCTTCCACCTGGCCCACGTCGAGCGCCGGGTTCAGCGACGCGCCCACGTCGTGCAGCGCATCGGCGCGCAGCACGCGCATTTCGCCCGTGAGCGTGTCGATCACGACTTCCGATACCGCCGCGCCGTACGAGTAGTAGTAGAACGGCCGCCCGCGCAGCGCCGCCTGATCCCAGTACAGCTTGGGCGTGGTGTAGAAGCCATCGGACCAGAGTTGCACACGCGCGAGATAGGCCTTCGAAACCAGCGTCTCGAACGGCACGATCGTCTCCCCCACGATCACGGAGTCGTTGGCAAAGATCACGTCCGCAGCCGTGATGTCGCCCTTGCCGTACGTCGTCGCCGCCAGTGTGGCGAGGCGCACGCGCAACTGGCGCGCGGCGTCCTGCGCGGCCTTGCCGTTCAGGTCGGTGCCCGTGGATGCGGCCGTGGCGGACGTGTTCGCGACCTTGCTCGTGTCCGTTGCGGTCACGCGCACGCGGCCGAACTCGATGCCCAGTTCCTGCGCCACGACCTGCGCGACCTTAGTGTTCAACCCCTGGCCCATTTCGGTGCCGCCGTGGTTCACGAGCACGGAGCCATCGGTGTAGATGTGAACGAGCGCGCCCGCCTGGTTGAAGTGCGTGACGTTGAACGCAATGCCGAACTTCACGGGCGTAAGCGCAATGCCCTTCTTGAGCACCTCGTTGTTCGCATTGAATTCGCGGATCGCGGCGCGGCGCGCGCGGTAGCCGCTCGTTTCCACCAGCTCGTCGATCAGTTCGTGAATGACGTTGTCCTCGACGACCTGGCCGTACGGCGTCTCGTTGTTCTGCGTCTTGCCGTAAAGATTGCGGCGGCGCACGTCGAGCGAATCGAGGCCGAGCGAGCGCGCCACGTCGTCCATGATGTATTCGATCGCGAACGCGCCCTGCGGGCCGCCGAAGCCGCGAAACGCCGTGTTCGACTGCGTGTTGGTCTTGCCGCAGAAACCGGCGATCGACACGTCGGGCAGCCAGTAGGCGTTGTCGAAGTGGCAGACGGCGCGCGTCATCACCGGGCCCGAGAGGTCCGCGGAAAAGCCGCAGCGCGAGGTCATGTCCACGCTCACGCCTTCTATCGTGCCCTGATCGTCGTAGCCCACCTCGTACGTGTAGTGGAAATCGTGACGCTTGCCCGTGACCATCATGTCGTCGTCGCGGTCCGGGCGCAGCTTCACGGGGCACAGCAGCTTCCATGCGGCGAGCGCCGCGCAGCACGCGAAGAGGCCCGACTGCGATTCCTTGCCGCCGAAGCCGCCGCCCATGCGGCGGCATTCCACGAGCACGTTGTGCGAGGCGACGCCCAGCACGTGCGCCACCAGATGCTGCATCTCGCTCGGGTGCTGCGTGGAGCACCACACGTGCATGCCGTCGTCGTCTTTAGGCACCGCGTAGGCAATCTGGCCTTCGAGGTAGAACTGTTCCTGGCCGCCCAGCAGCATCTCGCCTTCATGACGATGCGCGGCACGAGCAGCCCGCGTGGACGCCTCGCCACGCGCGAGTTTCATCGGCGGCAGCACGGATTGATTGGCGGCGCGCGCCTGCTGCGCCGTGAGCACGGCGGGCAGCTCTTCGTACTGCACTTCGGCGCGGCGCGCGGCGAGGCGCGCGGTATCGTGCGACGTGGCCACGACGATGAACATGGGCTGTCCCACGTACTGCACGACGCCGTCGGCGAGCACCGGATCGTCGTGGATGATCGGGCCGCAGTCGTTCACGCCGGGGATGTCCTCGGCCGTAAGCACCGCCACGACGCCCGGCGTCGCCCGCACTTTGGCGAGGTCCATCGACACGATGCGCGCGTGCGGCTTCTGCGAGAGTCCGAGCGCGGCGTGCAGCGTGCCGGCAACGACCGGAATGTCGTCGGTGTAAGTGGCGCGGCCGCTCACATGCAGATGCGCCGATTCGTGCGGCCGCGATACGTGCACTTGCGCGAAGGGCTCGCGCGCCTTGAGTTCGTCCAGGAACGGTTCGGCTTGCTGGTTCATTGTTTCGTTCTCCGTATTTCTCTTCCGGTTCCTGAATGTCTCAAGCCGTTTCGGCGGCTACGTTGCGCACGTTGAGCGCTTGCGGCGCAAGCGGATTGTGCGCGCGCGTTTCGAGCCAGAAACGGTACAGCGTGTTCTTCGCGGCTTCGAGACGGTACTCGCTCGTCGCGCGCATGTCGGAAAGCGGCGCGTAGTCCTGGCCCAGCGCGATCATCGCGGCCTGCGCGGTAGCCTCGTGCCATTGAGCGTCGGCGAGCACGGCTTCGGCGTGGGTCGCGCGCTTCGGCGTCGCGGCCATGCCGCCGAAGGCGATGCGAGGCTCGCGGATCGTGTCGCCATCGGCGATATAGGAGAAAGCGGCACACACCGCCGAGATGTCCGAGTCGAAGCGCTTCGAGACCTTGTAGGTGCGAAAGCGCAGGTTCGCGCGCGCGCCGGTGCGCGTGGGCACCTTGAGCGCGAGCACGAATTCGTGCTCGGCCATGTCCTTCTTCTGGTAGGCGAGATAAAGCTCTTCGAGCGGCATTTCGCGCTCGGTGTCGCCGCCGCGCAGCACCACGCGCGCGCCGAGCGCGATCAGGCCCGGCATCGAGTCGCCGATGGGCGAGCCGTTCGCCACGTTGCCGCCGATGGTGCCCGCATTGCGAATGGGCAGCGACGCGAAGCGCTGCCACATCTCTTCGAGTTCCGGGTAATGCTTCGCGAGTTCCGCATAGCCGCGCTCGACGCTCACGCCCGCGCCGATCTCGATGAACGCGGGGTTCACGTCGATTTTGCGCATCGCGTCGACCTGGCCCACGTAGACGATGTCGCCGAGTTCGCGCATCTGCTTCGTGACCCACAGGCCGATGTCGGTGCTGCCCGCGAGAATGCGCGTGTTCGGGCGCGCGGCCTTGATGGCGGCGAGCGACTCGACGGTGCGCGGCGCGTCGTAGTGCTGGCCACGGTTTTCGTAGTGGAACGTGTCCTTGCGCTCAAGCGTGGCGAGGGTTTGGGCGAGCGCCTTGACGTCGAGGGGCTGCTTCGGCGCGCCGGCCTGGAACATTTGCTCGGCCGCGTCGAGGATCGGCCGGTAGCCCGTGCAGCGGCACAGATTGCCCGTGAGCGCATTGGCGATCTCGTCGCGCGACGGCACGCTGCAGGCGCCCTTGCCCGCACACGCGCTTCGGCCCGCCTGGTCCGCGTGACCCGCGTGCTCGTGGCCATGTTTTTCGTACAGCGCCCACATCGACATCACAAAGCCGGGCGTGCAGAATCCGCACTGCGAACCGTGGCAATCGACCATGGCCTGCTGCACGGGGTGCAGCGAGCCGTCGGGCTGGCGCAGGTCTTCGACGGTAAAGAGCGCACGGCCGTCGAGCGTGGGCAAAAACTGGATGCAGGCATTGACCGCCTTGAAGCTCACGCCGCCCGCTTCGTCGCGCTCGCCCACCACGACGGTACAGGCGCCGCAATCGCCTTCCGCGCAGCCTTCCTTGGTGCCGGTGCAGCGCGCGTCTTCGCGCAGGTACTGGAGAACGGTGCGAGTGACGCCCGCGTCGCTGACTTCGCGAATCGCGTTGCGGTGATAAAAGCGGATCGGCTGGCTCATGGTTTCTGGCTCGTCGTGGGAGGCGGCTCGCAAAAGGCGTATGCCGCTCGAGTGGACGATTCGAAAACTATCACCGCCAATATTGGCAACCCATAGCGGGAGGTGCATGGGGGATATATCGTTGAATCGATAAATTGGCGTGCTGCGGTGCGTTCGCGCTTATGTTGATGTGTCTCGATCGCGCGATTTCTTTGCGGATTTGTGAGTATCGGACATCATTCGCTCATGCCAACGATTAGACGAATTGGGGCGTTCGCCTCAAATTCGGGCAACGTCGCCCAATGCCACGGGAACTTCGCAAACACCCAATCGCACGCAAAACCCCTCATAACCGCCGAAAACCGCGCGTTCCGCGCGCTGGAACAGCTTTTCAATTTCTGCATAAAAACCGGTTCCATGGGACAATTGCGCCTTTCCCGCCGTTTTCCATCCGCGTTTTCCCCATGTCTGCTGATTTGCCGCTCAGGCGCAACGCCGCATCGACGACCCTGCAGATCATTCCGGTCGTCTTTTTCACCTTCCTCTGTTATCTGACGATCGGCATTCCGCTCGCGGTGCTCCCCGGTTACGTCCACAACGACCTCGGTTTCAGCACTGTGGTGGCGGGCGCCGCGATCAGCGTGCAGTACATCGCCACGCTTTGCTCGCGCGCGCTCGCGGGCCGCTCGGCGGACACGCTCGGTCCCAAGAAAACTGTGACGATCGGCCTGACGATCTGCGGCGCGAGCGGCGTGCTGCTGTTGCTTGGCACGCTCGTCGATCACTGGCCGGCGCTCTCGCTCGCGCTGCTGGTGGTGAGCCGCCTGCTGCTCGGCTGCGGCGAAAGCCTCTGCGGCACGGGCGCGATTCTCTGGGGTATCGGCCGTGTGGGCACCGCGCACAACGCGAAGGTGATCTCGTGGAACGGCATCGCCACTTACGGCGCGCTCGCGATCGGCGCGCCGCTCGGCGTGGTGATGGCGCACGCCATCGGCTACTGGATGCTCGGCGTTTCCGTCGTCGCGATGGCCGCGCTCGGCTTCTGGCTCGCCCGCCCCATCGCGCCGGTGCCGGTCGTGCACGGCGAGCGCATGTCGTATCGCAGCGTGTTCACGCGCGTGCTGCCGCATGGCATCGGCCTCGCGCTCGGCTCGGCGGGCTTTGGCTCCATCGCCACGTTCATCACGCTGTTCTACGCCGCGCGCCACTGGCCCAACGCGGCCTTCACGCTCACTGTGTTCGGTCTGATGTTCATCGGCGCGCGCCTGTTGTTCGCCAATACGATCAAACGCTTCGGCGGCTTTCGCGTCGCGATCGCTTCATTCTCGTTCGAATGCGCGGGCCTGCTGCTGCTGTGGCTCGCGCCCACGCCGCAAGTCGCGCTCGCGGGCGCGGCGCTCACGGGCTTTGGCTTCGCGCTCGTGTTCCCGGCGCTCGGCGTCGAGGCGGTCGGGCTCGTACCGCCCGCCAGCCGCGGCGCGGCGCTTTCGGCGTACTCGGTGTTCCTCGACCTCTCGCTGGGCATTACCGGCCCGCTCGCGGGCTATGTGGCGAACCTGTTCGGGTACGGGTCGGTGTTTCTCTTCGCGGCCATCGCGGCGGCTTGCGCCGTGGCGCTTTCTGTTTCGCTTCATCGCAAGAGCGTGCGCGCGCACGCCGCGCAAGGCGCAAGCGCTGCAAGCGGCGCCAGCGCCCCCGCCGGGCAACACGTCGAATAAAAAAAACCGCACCCGGCCAACCACGCCGGATGCGGCCCGGACTTCAGACAGCCTCACAACGGGCGGCTGCGCGCCGCCTGCGCTCACTTCTGCACTGCAGCCGTATCGATCTTCTTGCCGGTCGCCTCGTTATAGCGCTGCACGTACGCCTCGGTCAGCCTGGCCACCGCACGGCCGATCTTGCGGTAATCCGACTCGTTGAGGTTCGCGAGCGACACGCGGCCCGACGGATGCGCCGTGCCAAAGCCTTTCCCCGGCAGCAACACGACCCGCGCCTCGGCCGCTAGCTGGAACAACAGTTCGTTCGGCTTCACCTGCTTAAGCAGCCAGTCGACGAAATCCCGTCCGAAGCGCTTCTCGCCCAGGTACTCCATATCGAGAATCGTGTAGTAGTCGACCTGGTTCGGATCGTCTTCGTCGTAAGTCGCGCCCATGGCTTCGAAAAGCGCGCGCTTGCGGCTGCGAATCAGGCGCTTGAGCGCATTCTTGTATGCGTCGGGGGTATCCATCAGCGAGAACAGCGAGAACAACACCATCTGCACCTGTTGCGGCGTGGAGAGACCCGCCGTGTGATTGAGCGCAACGGTGCGGCTGTCCGCCACCAGACGGTCGATGAACTTGAGGTTGTCCGGGTCCGTCGTGATCGACTCGTAGCGGTGGTGCAGTTCTTTCTTCTCTTCCTTCGGCAGCTTTGCGAGCAGATGATCGAGGACGTTGTCGCGGTGCGTCGCGATGGCGCCCAGACGCCAGCCGGTCGCTCCAAAGTATTTTGAATAGGAGTACACGAGAATCGTGTTCTTCGGCGCGAGCGCGAAGAGCGAGACGAAGTTGTCGGCGAAGGTGCCGTACACGTCGTCGGTGAGGAAGATGAGATCCGGGCGCTCCTTGACGATCTCGGCAATGTATTCGAGGCTCGCGTCGTCGAGCTTCACGGAAGGCGGGTTGCTCGGGTTCACGAGGAAGAACGCCTTCACCTTCGGGTCGCGCAACTTGTCGAGTTCTTTCTTCGAGTACTGCCAGTTGTTCTCCACCGTGGCGTTCATATGCACCACGTTCAGCTCGTAGTCGTTGAGCTCGGGAATCTCGATGTAGGGCGTAAAGATCGGCATGCCGAGCGCAATCGTGTCGCCCTTCTTGATCAGGAAGTTCTCGCGCATCGTGTTGAAGATGTACGTCATGGCCGCCGTGCCGCCTTCCACGGCGAACACGTCGAACTCGCCGACGAACGGATGCTTGCCGATCATCTCGCGGCGCAGATACTGGCCAACGATGATCTCCGAAAGCTTGAGCATGCGGTCCGGCACCGGGTAATTACAGGCCAGAATGCCTTCGCACATCTCATAGAGGAAGTCGCCCGCCGAGAGGCCCAGTTGGTCGCGCACGTATGAAACCGCACCGCCGATGAAATCGATGCCGGCCTGGCCCTTGTTCTCACGCAGGAACTGATCGAAGCGCTCGACAATGCCGGGGCGCTGCGGGAAGCCGCCCACGCCTTCGGGCATGTAGGCGAACGAGCGCTCCGATTCGCGCATGGCGAAGAGGCCCAGTTGCCAGAAGCCATGGCGCGGAATGGTGGCGAGGAAGTTGGGGTTGCCGCGGCCCGCGTTGAGCATCGAGAGATTGGCCGGGCGCTCGGCCGCGCCGCCGCCGGCGGCCTTGATGAGTTCGTCCTTCAGTTCGAACGGGCTCAGTGCATCGAGACCCGACTTTTCCTTCGTGCCGTTACCCTTCGCTTTCGTTGCCATGGTGTTCTCCATTGGAAGACGTTGCGTGTGCCGCGCGCTTGTCGCTTCCTCGCGCGGCGCACATGGGGTTCATGTCATGCAAGACCGACCACGAGCGGCCCGAGCAGCGTGAGCAGCACGTTCGCGATCGCGTAGGTGATGGCGAACGGCACGGTCGGCACCGCGCTTTCCGCCTTGTCGAGAATGCCGCCGAAAGCCGGGTTCGCGCTGCGAGAGCCGGAGAGCGCGCCCGCGAGGATGGCGGCGTTGTTGTACTTGAGCACGTAGCGGCCAAACAGCATGGTGAGGATGAGCGGTACGATCGTCACCACCACGCCGAGCAGGAAAATGGTGAGGCCGCTCTGCTTGATCGTCACGACGGCCTGCAGGCCCGAGTTCAGCCCCACCACCGCCACGAACGCCGCCAGCCCGAAGTCCTTGAGCAGTTGCGAAGCGGCAGGCGGCATGACGCCGTACATCGGATGCTTGCCGCGCATCCAGCCGAACACAAGACCCGCGAGCAGGCAGCCGCCGCCGGAACCGAGCGTGAGCGGAATGCCGGCCACGTTCACGACGACGAGACCCACCAGCAAGCCGAGCACGAGGCCCACGCCCATGTAGATGAAGTCGGTCTTGTTGCTGTACGCGAGTTCATAACCGGCGGCCTGCACGGCGCGCTTCGTGTCGGTGGCCGTGCCGTAGACCGTCACCACGTCGCCGTGCTCGAGCTTCGTTTCGGGCAGCAGCGGCACGGGCTGGCCCACGCGCTCGATCTTCTCGATGTACACGCCATGACGCAGATCGCGGTCCACGTTCTTGCGCACCTCGGCAATCGTCGTGTGATTCATGCCTTTTTTCGTGAAGACGAGCTGGCGCGTTTGCATCACGAGGCTCATGCCGCCCGAGTCTGGCACTTCCGGCCCGATCAGCGCGCCCACTTCGACCATCTGCTCGCGGCGGCCCACTACCAGCACGATGTCGTCGCGGCTCAGCACGAAGTCGGGCGTGGCGTCGAGCATTTTCCCCGCGCGGCGAATTTTCTCCACCGCGACGAAGTCGCTCTCGGCCAGTTCGATCTGCTTGACGGTCTTGCCCGCCGCATTCTCGACACGGAACACGCGGCCGAACAACTCGGGCAGCGCCGTGATCTGGCCGGGCCCCGTGACGGGGGTGCCGCCCGACATCTCGCGCTCGGCGTCCGCCGATGCGTCCTTGAGGCTGCGGCCCATGAACTTCGGCAGGATGTTCACGCAGACGATGATCGCGCCGAGCGAGCCGAACACGTAGGTCACGGCATAGCCGATGGCGACGTCGGCCTGCATGGCCTTCACCTGGTCGGGCGGAAGTCCCAGACGCGCGATGGCGTCGCCGGCCGTGCCGATGATGGCCGACTGCGTCATGCCGCCCGCGGCGAGGCCGGCCGCGAGGCCCTTGTTGAGGTGAAAGAGCCTCGCGCAGATGAGCACGGTGGCGAGACCCGCCAGCGCCATGAACACCGCCATGGCGATTTCGCGCAACGTCTTGCGGTTGAGCGAGTTGAAGAAGCCCGGGCCCGAGTCGTAACCCACGGCGTAGATGAAGACGGCGAACATCACCGACTTCACGCCGTTGTCGACCGTCACGCCCACCTGACTCACCACGACAGCCGCGAGCAGCGAGCCGCCTACGCCGCCTAGCTGGAACTTGCCGAAGTTGATCTGGCCGATCCAGTAGCCAATGGCCAGGGAGAGAAATAGGGCGATTTCCGGGGATTTGTGAAAGATGTCATGTAGCCATTCCATCGTGTCCTCGCTTTGGGAAAGAACCGTCCGTTGCTGCCGGGATGGCCGGGAAGCTCGAATCAACGCCGGCCAGATCCAGCAAGAAACGCCAGCCAAAAATCATCAGCTTGACCAATCAACCGAACTTCGCCGCGAGCCCGACCACCACCGGGCCCATGAGCGGCAAGAGGATGTTCGACAGCGCATACGTGATCGTGTAGCCGATCACCGGAGTCGAGTTGCCGGCTACGCCGACGAGCGCACTGATTGCCGGCGTGCTGCACTGCTGGCCTGCAATCGCGCCGAGCAGCATCGGCGCTTCGAGCTTGAGGAACATGTGCCCGATCCAGAGTGAGAGGAGCCCGGGAATGAGCACCATCAGAATGCCGGCGAACGGCAGCGCGAGACCGTACTCGCGCACGAGCTTGATGGCGTCCGGGCCCGCGGAAAGCCCCACGGCCGCGATGAAGGTGGCAAGACCGAAGTCCTTGAGCACCTGCGCGGCGGCCGAGGGCAGCGAGCCCACCACCGGGAAATGCGAACGCAGCCAGCCGAAGAAAAGGCCCGAGAGCAGGCAGCCGCCGCCCGTGCCGAGCGCGAGCGTGATGCCGCCCATCGTCACGCCGAAGCGCCCGATCATCATGCCGACCAGCACGCCCAGGCCCAGATAGACGAAGTCGGTTTTCTGGGTCTGCTGGATCACGTAGCCAAGGCGCTTCGCGCCGCGCGCGACGTCGCTGGGCGTGCCGACCAGCGTGAGCACGTCGCCGCGATGCACGACCGTGCCGGGCAGCGCGGGCACCGTGGTGTCGAGCCGCGTGATCGCGCCCACATAGATGCCGCGGCCCGCTTCCGGCGAGGCGCGCTCGCGCATTTGCGCAAGCGTGAGGCCGTTGACGTCGCGCTGCGTGATCATCACGTCCACGCGTTTGGCGAGCAGCTTGAACAAGCCCTCGCCCGGCATCTCCTCGCCGAGGCTGCGCGCGGCCTCGATCACGGCTTCGCGGCGCCCGGCGACGAGCACGATGTCGCCCGCCTGCAGCACGGTCTGCGCGGCGGCGTCGAGCTGGCGTCCGTCGCGCAGCACGTGCTCGATCGTGACGTTGTTGCCGAAGCGTGCCTCGAAGCCGGCGACGGCGGCCCCGGCCGCGGGCCCCACCTTGAACGCGCGGCCCACGAGCGGCGGCAGCGCAAGCCGCTGCCCTTCGTCGAGCGCGCCGTCGCCGCCTAGCTTGCGATACAGGCGCGCGGCCTCATCGCGCAGATTCACGCGCAGGATGAGCGGTGCAATCTGGCTCGTGAAGAGCACGATGGTGATGAGGCCGAAGAGGTAGCTCACGCTGTACGCGGTCACGATGTGCGCCTGCAGCGCGCTCACCTGGGCGTCGGCGAGACCAAGCCGCGTGATCGCCTCGGAAGCCGTGCCGATTACGGCCGATTCGGTGGCCGCGCCCGCAAGCAGGCCCGCCGCCGTGCCCGCATCGAGCTTCATCACGACGACCGCGATCATGATGAGCGCCATGACCGAAACGATCTCGACGATCGACAGGAGACCGTAGCGCCAGCCGCGCCCGACGTTCGCGAAAAATTGCGGACCGCCCGTGAAGCCGAGCGCGAAGATGAAGAGCGCAAAGGCGATGTTCTTGAGGTCGGCCGAGATGCGCGCGCCGGTTTGGCCGAGCACGAGCGCGACGATCAGCGTGCCGCACACGCCTCCGAGCGAGATGGGCCCGAAGCGGATGGAACCAATCAGATAACCGAGCGCGAGGCTCACGAACAGGGCAATCTCGGGTTGCGACTTCAGCAATTCGACGATCATATCTGCTCTGCCGATTTACGTTTTAGTTAGCCCGAAAGCTTGCTCGAAAAACGCGTGGTAATGCACATTAAATAACATGCAATGGAAATTGCCGGCCGCAATTCCCCCATTTGCAACAATTCTTTCACACAACAAAAGAATCAATGCGCGCTTATTGCCGGCTGGTGAATTACGACGAATTCACGGAATCTAATGATCTACAATTCACCATGCGCAAAGATGCATCCGTTATGAATCTGACATAGCCGCCACGGGCTCGCCGCCTGCATGAAACGCCCAGAAAATCTATCCGCAATGCACAAAAATCACATGATGCAAAAATCGCGCAATGCATTCCTCATTCATTGATTCCATTCGAACTATTGGAACTAATGAACCTTTTACAAGTGTGAAATGCTGGTGCGTGTTGAGATAGATATTGTAATTCTCCGGGACTGTCAATATTATTTTTGTTAGTTTGCCGCGCCCGTCCATTCGAGGTATTTCGCACGGAACAACGCGACTCACCGCTTCGGTCCCCCGCTTCGCAGCAGTCGCAGCGCCCCTCAACCGGTCCATGCACCGAGCATACGAGGCTACACATGAATCAGATCCACGCCATGCGCGTCTTCGTCAGGGTTGCGGAAACCGAGAGCTTTCGTCGCGCCGCGCAGCAGCTCGACGTCTCCAACGCGCTCGTCACGCGCTCCGTCGCGATGCTCGAGGCGCACCTGAACACACGCCTCATCAATCGCACCACGCGCAATCTCGCGCTGACCGAGGCGGGCCTGCGTTATCTGGAAGGCTGCCGTTGCGTGCTCGAAGAACTCGATCATCTGGAGCGCTCGCTCGCGCACACGGAAAGCGAGCCGAGCGGCACGCTGCGCGTCGTGGCCGCGGGCGCGCTCTCGCTCGCCACGCTCACGCCGCTCATCGACGGCTACCGGCGTCTGTATCCGCGCGTGAACGTGCGGCTCACGCTCGCCGAGCGGCCCGTGGATCTCGTGGAAGACGGCTTCGACGTGGGCATTGTCGGCGCCACGCCCGCGCGCAACGGCGAGTGCGTGGCGCGCGCGCTCGGCACCACGACGTTCGTGCCGTGCGCGGCGCCCGCATGGCTCGCCGAACACGGCGAGCCGCATACGCCCGAGCAGCTCGCGCAGTGCGCGGCGGTCGCGCTGCCTCCCGAGGAGCGCAGCGCGACGTGGCAGTTCGCGAAGGCCGGCGAGCGGGCGAGGCAGGTCACGCTGCAGCCAGGCTACGCCGTCAACAACATGCTGATGGTGCGGCTCGCGGCGCTGGCCGGCATGGGCGTGGCGGTCGTGCCAGCGCCGCTCGTGGCCGACGACTTCAGCGCGGGCACCTTGCGGCGGCTTTTGCCCGACTACGATATCGACGACCCGGAAGCGCGCATGTCCATCGTCTATCCGAGCCGCCAGTATCTGCCCGCGAAGACGCGCCGCTTCGTCGACTACACCGTCCAGCATTTCGAACACGCGCACAACGCAACAGGCGCGACGAACCCCGCATCGTTGTCGGCGAATTCTCCTGACACGCCGGCGCGCCCGCTGAGCGTGGCATAAACAAACAACGAAGCGCACCGCGTTGGTGCGCCCGTTGTTTGTGAACATGCGCGTCGCGCGCAGTGGTGCATCAGCGCCTGGGCGAATGGCCGTCGACGGGAACCAGCAAATCCAGGTCGCCCGCGCCGCAGAGTTCGCGCAGCAAGGCCGCTTCGCGCTCGTGCACTTCCACAGGCAGCCACGAGGCCCCCGCCCACGCGAGATAGCGCGCGCGGTGCTGGCCGTTGCGAAACGCCACCACGCCCTCGTGCGCGAGTCTGAACCAGCCGGCCAGTCCCGCCACGCGTCGCCTGCTGATCGTCACGTAGGGCATCTGCGGCACACGCTCGTTGCCGGGGTCGAGAAATTCGCGAATGCCGCGCACCTTGCCGCTATGCCAGTCGTCCACGGGCTTGAGCACGTAATCGGTATCGTCGCGGTCCGCGCAGAGCAGCAGCTTGTGCAGATCGACGATCACGACGACATGGCGCGTGCCGTCGGTCGTGAAGACGCGCTTGAAACGCACGTGGTCGTACGCGTCGTGCTCGGGCAACGGGACGCTCCAGAAGGGTCCACAAGCGGGATACGGCGAGGAATCCGGAACGGAGGTGATGCTGGACATGGACGTCGATTGCATGCGTGCGAGAGATAGCGTGGCTCGGGCAATTAAACCGGCTTAAGCTACGGATGGACCATGAAATTTTTATGACGAATGCGGGGCGCATCGAGGATGGAGCCTATGACCATCGAAACCTTCGGCGAACACGTCCGCATCGAAACGCAAAATCGTGTAGCAATTCTCGTGCTAGATCGTCCCGCGCGGCGCAACGCCATCGACCGGCCCGTAGCGAATGCGCTCGCCGCCGCCTTTACGCGCTTCGAAGAAAATCCCGCATGGCTCGCGGGCGTGCTGTACGGCGCGGGCGGCACGTTCTGCGCGGGCGCCGACCTCGCCGCGCTCGCCGACCCCGCACGCCGCAACGAGATTCACGCGGACGGCAGCGGCCCCGGCCCGCTCGGCCCCACGCGCATGTCGCTCAGCAAGCCCGTGATCGCCGCGATTGCGGGCCATGCCGTTGCGGGCGGCCTCGAACTCGCGCTGATGTGCGACCTGCGCGTGGTCGAGGAAGACGCCGTGCTCGGCGTGTTCTGCCGCCGCGTGGGCGTGCCGCTCATCGACGGCGGCACGGTGCGTCTGCCACGCCTGATCGGCCTTTCGCGCGCGCTCGATCTGATCCTCACGGGCCGCACCGTCGATGCGCAGGAAGCCCTCGCGTTCGGTCTCGCCAATCGCGTGGTCGCGAAGGGCTGCGCGCGCGAGGCCGCCGGGCAGCTCGCCGCGCAACTCGCGGCGTTTCCGCAAGCCGCGTTGCTCGCGGACCGCCGCTCCGCGCTCGAACACAGCATGCTGCCCGACATGGCCGAGGCGCTGCGCCGCGAAGGCGCGTGCGGCTATCGCGCGGTGCTCGAAGAAGGGCTCGCGCTCGCGGCGCGCTTCGCGGCGGGCGCGGGCCGCCATGGCGAACCGCTCGACGAACCGCCCACGCGCCCGGCGCCCTGACGCCCCTGTTGTTTTCCCCCACAGTGTTGAAATGCGCAACGTATGCGGTGTGTCCGGTTTCAGTACAATTCCGCGTCGACTTAAATAAATCGGCTTCGTGCTCGAGCGCGTCGCCGGACTGCGCCGAATCCACGCCATGCCCCTTCCCCTCCTCGCTCTTGCCGTTGCCGCCTTTGGCATCGGCACCACCGAATTCGTCATCATGGGCCTCTTGCCCGACGTCGCGCGCGACCTGAGCGTGTCGATCCCGGCGGCGGGCATGCTCGTCTCGGCCTACGCGCTCGGCGTGACGATCGGCGCGCCCATCGTCGCCATCGCCGTTGCCAACGTGCCGCGCAAGCAGGCGCTCATGCGCCTGATCGGCATCTTCATCGTCGGCAACCTGTTGTGCGCGCTCGCCCCGAACTACGCGATCCTGATGGCCGCGCGCATCGTCACCGCGTTCTGCCATGGCGCTTTTTTCGGCATCGGCTCGGTGGTCGCCGCCGGCCTCGTCGCGCCGAACCGCCGCGCCCAGGCCATCGCGCTCATGTTCACCGGCCTCACGCTCGCCAACGTGCTGGGCGTGCCGCTCGGCACGGCGCTCGGTCAGATCGCCGGCTGGCGCACGACGTTCTGGGCAGTGACGGCCATCGGCATTCTCGCGGCGGCGGCGCTGCAGGTGTGCCTGCCCGCGAAGATCGAAATGCAGAAGGCGAGCCTCGTGCATGAGTTCGGCGTCCTGAAGAACCCGCAGGTGCTCATGGTGCTCGGCATGAGCGTGCTGGCATCGGCTAGCCTCTTCGCGGTGTTCACCTACATCACGCCGATTCTCGAAGACGTCACCGGTTTCTCGCCGCATGAAGTGACGTTCGTGCTGCTGCTGTTCGGCCTTGGCCTCACGGTGGGCAGTACGCTGGGCGGCAAGCTCGCCGACTGGAAGCTCATGCGCTCGCTGCTCACGTTCCTCGCGATGATCGCCGTGGTGCTCGCGGTGTTCTCTGCGACGATGCACGACCCGATCGCGGCCATGGCGACGATCTTCGTGTGGGGCATTCTCGCGTTCGCGATCGTGCCGCCGCTGCAGATGCTGATCGTCAACCGCGCGAGCGACGCGCCCAACCTCGCCTCCACGCTCAACCAGGGCGCGTTCAATCTCGGCAACGCGGGTGGCGCGTGGATCGGGGGCGTGGCGATCAGCGCGGGCGCGCCGCTCACGGCGCTGCCCTGGGTGGGCGTGGCCACCGCGTTCGCGGCGCTCGCGCTCACGCTGGTTTCGGCGCAGATCGACCGGCGCGCGCGCCGCCGCGTGGCGGTTTCCGGGCCGGCTTCCTGCGCTTGATAAACCGCTAACAGGGCATGGGACTGCCTGCTCGAGGCAGCGCCGTAGTAGCATCTCGCCCGATGAAAACCGTCCTCACCCGCGACTTTCTCGCGCTGATCCTGAGCGTGGCCGTGGTTGGCCTCGGCTCCGGCGCGACGCTCCCGCTCACCGCCCTCGCCCTCACCGACGCCGGCTACGGCACCGCCATCGTCGGCCTGCTCACGGCCGCCCAGGCGCTGGGCGGCCTCGCCGTCGTGCCGTTCACGGCATGGATCTCCACACGCTTCGGCTCGCGCCAGGTGATCGTCGGCTCGGTGCTGAGCGTGGCCGCCGCGACCGCGCTGATGCAGGCGAGCGACAACCTGTGGCTGTGGGCCGTGCTGCGCATGCTCTGCGGCGCCGCGCTCATGCTGCTCTTCACGATCGGCGAAGCGTGGGTCAACGAACTCGCCGACGACTCTAACCGTGGCCGCGTGATCGGCATCTACGCCACCACGTTCACGCTGTTCCAGATGTCGGGCCCCGTGCTCGTGAGCCAGATCGCCGGCTACACGGCATGGCGCTTCGCGATCTGCGGCGCGATCTTTCTCATCGCGCTGCCGATGCTCGCAGCGATCCGCACGAGTCCGCAGCAAACCGACATGCACGAGCCGCACGGAAGCTGGCGCCACGTGATGCCGAAAATGCCCGCGCTCATCATCGCCACGGGGTTTTTCGCATTGTTCGACACGCTCGCGCTCTCGCTGCTGCCGCTCTTCGCGATGGGGCATGGCATCAGCAGCGAAGTGGCCGTGCTGTTCGCCTCGGTCGTGCTGCTCGGCGACACGATCATGCAGTTCCCCATCGGCTGGCTTGCCGACCGGCTTGGCCGCGAGCGCGTGCATGCGCTCATGGGCGTGATCGTCGCCGTGCTGCTGCCGCTGCTGCCCTTCGTCGTCGATACGCCGTGGCTGCGCTGGCCGCTTCTCTTCGTGCTGGGCGCGGCGGCGGGTTCCATCTATACGCTGGCGATCGTCGCGTGCGGCGAGCGTTTCGAGGGCGTCGCGCTCGTTTCCGCGAGCGCTCTCGTCAGCGCTGCGTGGAGCGCGGCAAGCTTCGGCGGCCCGATCGTCACCGGCGCGCTGATGGAGCACGCGGGCCGCGACGCGATGCTGTGGGTGCTGTTCGCGGGCGCGCTCGTGTTTCTCGGCGCGCTGCGCTGGGAGCGTTCGCGAGGTTTGGCGCAAGCTCGCGCATAGCGGCTTCGCAAACGAATGACGGCCGATACGCCTTCAAGGCGCATCGGCCGTTTTGCTTGTCAGACTACCAGGCGGTTACTTCAGCGCAGGCAGAATCTTGCCGACGCACGCGCCAAAGCCCACGCGATAACCGTCGCCCTGGCACCAGCCCGCGAGCGTGAGCTCGTCGCCGTCTTCGATGAAGCCGCGCGTGCCGCCGCCCTTCAGTTCGAGCGGATGCTTCGCGTTCCACGTGAGTTCGAGCAGACTGCCGAACGAGTCCGGCGTCGGGCCCGAGATCGTGCCCGAACCCATCAGGTCGCCCACGCGGGTGTTGCAGCCCGCCACGGTATGATGCGCGAGCTGCTGCGCCATCGACCAGTACATGTGGCGGAAATTCGTGCGCGCGATGGTCGTCGCTTCTTGAGCGCCCTCGGGGCGCATCAGCACTTCGAGCGAAATATCGAACGCATGATCGCCTTCGTGGCGCAGGTATTCGAGCGGCTGCGGCTCCTGCGCCGGCTGCGCGACGCGAAACGGCTCCAGCGCGTCGAGCGTAACGACCCACGGGGAGATCGTGGAAGCGAAGGTCTTCGCGTTGAACGGCCCGAGCGGCACGTATTCCCATTGCTGGATGTCGCGCGCGCTCCAGTCGTTGAGCAGCACCATGCCGAAGATATGGTCCTCGGCGTCCTCGCACGCGATCGGCTCGCCGAGCGCATTGCCGCGCCCGATGATGAAACCCGTTTCCAGCTCGATATCGAGCTTGCGGCACGCGCCGAACACCGGACGCTCCTGGTCCGGCAGCTTCAACTGGCCGTTCGGGCGGCGCACCGGCGTGCCGCTCACCACCACCGACGAAGCGCGGCCGTTATAGCCGATCGGCATTTCGGACCAGTTCGGCAGCAGCGCATTCTTCGGATCCCGAAACATCGAGCCGACGTTCGTCGCGTGTTCCTTCGACGAGTAGAAGTCGGTGTAGCCTGGAATCTGCACGGGCAGATGCAGCTTTGCATCGCCGAGCTTCACGAACGCGCGCTGGCGCAATGCCGCGTCGTCGCGCAGCGTGGCCGTTTCCCGCGCGAGCAGCGACGAAAGCTGCACGCGCACGCTGCGCCACGTATCGCGGCCGAGCGCGATGAAGTCGTTCAACGCCGCACGCGCAAAGACGTCCTGCTGCGCGCTCGCGGGCAAACGCAGCAGCCCCGTCTCGTGCAGCACAGCGAGGTCGGCCACGAGGTCGCCGATCGCCACGCCCACGCGGGCTTGCGCATTACCTGCATCGGAGAACACGCCGAACGGCAGGTTCTGGATCGGGAAGTCGCACTGGGCGTCGTTCGCGCTCTCGACCCAGCTCTTGCGCGTGGGATCGAGCGTCGCCTTGAGTTCGTCCGTGATGGTGCTGATCATTGCTGCTCCGGATTGAAGTGTTTCGTGAGCCCTTGCCAGCACTCGTAGTAATGCGCCTGCAACTGGCTCGTTTCGAGCGCATAACGCGTCGGGCGAATCAGCGTGCGGGTCTCGAACATGAAGGCCATCGTGTCGCCGACCTTGTGCGGTTTCGTCGTGTCGGCGTTCGAGGCTTTCTCGAAGGTCTCGGCATCAGGCCCGTGACCCGACATGCAGTTGTGCAGGCTCGCGCCGCCGGGCACGAAGCCTTCGGCCTTGGCGTCGTACACGCCGTGCACGAGGCCCATGAACTCGCTCGCCACGTTGCGGTGATACCAGGGCGGCCGGAACGTGTTTTCGGCGGCGAGCCAGCGCGGCGGGAAGATCACGAAGTCGATCGCGTCGACGCCCGGCGTATCCGTGGGCGACTGCAGCACGAGGAAGATCGACGGATCGGGATGGTCGTAGCTGATCGAGCCGATGGTGTTGAAGCGGCGCAGGTCGTACTTGTAGGGCGCGTAGTTGCCGTGCCACGCCACCACGTCGAGCGGCGAGTGGCCGATGTCGGCGCGCCAGAGCTGGCCGTTCAGTTTCGTGACGAGTTCGAAATCGCCTTCGCGGTCTTCATAGGCGGCGACGGGCGTCAGGAAATCGCGCGGATTCGCGAGGCCGTTCGAGCCGATCACACCCAGATCCGGCAGACGCAACAGCGCGCCGAAGTTCTCGCAGATATAGCCGCGTGCTTCGCCATCGGGCAGATCGACAGTGAAGCGCACGCCGCGCGGGATCACCGCGATCTCGAACGGCTCGACGTCGAGGCGGCCCATCTCCGTGCGGATGGCGAGGCGCCCTTGCTGCGCGACGATCAGCAGTTCGCCATCGGTGTTGTAGAAGAAGCGGTCAACCATCGGCCGGTTCGCGGCGTAGAGGTGGATCGCGCAGCCGCTCATCGAAGCGGCCGAGCCGTTGCCCGCCATCGTCACCCAGCCGTCGATGAAATCCGTGGGCTCGGCGGGCATGGGCAGCGCGTCCCAGCGTAGCTGGTTGGGCGGCGTGGGCGGCACACCCCCGAAATCGGCGACAAGGCGCGGCGCGCCGCTCACGGCGAGGCGCGAGGCGACCGGCTCAAACGGCTGATGCACGGCGCCCGGGCGGATCCGGTAGAACCACGTGCGGCGGTTGTGCGAGCGCGGCGCGGTGAACGCGGTGCCCGAAAGCTGCTCGGCGTACAGGCCATAGGCGCAGCGCTGCGGCGAGTTCCGGCCTTCGGGCAGCGCGCCCGCGAGCGCCTCGGTCGCGAATTCGTTGGCGAAGCCGCTCATGTAGCCACGCTGGACTTCCGTTGGGTGCCGCAAAGGTGCGTTCATTGCTGTCTCCACGTTCTCGGAACGTGACATAAGGTCACGCGATTTACGGATGGTAAAACGAATTACGTTTAGTGAAATCAAGCGTAAACCCTGGCACGCTGCAGGTGGCCTCCAGAACCGGGACAAGCTGCCGATAACGATATGACCAAACAGTCCATCAAGCGCGGCTGCGGGCTGCTACCATCGGGTCATACGACCCCGTCGTGGGCTCGCGCTCTTCACCCGCTTCCCGCTACATCGCCATGATCGCTCCCACCATTCCCGAGCTTGTTGCCCGCGCCGCCGAACATCCGTTTCTCGGCGAGCATCTGGCGATGGGCGCAGGCGCGCACGCCAACGAGGCCGTGGCGCGGCGGCGCGGCGTGGAGCTATTGAGCGCCTATGAGCCGATTTACGACATCAGCGTGCACAGCGGCGCCCAGTCGCTCACCGCCGACCTCGCGATGGCTTCGCGCTTCGGCGACGAACTCGGCTACCAGGCGGTCACGCTGCGCGAGCAGAACGGCGTGCTCGCGCCTTGCGACCCGTTCAGCGACACGCTCGACGACCCCGACCTCGTCGCGGTCGATCGCATGGTGCGCGCGCTGCACGCCATCAATTTTCTGGGCGGCCAGCAGCACGGGCTGCTCTTTCTGCGCGTGCACGAGCGGTTGCTGAAGAGCGTGAAGTACGACCATGGACGCCATTTCTCGAACGTGCTGGTGTCGTTCGGGCTCAACCCCGGGCGCATCGTGATCGAGCTGCCGCCGGCCGCGGTCGCGCACCGTACGTTCCTCGGCTATCTCACGAAGAGCTATCAGCGGTATGGGTTCAAGGTGGCGGGCAATCTGCCCAATGCCGGGCAGATTCTCTCGGTGTCGGACATCCCCCGGCCCGACTTCGTGAAGATGGATGCTGCGTCCGCGCTGCGCGATTCGATGGTGAAGCCGCTCGTGAGCTACGCGGCGCGGCTGCGCATTCCGCTCATTTTCAACCGCGTGACCGATGCGGCGCAGTTCGAGCAGTTGCAGCAGTACGATGTGCGCTTCGTGCAAGGGCCGGTGTTCGCGGCCCAGGACAAGGTGGTTTGAGGGCGATGCAGGCGTGGAGGCGCGTTCTGGGCTCGTTTGGGCCTCGTGTGGGCCTTGGCCTTACAGGCTGACGGGTTCCTGCTCCAGCGTCACGCCGAAGCGCGCGAGCACATCGCGCTGGATCGCTTGCGCGAGTTCGAGAATGTCCGCGCCGGTCGCGCCGCCCCGATTGACCAGGACGAGCGCCTGACGCTCATGCACCGCCGCCGCGCGCAGCGCCCGGCCTTTCCAGCCGCACCGGTCGATCATCCAGCCGGCCGCGAGCTTCACGCGTCCATCGGCCTGCTGATACGAAACGATCTGCGGTTCGCGCACGACGAGCGCCTCGAACTGCTGGACTTCGATCACGGGATTCTTGAAGAAACTACCCGCATTGCCGAGTTCGAGCGGATCAGGCAGCTTCGCGCGCCGCACCGCGACCACGGCGTCGAACACGGCGCGCGCATGCGGCGCGCGGCCCGCGTGGTGCTGCGCCAGTTCGCGCGCCAGATCGGCATAGCCCGCGTTGGGCTGCCACACCTTCGGCAGGCGGAACGTGACCGAGGTAATGACGAAGCGGTCGCGCCCTTCGCGCTTGAAAAAGCTGTCGCGATAGCCGAAGCGGCAGGCGGCCGCGTCGAATTCCACGGCTTTTCCCGACGCCATTTCGATGGCGCGCACCGCGACGCAGCGCTCGGCCATCTCCAGTCCGTAGGCGCCGATGTTCTGAATGGGCGCCGCGCCCACCGTGCCCGGAATCAGCGCCAGATTCTCGAGGCCCGGCATACCGGCTTCGAGCGTCCAGGCCACGAAATCGTGCCAGTTCTCGCCCGCGGCCGCTTCCACATACCAGGCGTCGCCGTCCTCGCGGGCCACGCGCTTGCCCGCCAGCGCCATGAGCAGGACGAGACCGTCGAAGTCGCGCGTAAGCACGACGTTGCTGCCGCCGCCCAGCACGAGTGTGCGTAAGCCCTGGGCGCGCGGATCGCGCACGGCGGCGGCGAGATCGGCCTCGCTTTCGATCCGGCACGCGTAGCGAGCGCGCACGTCGAAGCCGAACGTGTTGTGCGCGCGCAGCGCAAAGCCGGCGGCAAACCATACGGAAGACGTAGCGACGGGCGTTTGGACGGCGGGCATGGGGGAAGAACAGAACACGGACAGCGGACGGAAAAAGGCCGGAAAGCGCCGGAAAGCAGTGCCTGGCGGCGGCAAACCGCCTTGGGCAAACGCAACGACGCCGGTAGAATGACGTCGGTCCGTGATTATAGCGAGTGCGCGAACCGCTGCCTGAAAATGCGGCAGCGAGACGCGGGCGCGTAGTTTGCACCGCCGTTTGCGCACCTCGTACTTTTTGGAGAAAGCAATGCCATCGTTTGACGTCGTCAGCGAAGCCAACATGATCGAAGTTAAGAACGCCGTCGAGCAATCCAACAAGGAGATCTCCACGCGCTTCGACTTCAAGGGCTCGGATTCGCGTGTCGAGCAAAAAGAGCGCGAGCTGACCGCGTTCGCCGACGACGACTTCAAGCTCGGCCAGGTGAAGGATGTGCTGGTCTCCAAAATGGCCAAGCGCAAAGTGGACGTGCGCTTTCTCGACTACGGCAAGATCGAGAAGATCGGCGGCGACAAGGTCAAGCAGGTCATCACCGTGAAAAAGGGCGTGTCGGGCGACCTCGCGAAGAAGATCGTCAGGCTCGTGAAGGACAGCAAGATCAAGGTCCAGGCGAGCATTCAGGGCGACGCCGTGCGCGTGACGGGCGCCAAGCGCGACGACCTGCAAAGCGTGATCGCCATGCTGCGCAAAGACGTGACCGACACACCGCTCGACTTCAACAACTTCCGCGACTGAAGCGGCTCAAAGCCGCTCACGCGGCAACGCTAAAGCGCTCACGCGGCAAGTCCATCGCAGCGCGGGGCGGCTCGGGCCGCCCCGTTTCGTTTCACGCGCTCCCGATTTTTTCTCGCCCGGTTTCTCGCTCAGTCCGCCGTCACCACGGCCGGCATGAGCACCTCGCCGGTTTCCAGCAGCGTCTTGAGATTCGAGAGAATGCGCGGCCAGCCGCCCGATACTTTCTCGATGAAAATCGACCCCGGCCGCGCCATGGTGTGCGTAATCGTGAGCTTCACCGCGTGCTCGACAGCCTCGATGTCGATCGTGCATTGCGAATCGCCCTCGGCATTCAGTTCGGCCAGGAACATGTTGCGCCAGCGCAGGACGAGCCGGCGCGGGGGATCGGATTCGACCACGGCGCCCGAGTCGGCGATACGGCCATCGCCAAAGCGCAGCGACCAGGGCGAGCCCGGTTGCCAGTCGCATTCGTGATGCATGCCGAACCAGTAGCGCTGCGTGAACTCGCGGCTCGTGAGCGCCGTCCACAACGCTTGCGGCGTGGTGCGGATGAACGTGACGTAGACGAACGTCGAGTTGCCAGCGGCATTGCCCTGCGCGCGCGTTTCGCTACTCATGACTGTCTCCTTCGAGTGAGCGTTTGAGGTCGACGAGCGCGCCCACGCGCCCGTGCTCGAACTTGCCGATCCACCGGGCCGCAATCTCGCCGATGGGCACCGGGTTGATGAAATGCCGTTTCTCGCGCCCATGCCACTGCGTCGCGACGAGATTCGCCTCTTCCAGCACCGCGAGATGTTTCGTGACCGCCTGGCGCGACATGGCCAGCCCCTGGCACAAATCGGTCAGCGTTTGCCCGTTTTTCGCGTGGAGTCGGTCGAGCAGTTGACGGCGGCTCGCGTCCGCCAGCGCCCGGAATACGGCGTCGTCATTCATGTATCGATTATGCAACCAAATAGTTGCATGTCAAGCCGGAAAAACGGGGCCGCGACCAGGTATCAGGTGGTCGGGGCTGCTTGAGGGAACGCCTGGACGCCCGCTTCTTCGTCGCTCGCCTCGCGGGCGGCCTGCTTGCGAGGCCGGCCGCCCTTGCGCCCGTTCGCGCGCGCCGCGGCAGCCTTTGCCGGCGACGTGGACGAGCCCATCGCCCGCGCGAGTTCGCGCATCCATTCCTGCGTGCCGAACACGCCTTGCAGCAGGCCGGGCGCCCACAGCAAAAGATCGAGCCGCGGGAGGTAGAGCGACTGGCCGCCGCCCCAAATCTCGACCTCGGCCAGTTGCGCGGCCGTGGGCGCGCGCGCAAGGCTTTGCAGCTCCTGGATCAGCTCAACAGGCACGCCAATGGCCACGCCGCTGGCGAACTCGATGTCGAGCCGGGCGCGCGCACGGCTGTAGCGCGCGGATACGGCAACCGGACTTTGCGCGCCAGCCTCGCGCGCCGCGGCAATCTGCTTCTTGCTAATGGAAACCATGAATCCTCCACCACGCCATGCACAACACGTTGATTTCCGGCTCGAGCGCGCGTGCGAGGCGCGCAACCTGCTGTTCCGCGAGTTCGTACAGCTCGCGCAATTCGAGCGGACCTTCAGGGCAATTCAGCTTGAATACACACGATCCTTGCGGACTGGCGACATGAACATGGGCGGGACGATGATCGTGCGGGAAGATCGCCACGCGGTAACCAGCTACGCGATGAACAGTGGGCATGGTTCGGATAATAACCTAACGTTGGGTTTTAAATACCTCGATTCGAGGCGCGCACGCACGCCCTTTGTCTTATGACAAACTTTGGCGTCCGCGTGAAATCAGCTTACCGACGTGGCGTCTGGCGCAAAGTCATCCGTTAGGGATAAGCCGTTTCCGAAAGGCCGATGGCGGCCCGAATGGCAGCGCATGGCAGATTCAGGGCGAAAAAAAAGGCGCCGCAGCGCCGTTTCTCTTGCTTCGCGCCCACCTACTTGCTGGCGCCCGCAGCCTTCTTCTCGCCGATGCGGCTTTCCTTGCCCGCGATGAGCTTGGAAATGTTCGCGCGATGCCGCCAGAACAGCAGCACGCTCATGGCGAGGATAGCGAGCGCGACCACGCGCGGACCGAACATGAACACGTAGTAGAGCGGCGCGAACACGGCGGCTGCCAGCGCCGCGAGCGACGAGTAACGCGTGAAGAACGCGACGATGAGCCACGTGGCGAGCGTGGCGACGCCAAGGATCGGATTCACGGCGAGCAGCACACCGGCCGCCGTGGCGACGCCCTTGCCTCCCTGGAAGCGGAAGAACACGGGATAGAGGTGGCCGAGGAACACGGCGATCGCCGCGAGCGCGACGGCTGCATCGCCCAGACCGTAGCGCGGGCCGAAATGCGCGACGAGCCAGACGGCGAGCCATCCCTTGAACGCGTCGCCGATCAGCGTGAGGATCGCGGCCTTCTTGTTGCCGCTGCGCAGCACGTTGGTCGCGCCGGGATTGCCGGAGCCGTAGGAGCGCGGATCGTCGAGGCCCATGGAGGCGCTCACGATCACGGCGAACGAAACCGAGCCGACCAGATAGGCGAGAACGGCGACGAACAGGTTGTACATGCACGAAACCCGGAGGAAGTGGAACGATGCGCGCCGGGCCGACGTTGTGATCGTCTGCGCCCGGCAACGCGCGACGGCGCTCATTCTACCGAAGCGCGGGCGCGTACCGCCCGCACGAGCGGCACAACCGCGCGCAAACCAGGGTAAATCAGGGAGCCAACGGCAACCGGCCGCAAGGCGCGCAGCGACCGCCGCGCGTCACTCCACGCTCGCGCACTGCACCGGCTTCGCGTTCAGGAGCGCCGTGAGCACGGCGGGCGCCAGGCTCACAAGATAGCCGCGCCGGCCGCCGTTGAGCCAGATTTCGTCGAGTTCGAGTATGGTCGATTCGACGTACACAGGCATCGCTTTCTTCGTGCCGAACGGCGACGTGCCGCCCACCAGATAGCCCGAATGACGGTTCGCGACGTCGGGCTTGCAGGGCTCGATGCGCTTCGCCCCGATCTGTCGCGCGAGATTCTTCGTCGACACCTTGCGGTCGCCGTGCATGAGGACGATGAGCGGCTTCGCGTGCTCGTCCTCCATCACGAGCGTCTTGACGACGCGATGCTCGTCCACACCGAGCTGGCGCGCGGATTCTTCCGTGCCGCCATGCTCGACATACTCGTAGGGATGCTCGCCGAACGCGACGCCCGCGCGGCGCAGCATCTGCGTGGCGGGCGTTTCGGACACATGTTTCGTTTTGCTCATCGGCGCATTGTAATCGGAGGGCTCGCAACGAACCGCACCGCGCTCAGCCGCGCGGATGATGCTTTGCGTGCAACAGCCGCAGTCGCTCGCGCGCGACGTGCGTGTAGATCTGCGTGGTCGAAATGTCGCTGTGGCCGAGCAAAAGCTGCACGACGCGCAGGTCGGCGCCGTGATTGAGCAGGTGCGTCGCGAACGCATGGCGCATGGTGTGCGGCGAGAGCGGCGCATGCACGCCCGCCGCCGCCGCGTGGCGCTTGATGATGTGCCAGAACTGCTGGCGCGTCATGCCTTCGGCGCGCGCGGTCACGAAGAGCGCGTCGGCCGTGCGCGCGCCGAGCAGCGCGGGCCGCGCCTCGCGCAGGTAACGCTCGATCCACGCGTGCGCCTCCTCGCCGAACGGAATGAGGCGCTCCTTCGAGCCCTTGCCGAGCACGCGCACGACGCCTTCGTTCAAGCCCACCTCGACGGTCTTGAGCGTGACGAGTTCGGTCACGCGCAGGCCGCTCGCGTACATCAGCTCGAGCATCGTGCGATCGCGCAGGCCGAGCGGCGTTTGAACGTCGGGCGCGCCCAGCAGCGCCTCGACCTGCGCCTCGCTCAACGTGGACGGAAAGCGCGGCGCCTGCTTCGCCGAGCGGATGCGCACGGTCGGGTCCGAATGCACGTGCTGTTCGCGCAGCGCCCAGCCGTAATAGCGGCGAAACACCGAAAGGCGCCGGTTCGCCGAAGTGGATTTATCGTCCTTGCGGCGAGCGCTGTAGGCGAGCAAATCGTCTTCGTGGGTCGTGTCGAGCGCGTTGGAACGCTCGCGCGCGAGCCACTGCGCGAAGAGACGCAAATCGCGCCGATAGGCGTCGAGCGTATTGCGCGAAAGGCCGTGCTCCAGCCACATGGCGTCGCAAAACGTGTCGATGGCGGTGAGGCTCGAAGCGAGCGCTTCGGCCGCCGCGGGGTCGAGCGGCGGCTGCGTTTCGCCTGCGGCGTCGCTTGCGGCAAACGGCGGCGGATTCGTCGTCATCGTCATCGTGTCAGCGCAGTTGAAACCGGTTCGAGGTGCATTCGTGGGCGAGCAGCCAGCGCTTCACGTCGCGAAAGAAGCCCTCGCCGCCGTGATGCGCAAAGCCGCCAAGGCCGCTCGCCGACACCACGCGATGACACGGAATCACGAGCGGAAAGGGATTGTCGCCGCACGCCTGGCCCACGGCGCGCGGGCTCACGTCGCCGATGCGTCTCGCAAGTTCGCCGTAGGTCAGGACCTCTCCCGCCTCGATTGCGCAGATGCCGTCCCACACGCGTCGCTGGAATTCGGTGCCACGCGGCGCGAGCGGCAGGTCGAAGCCGGCATCGGCGCTTTCGAAATACCGGCCGATCTGTTCGGCCGCGCGCGCGGCGAGTTCGCTATCGGGCTCGACGGCCGCCGTATTCCCCGGCAGATAGACGATCTCGCACAGCGCCTGCCCAGCCGTGCGAATGCCGACCTTGCCGAAGGGTGCGTCGATCACGGCGTTGAACATCGTCTTCTCCTGTCGATTCGGAGTTCGCGCTTCACCGCTTACTCCGATCCCATGCAAAACCATGCGCGAACGTTGCACGCCATGGTGCCGCGTTGTGCGCGCAATTTCCAGCGCGCCGTCGTTCAGTTTCATGCCATGTCCGCCTCTGCCGTTTCCGGTCGCATGAGCCGCTTCAAGCGGCCTCCAGCGCCCACAACACGTGTTCTCGCACGATCGCCGAGTCGTCGTGCTCGCGGCCGCGCAGCGCCTGCACGATCGCAGCGCGCGCGGCGTCGCGGGCGTTATCCGCGCCCGCGCGCGGCGCGCGCAGCGCATTGCCCATCGCCACCGCGATATTGCGCGACCAGCTTTCATAGCCGATGCGCCGGATCGCACTGCCCTGCATGCGCTCGTCGAACTGCGCCGCGCTCCACGCGAACAGATCGACGAGGCTCGCGCGATCGAGCCCGTGACGCACGTCGAAATCCGCGACGGGCGCGGCTTGCGCGAACTTGTTCCATGGGCACACGAGCTGGCAGTCGTCGCAACCATACACACGATTGCCGATCAGCTCGCGCAGTTCCAGGGGAATGCTGCCCTTGAGTTCGATCGTCAGATAGGAGATGCAGCGGCGCGCATCCACGCGATACGGCCCGGTGATCGCGCCTGTCGGGCACGCGTCGATGCAGCGCGTGCAACTGCCGCAATGCGCGCCCGGCGTTTCGGGCGCGACGCTCGCGGGGTCTTGCGCGTCGGTCGGCAGCGGCACGTCCACGTAGATCTCGCCGAGAAAGAACAGCGAGCCCGCGTCGCGCTGCAGCAGCAGCGTGTGCTTGCCGCGCCAGCCCAGGCCGGCCTTCTGCGCGAGTTCGACTTCGAGCACGGGCGCCGAGTCGGTGAACACGCGAAAACCGAACTGGCCTATCTCGGCCTCGATGCGCTCGGCAAGCTGCTGCAGCCGCGCGCGCAACACCTTGTGATAGTCGCGGCCACGAGCGTAGATCGACACGACGGCGGCATGCGGATCGGCAAGGCGCGTGTGCTCGCGCAGACGCCAATCGGCGTGAATGCTCTCCTGGGCAACGTTTGTGCCAGCTTCCTTGCCAACGTCGCCGCCAGCTTGCGAAGCACTTTCGCGCGTCTTTCCCGCTGCATTCGGCGCGAGCGTATCCACAGGCAGATAGGCCATGCGTGCGGTGATCACGCGTCGCGTGCCGGCCACAAGCTCGGCTGGCCGCGCGCGTTTCATCCCATGTTTGGCCATATAATCCATCTCGCCGTGGCAGCCTGCTTCGAGCCACGCGGCGAGGCCCGCCTCGGCATGGGAAAGGTCGGTGTCACTGATACCGATCGCACCGAACCCCAGCTCGCGCCCCCACGTCCGGATACGCGCCGCGAGCGCGGCGAGCGCCGCCTCGTCGGGCAGCGTGGCCTGCTCAAGGGCCGGCGCAGACGACTCTCGCGACGCATGCGCATGCGCTTGAGCACGCGCCTGAGCGGCCGTTGGGTCGAGCGCCTCCGAAGACGCGCGCGCACCCTGCGCGGAGTTGGAAGGAGAATGCGTGGGGTTCATTACGTCATTTTACGAGAATGCCCGACACCCCCGGTCACGACCACGCGCCGCTTCCGCTTGATCCCTCCGCCGCCGTTCTCCTCGAACGCCGTTTCGATCTCGCCGATGCCGACGCCACCGACGCCTTCGGCGCACGCTTTGCGCACGCGCTGGATTCGCTGCGCGCGAATCGTGGGGAAAACGCGCCGCCCTTTCACGGTCTGCACGTGCAGTTGCACGGAGACCTCGGCGCGGGCAAGACCTCGCTCGTGCGCGCCACGTTGCGCGCGCTCGGCCATGCGGGCCGCGTGCGCAGCCCCACTTACACGCTCGTCGAACCGTACATGGTCACGACGCCCGGCGCGGCGGGTGGGGAACTCCAGCTCTATCACTTCGATCTGTACCGTTTCAGCGATCCGGCCGAATGGGCCGACTCGGGCTTTCGCGAATATTTCGCGCAAGGCGCGGTGTGCCTCGTCGAATGGCCGCAGCGCGCGGGCGGCCTGCTTGGCGTACCCGATCTCGTGTTTTCGCTGGAGCCGGACGCAAGCGGCGAAGGCCGCGTGCTCACCGCCTACGCATACAGCGCATCAGGAAAGGCATGTCTAGAAAGATGTTAATCAAACCGTTCCGCTCGATCGAATCGGCCGCCACCGCCACGCACAACTGGCGTCGCCGGCAGATTCTGAAGGCGGGCGCCTCCACGCTCGTGCTCGGGCTTGCCGTGCCGCGCCTCGCGTGGGCCACCTCGGTCATCGGCGTGCGTGTGTGGCCCGCGCGCGACTACACGCGCGTCACCATCGAGTCGGACCAGCCGCTGCAGAACGCGCAGCAATTGCTGCAAGGCCCCGATCGTCTCGTCGTCGACCTGACCGGACTCGATCTCGACGACGCGCTCAAGAACCTCGTCTCCAAGATCACGCCGAACGATCCGCAGATCCAGGCCGTGCGCGTGGGCCAGTACCAGCCGCACGTGGTGCGCATGGTGTTCGACCTCAAGGGGTCGGTGAAGCCGCAGGTGTTCTCGCTGCAGCCGGTGGGCTCGTACAAGTACCGGCTCGTGTTCGACCTCTATCCGGCCGTCGCGCCCGACCCGCTCATGGACCTGCTGGCGCAAACCGAGCGCAAGCAGCAGCAGCTCGACGCGCACGAAGCGATGAAGGACAGCGCGCCGCCTTCGCCGCCCACGCTCGCGGGTCCCAGTGCGGGAATCGGCGCGCCCTCCGCGCGCGACAACAGCGACGCGTTTTTCGAGCGCTACGCGCAGAACGACGCCGGCGCCACGCCCAGCGCGCCGCGTCCCGCGCCCCCGGCGCCGCCCGCCGCGGTCGTGCCGCGTCCGGGCAAGCCTGCCGTGCCGAAGCCGCCCGTCGTCGCCCAGCGCAACAACGACGACAACAATAACGACAGCGCCAGCGCCGACGACAACTACGGCTTCACCACGCCGAAGTCCACGCGAGGCGGCACCACGCGTCTGTTGACCGTCGCGATCGATCCGGGCCACGGCGGCGAGGACCCGGGCGCGATCGGCAGCGCGGGCACGTACGAGAAGCACGTCGCGCTCGATATCGCGAAGAAGCTGCGCGCGAAGATCGACGGCCAGCCCAACATGCGCGCGATGATGACGCGCGACGCCGACTTCTTCGTGCCGCTGAACGTACGCGTGCAGAAGGCGCGCCGCGTGGGCGCGGACCTGTTCGTCTCGATCCACGCCGACGCGTTCACGACGCCCTCGGCGCGCGGCTCGTCGGTGTTCGCGCTTTCCGAGCACGGCGCGACGAGCGCCGCGGCGCGCTGGATGGCGAACAAGGAGAACTCGTCGGACCAGATCGGCGGCATCAGCGTGCAAACGGCCGACGCCGCCGTGAACCGCGCGCTCTTCGACATGTCGACGACGGCGCAGATCCGCGACTCGCTGCGTTACGGCGGCTTCGTGCTCAACGAGGTCGGCGAAATCAACAAGCTGCACAAGGGCTCGGTCGAACAGGCGGGCTTCGCGGTGCTCAAGGCGCCCGACATTCCGTCGATCCTCGTTGAAACGGCCTTCATCAGCAATCCTGAAGAAGAGACGAGGCTCAACGACGACGCCTATCGCGACAAGATGGCCAACGCCATTCTCAAGGGCATCAAGCGCTATTTCGCGGCCAATCCGCCGCTTGCGAAGAGCCGCATGACCTGAGCGCCGCGCGAGGCGTTCAGCGGCTAAAAAAGCGCCGCGCAAGCCTTCGGGCTCGCGCGGCGTTTCTCTTTCGTTTGCAGCGGGACGATTACGGGCGCGCGGCCCCGAGGCGCTGCTTGACCCAGCCGCCGAAGACGTTGACGGCAAGGCCGCCCATCACGAGCACCGCGCCGCCGATCTCGGCTGCGCTCAACTGCTCGCCGAGCAGGAGCGACGCCGACGCGAGCCCGACGATCGGCACGAGCAGCGAGAACGGCGCCACCTGGCTTGCGGGATACTTCGAGAGCAGGCGGCTCCAGAGGCTATAGCCGACGAGCGTCGCGACGAACGCGAGATACACGATCGCGCCTATCGAAGTCATGCCGATGCCCTCCAGCGCGGACGCGATGCGCTGCGGCCCCTCCATCAAATACGAGAGCGCGAGAAACGGCAGCGGCGGCACGAGGCTCGCCCACACTACAAGCCCGACGAGATCCACCTTGCCCACCTTCTTCGTGACGATATTGCCGAGCGCCCACATGCAGGCCGCGCACAACGTGAGCAAGAAACCGGCTATGGTCATGCCTTGCGCGCCGCCACCCATCGACTGCACGCCGATCAGCGCGAGACCGCCCGCGGCGATCAACAGGCCGATCACGTTCTGCGCGTGAAAGCGCTCGCGCAGGAACACCGCCGCAAAACCGAGCGTGAAAAACGCCTGCGCCTGCAGCACGACCGAAGCGAGGCCCGCGGGCATGCCCACGTACATGGCGGTGAAGAGAAACGCAAACTGGCCGAGCGAGATGGTCGCGCCGTAGGCCAGCAGCCAGCGCAGCGGCATGCGCGGGCGCTTCACGAACAGCACCGCAGGAAACGCGGCCAGCATGAAGCGCAGCGCGCCGAGCAGGAGCGGCGGCACGCCGTGCAATCCCACCTTGATCACCACGAAATTCACGCCCCACGCGAGCACGACAACCAGCGCGAGCAACAAGTCCTTCGGCGACATCCCCTCTCTCCCTTATTGCGTCATACCTTTTCTTCGAAGCGGCGATCTTACCGCCTCGCGCTACGTCGTGAACGCCAGCGCCGCGCCTGCGCCGCGTCCGGGCATTGGCCGCACGTGTGGAACACCGGCGTTAGAATGAGTGCCAGCCTCGCGCGCAGCTTGCTTCGCGTACCGAATTCGCCCATGAGGCGGCCTTAGGGCAGCCACCGTCCGACTCATTCAGGAAGCGTCATGTCCTCATCGATCAAAGCGGTTCTCAAGCCTCATCAACGCGACATCGGCAATCTCTATGTGCGGCGCGTGCTGCCCGCGCTTGCGGCGCGCCTCGTCGGCCCGTTCATTTTCTTCGACCACATGGGTCCGGCCACGCTGGCGCCGGGCTCGGGCGTGGACGTGCGCCCGCATCCGCATATTGGCCTCGCGACGGTCACTTATCTCTTCGACGGCGCGCTCATGCATCGCGACAGCATCGGTTCGAGCCAGAAGATCGTGCCGGGCGACGTGAACTGGATGACGGCCGGGCGCGGCATCGTCCACTCGGAGCGCACGCCCGACGAAGACCGCGCCACCGGTCTCACCATGCACGGCATCCAGACGTGGGTGGCGCTGCCGTTCGATCACGAAGACACCGAGCCGTCGTTCTTCCATCACGCCGCCGCCACGCTGCCCGAAATCGAGCGCAACGGCGTCACGATGCGGGTGATCGCGGGCACCGCGTTCGGCGCGGCCTCGCCGGTCGCGACCTTCTCGGGCACGCTCTACGTCGCCGCCCATTTCGCGCCGGGCAGCGCATTCGCGCTCGACGCCGAGCACGAGGAGCGCGGCGTCTATCTCGTGGAGGGCGATCTCGCGATCGACGGCACGCCGCTCGAACAGCACACCATGGCCTTGCTGGCGCCGGACGAAACCGTCACGCTCGCGAGCACGAATGGCGCGCGCGTGATGCTGCTCGGCGGCGAAAAGCTCGAAGGCGAACGCTTCATCGAATGGAACTTCGTGGCAAGCTCGCGCGAAAAGATCGAAGCGGCGAAGCAAGCGTGGATGCGCCAGGAAATGGGGCATGTTCCCGGCGAAACGGAATGGATTCCGCTGCCGGAAAAGAAGCCGCGCTAAGGGGCCTCAAAGCGGCAAGCCAACGCCGACGGACGATTGAAACCCGCGCGTTTCGTCCCCAACTAGCGGCATAACGGATTTCTCAACGAGGACGCAATGGACACCACTCTCGCCACTTTCGAAAAAGACGTGATCGAAGCGTCGGCGCTCGCGCCGGTGCTGGTCGACTTCTGGGCGCCCTGGTGCGGCCCTTGCAAAAGCCTCGGCCCGATGCTCGAAAAGCTCGAAGCCGAATACGAGGGCAAATGGAAGCTCGTGAAGGTGAACGTCGACGAAAACCAGGAGCTGGCCGCGCATTTCGGCGTGCGTAGCATTCCGCACGTCGTGGCGTTCGCCGACCGCCAGGCGGTCGATCAGTTCGTGGGCGTGCTGCCCGAAGGCCAGTTGCGCCAGTTCCTCGACGGCCTGATCCCCGACGGCGTCGACGCCGCGCGCCGCGCCGCGCAGGAAGCGCTGGCCGAAGGCCGCCGCGACGAAGCCTATGAAGCGCTGCAGTCCGCGCTCGCCTTCGATCCGGGCAACGATGAAGTGCGCATGGACCTGATCGAAATGCTGCTAGCCGACAACCGCGCCGACGACGCGCAAAAGGAAGTCGAACTGCTTTCGCCCAAGACCACGCAGGGCATCGACGCGCGCTTCAACGCGCTCAAGACGCGCCTCGACGCGCTCGACGCCGCCGCAGACCTGCCGCCCACCGACGCGCTCGAAGCCCAGGTCGCCGCCCATCCCAGCGATCTCGAAGCGCGCTTCGACCTCGCGAACGCGCTGATCGCACGCCGCAAATATGCGGGCGCGCTCGAGCATCTGCTGGAGATCGTGAAGCGCGACCGCGCCTTCCGCGACGACGTGGGCCGCAAGACCATGCTCTCCGTATTCGATCTCGCGGCGCATCAGCCGCAGCTCGTGGCCGAGTGGCGGCGCAAGCTGAGCGCGACGCTGAATTGATGTCGAGCGAGAGGACGCCGCGTGCGTCCTCTCGCCAGTTTCAGTCAGCGGCTTCAGCCAACGCGGCCATACTGGTCGTCGAAACGCACGATGTCGTCCTCGCCGAGATAACAGCCCGACTGCACCTCGATGATCTCGAGCGACGTCTTGCCCGGATTCTCCAGCCGGTGCTTCATGCCAAGCGGGATATAGGTCGATTCGTTTTCGGAAAGCAACAGCACCTCGTCGCCGCGCGTCACGCGCGCCGTGCCGCGCACCACGGTCCAGTGCTCCGCGCGGTGATGATGCATCTGAAGCGAAAGCCGGCCGCCGGGCTTCACGACAATGCGCTTGACCTGAAAGCGCTCGCCCTGATCGACCGAGTCGTACCAGCCCCACGGACGCTCCACGCGCCGGTGCTGGCGCGCCACTTCGCTATGCTGCGCCTTGAGCTTCGCGACCACGGCCTTGACGTCCTGAACGCGGTCCTTCGCGGCAACGAGCACGGCGTCCGCCGTCTCGACCACCACCATGCCCCGCACGCCCACGCAGGCAACGAGCCGGCCGTCGGAGTGCACGAAGGTGTCCGTCGCGTCCTCGAACAGCACGCGCCCGCGCGCGACGTTGCCGTTCTCGTCCTTCTCCGAGACCTGCCACAGCGCATCCCACGCGCCGACGTCCGACCAGCCTGAACGAAGCGGCACGACCACACCCGCCAGGCGCGCATTCACGCCGACCGATTCCATCACCGCGTAGTCGATCGAATCGGACGGGCAGGCCGCGAGCGCATCGCGATTCAAATGGACGGTACCGTCGGCGTCGACGGCGGCGCATTCGAACGCCGCTGCGCATTGCGCCGCGATAAGCGGCCGGCTGTGCGTAATCGCCGCGAGCCAGACCGATGCGCGCACAACGAAAATTCCGCTGTTCCAGAGATAGTTGCCCGAAGCGACATAGCTCGCCGCGCGCGCCGCATCGGGCTTCTCCACAAAATGCTCGATGCTGCGCGCCCCGCTGCTGCCAAGCGGCAAACCCGCGCCGATATAGCCGTAGCCCGTTTCGGCACGCTGAGGCGGCACGCCGAGCGTGACGATCGCGCCGCGCGCCGCGTGCGTCACGGCTTCTTCCAGCGCGGCGGCGAACGCGGCGCCATCGGCAATCAGATGGTCGGCGGGCATGGCGACGAGCACGGGATCGCCCTCGACGCTCGCGGCCAGCGCCACCGCCGTGAGCGCGGGCGCCGTGTTGCGCGCGAGCGGTTCCAGCACGAAGCGCGCGGCCATGCCGCTGCGTCCAAGACGGTCGGCGGTCAGATGGCGCAGGTCTTCGCTGCTCACGACGAACGGCGCGACTTTGCGCACTGCCGTATGTGCTGTATGCGCTTCATACGATGCGCCGTTGGCGTTCACGAACGCGCCGTCGAGACGCCGCACGGTCGCCTCGAGCAGCGACTCGCCGCCGAGCAGATCGATCAGTTGCTTGGGACAGTGTTCGCGCGAAAGCGGCCAGAGCCGCGTGCCGGAACCGCCCGCGAGCACGACGGGTTGAACGATGAGTTCGGCTTCGCTCTCATCGATAGCGGCCATCAGGCCGGCAGACGTCGCATCGTTGTTCATTCGAATCCCTCCCCCCACAGCAATGCATCTGGTCTCATTTGTGGTCCGCGCAGGTTCGCGGACGAATGACATTTGACCAGGACGCGTTGCGCGAATCTGTTCGCGCAACCACATTGATCGCAAGGAGCGCGACGAATGCTTTCTGCGCGACGGCGATGCAGCCCATCGCTATGTGCGGCAGCGCACGAAGCCCGGACGGGGCCGCGCGAGGTGATGTTTCACATCCGAACGTTTTTGCGCGAGTGTCAGCGGGACCCCAACAGAACTGAGTCAAAACCGCGTCGCTTCAGAGGCCCGCGCGCAAGGCTCGCGAAACCTTGGCCCAGGGATGTTTCAGCAAGGACTCATTTCCTGCAACCCTCAGACAGAACGCAAATATTCAAATAAATCAATACCTTATACGCATCAATCTTCAGCGGATTCGCAAGCTGCGCCCCATGGGCGCTGTACAGATTTGAAACAATAATGCGGCAATACGTCCTCCTGGAAATTGCCCGCGCCGCGCGAACCCGCAAGCGTCCTCACTTTCGCCCCCGCTGGCATAGCCCCTGCTAAGTAGAGTTCGCCACCGGGCGTACATGCCGACAGTCGAGATCGACAAGACGCTAACGGGCTAATGGGGCTGGCGAACGAACGAATAGCCGACGTTGATAACAACGGCGACAACAAAAAAAGTTCAGAAACCGGAAACAGAAAAAACAGGAGGCGGCATACGCCGCTTTACGCGAGGACCGATCATGTTGACCCTTCAATCCGATCTGCACGGCAACCATCTGCTGGGCGCACTTCCGTCCAACGAGTGGCAAGCACTGGCACCGCATCTCGAACTCGTTCAGCTACGCACAGAGCAACTGCTTTGCGACTGCGGCCAGCGCATCCATCATGTGTATTTCCCGACGACCGCCGTCATCTCGATGCTCACGACAATGGAAGACGGAAGCTCCGTCGAAATTGCAGCCGTGGGCCGGGAAGGCATGACCGGCGTGCCCGTGCTGACCGGTGGCGAGACGATGCCGAACCGCGTGCAGGTGCAGAGTTCCGGCTTTGCCTACCGCATCAGCGCACAAGCGCTCAAGCAGCAGTTCGCGCGCTCCGAACTTCTGCGCCGCATTACGCTGCTCTACATGCACGCCCTGCTCACGCAGATCGCACAGACGGCCGCCTGCAACCGCCACCATTCGCTGAGCAAGCAGTTGTGCCGGTGGCTGCTGATCGAAGTGGATCGCGTGGACTCCAACGATCTGAGCGTGACCCAGCAACTCATCGCCGATATGCTCGGCGTGCGCCGCGAAGGCGTCACGGAAGCGGCCGGCAAGCTGCATGACGAAGGGCTGATCCATCACAGCCGCGGCAAGATCCGCGTACTCGATCGCACGCGGCTCGAGGCGCGCGCATGCGAGTGCTACGGTCTCGTGCGCCGCGAGTTCGATCGCCTGCTGCCGCGCCTGCACGAAGCGGAAGCCGTGGAATAGGCGAGTCGTTTTTCCGGGGCTGGAAAGCAGGAAAGCGTGTCGTACGAGACACGCTTTTCTGCTTTTTAGCCGCCGGTTTCAGCGCGCGTCAGCCCTTCATCGCCTGATGCGCCAGCGCCCGCAGCACATACGAAGCCGCCGCGAAACCAAAGCTCGCCGTCACACACACGCTCGAACCGAAGCCCGCGCAGTTCAGTCCCACTGGACCGTGATGGCCCGGCGACGTGGTCACATGCTCGGCCTCGGCGTCGATATCGCACACCGCCGCTTCGGGATAGATGAGCGGCTCGTCCGAATACACCGCACTCACCTTGAACCTGGATTTCGGCCCGCGCGGAAAACCGTGCTGCTTGCGCAACTGGCCGCGCACCTTGGAGAGCAGCGGGTCCTGAATGGTGAGCGCGAGATCGTCGATGCGAATGCGCGTAGGGTCGAGCTGTCCACCCGCGCCGCCCACGGTGATGAGCGGCACGCGATGCTCCACGCACCAGGCGATCAGCGCGGTCTTGGTGCGCACGCTGTCGATGGCGTCGATCACGAAGTCGAAACCGCCGCCGAGCAGTTCGGCAAAGTTCGACGGCTCGACAAAATCTTCCACGAGACGCACCTCGCAGGCCGGGTCGATCAGCTTGATGCGCTCGGCCATGGCCTCGACCTTGGGCTTGCCGTAGTTGCCGTCGAGCGCGTGAATCTGGCGATTGGTGTTGCTCTCGGCCACGTTGTCGAGGTCGATGAGCGTGAGCTTGCCGATCGCGCTGCGCGCGAGCGCCTCGGCGGCCCAGGAGCCCACGCCGCCAATGCCGATCACGGCGACGTGGGCGCGCTCGAAGGCGTCGAGCGCGGGTGCGCCATAAAGCCGCGCGATTCCGCCGAATCGGCGGGCGCGGTCGGCAACATCGCCGGCAGGGCTCGCGGTAAGATCGACGGAGCCGGCGGGAGGGGAAATCGGGGTACTGGACATGACGGTAGGCAATCGTAAGCGGACCGCGGACCGGTCGCACACTGCCGTCGCGGTCCTCGCAAGACCCGTATTCTGCCTGATCGCGCCGTATGAGGCCGCGCGCCGCGGTGACTTCGTCTCTTTCCCGTCCGTTCGATATCCTTGTCCGCATGAAGCGTCTGCATAAAAAATGACCTCCCTCGCCGATCTCCGCAAGACCTACTCGCTCGGTTCGCTCGACGCCGCCGACGTCGATCCCGATCCGATCCGCCAGTTCCAGACCTGGTTCGCCCAGGCGCTCGACGCGAAGCTGCCCGAACCCAACGCCATGACCGTCGCCACGGTCGACACCCAAGGGCGCCCTGCCGCGCGCATCCTGCTCATCAAGGGCGTGGACGAGCGCGGCTTCGTGTTCTTCACGAACTACGAGAGCCGCAAGGGCCGCGAACTGAGCGCGAATCCGCACGCGGCGCTGCTCTTTCACTGGATCGAGCTGGAGCGTCAGGTCCGCATCGAGGGCAAGGTCGAACTCACGAGCGCCGAAGAAAGCGATGCCTACTTCAACTCGCGGCCGCTCGGCTCGCGCATCGGCGCGTGGGCTTCGGAGCAGAGCACGGTGATCGCCAGCCGCGAAACGCTCGAAGCACGCGAGCGCGAGATCGCCGCGCAGTATGGCGAAACGCCGCCGCGCCCGCCGCACTGGGGCGGCTACCGGCTCGTGCCGGAGGCCATCGAGTTCTGGCAGGGGCGGCCTTCGCGGCTGCACGACCGCATCCGCTATACGCGTGACGGCGCAAGCGCGCCGTGGAAGATCGAACGCCTCGCGCCTTGAACGCGGGCGCGCGGCGGTCAATGCTTTACGCCGCGCCTGCCCAGGTTTGTTCCGTAGCTAGCTGTTGCCGTAACGCTGTTGCCAAAAAACCTGCATCGCAATTCGCTTTTGTCGTTGGGCTTCAATCGTTCATCTGACAGGGAGAGAAACGCATGTTCTGGGAGAAAAAACTCGCACAGTGGGCAGACGAAGTGCGCAGCAAGGCCAATCTGCCCGCCCGCCTCGTGCTCTGGAGCGGGCAGCAATACGACTTCGGCCACTTCGCGGCGCCTGCCGTCACGCTCAAGGTCAATAGCGCGTCGGCGCTGCCGCTCCTGCTCACGCCGAGCCTCGACAATCTCGGCGAGGCTTACGTGAAGGGCAAGATCGACATAGAAGGCAAGCTCGCCGACATCATCAACATCAGCTATTCGCTCGCGCGCAACACCGTCACGAGCGCCGGCAAGCTCGCGCGCGTGCGCCGCTATTTCACGCACTCGAAGTCCACGGACAAACAGGCCATCCAGTACCACTACGACGTCTCGAACGAGTTCTACCAGCTCTGGCTCGACGAGAACATGGTCTATTCGTGCGCGTACTTCGAGAACGGCGACGAAGATCTCGCCACCGCGCAGCTCAAGAAAATCGACCACATCCTTACCAAGATCCAGGTGCGGGAAGGTCAGACGCTGCTCGATATCGGCTGCGGCTGGGGCGCGCTCGTGCTGCGCGCCGCGCAGAAGTTCGGCGCGCGTTGCGTGGGCGTAACGCTTTCGCAAAACCAGTTCGATCTCGCCACCGCGCGCGTGAAGGCCGCGGGCCTCGAAGAGCGCATCGAGATCCGGCTGCAGGACTATCGCGACATACAAGGCCAGTTCGACCGCATCACGAGCGTGGGCATGTTCGAGCACGTGGGGCGCAAGAATCTGCCCGGCTATTTCCGCAAGGTCCACGACCTGCTCGCCGACGACGGCGTCGCGATGAACCACGGCATCACCTCGTCGGACGCCGACTCGGGCGAAACGGCGCTCGGCGGCGGCGAATTCATCGACCGCTACGTTTTCCCCGACGGCGAGCTGCCGCACATCGGCCTCGCACTCGAAGCGGCGCAGCGCGGCGGGCTCGAAGCGGTTGACGTGGAAAGCCTGCGCCGTCACTATGCGCACACGCTCGATTTGTGGGCGGAGAATTTCGAGGCGCGCGCCGAGGAAGCGAAACGGCTCGTCGACGACGAGAAGTTCCGCATCTGGCGCGTTTATCTGGCGGGTTGCGCGTACGCGTTCGAGCACGACGACGTGTCGATCTTCCAGATCGTCTGCCGCAAGGCCGGCCGCAGCGCGGCAACGCTGCCGTGGTCGCGCCGGTATATGTACGAGAAGCCGCTCTGACGCAGGCGGCGGCGCGGGGGCATCGCCTGCGCGCCGCCTGAGCCGTTATTGGCGAGCAGGCGGCTTCGCCCCACGACCGCCATCACCACGACACTGCGCGACGGCACTGCGCAACGCCACTGCATGAACGAACGCGACGACGGCCACGACCTGTTCGGCGACATGACGCCCGGAGCGGGCAACCATTCCGGACCCGCCGACGCCCACCCGGCCGCGCGCCCAGCCACCCGCCGCAGCCCGCCGAAGGAGGCCGAAGCGCGCGCCGAACCGCAGCCAGACCTGTTCGGCTTCGCGGCGCCCGTGGCCGCCCCAAAATCCCACACCCAGCGCGCCCCGCACGAGGACGACGCCGAAGAGGAGGAAGGGGAGCCGCGCGCTAAAGCTTCGAAGCAGCCCGCGCCCAACTCCGACGCCCCCAAGCGCCGCGGCCGCGGCGTGCTGCCCGCCGTGGCGACGCAGGACACGCTCGACGTCGCCGCCGCGCTGCCCGCGAACGTGCGCCTCGGCACCTCGTCGTGGTCGTTTCCGGGCTGGCGCGGCATCGTCTACGGCGAGGACTACAGCCAGTCGAAGCTCGCCCGCGACGGCCTTTCTGCCTACGGCGCGCATCCGCTGCTGCGCTCGGTAAGCATCGACCGCTCCTTCTACGCGCCGCTGACTGTCACCGACTACCTGCGCTATGCGCAACAGGTGCCGGACCATTTCCGCTTCATCGTGAAGGCGCCCGCGCTCGTCACTGACGCCAGCGTGCGCGGCGAACGCGGCGAGCCCGTTTCGGCGAACCCGTGCTTTCTCAATGCGGAGCTGGCCGTGCGCGAATTCGTCGAGCCGTGCCTCGCGGGCCTCGGCAGCAAGGCAGGCGCGCTCGTGTTCCAGTTTCCGCCGCTGCCCGACCCGCTACTGGCCGACCCGGCGGTATTCGTCGAACGCCTGACCGTCTTTCTCGCCGCGCTCCCGCCCCTGCCCCGACAGACCGGGCCCGATGCAGCCGACGACGGCCCTTACTACGCCGTCGAGATCCGCGACGCGATCCTGCTCACGCCGCGCTTCGTGCGCGCGCTGCGCGCCGCAGGCGTGCGCTACTGCGTGGGCCTGCACGCGCGCATGCCTGACCCGCTACGCCAGGCCGCCGCGCTGGCGCTGATGGACGGCGAAGCGCCGGCCGGCCCGCTGATCGTGCGCTGGAACCTGCACAGCGGCTTCAAGTACGAGCAGGCGAAAGCCCGCTACGAACCCTTCGACAAGCTGGTGGACGAAGACCTGCACACGCGGGTCACGCTCGCGGAACTGGCCGCGCGCTATGCGATGGCGGGCCGCCCCGTGCTGATCACGACGAACAACAAGGCGGAGGGATCGGCGCCGCTAACCTGCGCGAAGCTCGCGCGGGCGATTACGGAGGAGATGGAGCGGCTGCGCGCGGAAACGGCGCCGGACGAAGCATCGCCCGGCGCGCACGAAGAGCAGGCACACGAGGATTGAGGCGCGAACCCGCCCGCGCCCCTGCCGAACCTTATTCCGCCTTGAGCCGGTGCGCGAACTTCTGGCGGAACTTCGCGACCTTCGGCGCGACCACGAACGAGCAATAGCCCTGGTTCGGGTGCTGCGCGAAGTAGTTCTGGTGATACGCCTCGGCGGGGAAATAGTTGCCGTCGAGCGGCAGCACCTGGGTGACGATCTTGCCGTCGTATACGCCCTCGGCGGCCAGTTCGCGAATCGCCTGTTCCGCCGTTTCGCGCTGCGCCTCGGAGTGCGTGAAGATCACCGAGCGGTACTGCGTGCCCACGTCGTTGCCCTGGCGGTTCAACTGCGTGGGGTCGTGAATCGCGAAGAAGATGTCGAGAATCTCGCGATAGCTGATCTTCGCGGGATCGAAATCGACCTTCACGACCTCGGCGTGGCCGGTCTCGCCGTCGCAGACCTGTTCGTAGCTCGGGTTGGCCGCGTGGCCGCCCGCGTAGCCCGACTCCACGGCGCTCACGCCATCCACGCGCAGATACACCGCCTCCAGGCACCAGAAGCATCCGCCGCCCAGGGTGGCCGTTTCGACTGTCTGACTCATGCTATTCGCTCCTTTGATCGTGAATGCGGACGTCGCTTCGGATACAAGCGCGGATATCGCTGCGCGGCAGCCCGCGCGACCCGCCTGCCGCCGCTTCCGTTAAAATTGTGACAATTCGCCGATTTTCCACATGACGTTGATCCCGATTTCCGCTCCCGCCGCCGCCCTCGCCGCCCGCATAGCCGCTACAGGCCTGCACCGATGACCCGCCGCGCCACCCCGCCCAACTTCGACGACGGCGCATTCCGCCGCGCGCTCGGCCAGTTCGCCACCGGCGTGACCGTGATCACGACGCGCGCACCCGACGGCGCGCTCATCGGCATCACGGCCAGTTCGTTCAACTCGGTCTCGCTCAATCCGCCGCTCGTGCTGTGGAGCCTCGCCACGCGCTCGGCATCGATGCCCGTGTTCCGCTCGAACAGCCATTATGTGATCAATGTGCTCGCCGCGTCGCAGCTCGACCTGTGCAAGCGCTTCGCGACCGTCAAGGGCGACCGCTTCGAGGGCGTCTCGCACGCGGCCGGCGACACGGGCATGCCCGTGCTGGAAGGCGCGATCGCGTGGTTCGAGTGCCACAACCGCAGCCGCTACGACGAAGGCGACCACGTGATTTTCGTCGGGGAAGTGGAACGCTGCGGCGTGCGCGAAGACGGCACGAACGCCTCGCCGCTCGTGTTCCACGGCGGCGCGTTTCACCAGCTTCAGTCGCTCTGATACGGCGCGGCGCCAAACGAGCGCCCTCGCCCGGACCCTTACGCAGGCGTGTTCTTCGGCTCGCGCTGCGCGATCAGGTCCACGGGCACGCCCGATTCCACCTTGAGCGTCGTGAGCACGATGTTCGAGCGGATGTCCATCACGCCCGGCGCCTTGTACAGCTTGTTGAGCACGAAGTCCGAGTAGTGCTTGAGGTTGTGCGCGAGCACGCGCAGCAGGTAGTGCGTCTCGCCCGTCACCACATACGCCCCCACCACCTCCGGCCAGTCGCGCAGCGCCGTGACGAAACGCTCGTGCCAGCTCTCCTGGTCGTTGCGCATCGACACCTGCACGAAAGCCTCCATCTCGAAGCCGAGAATTTCCCGGTTCAGACTCGCGCGGTAACGCTCCACCACGCCCTGCTCCTCCAGCAGCCGCAAACGGCGCAGGCACGCCGATGGCGAAAGCGAAATGCGCTCCGCCAGATCCAGGTTACTGATCCGCCCCTCGTTTTGCAGCACGGCGAGAATACGGCAATCGGTAGCATCCAGTGAGATTGCGTTCATATTTGGTCTCCATTCCCCTTTTGAGACAAATTATGTGCCAACAACCGAAGTTTGCGGCGTTTTTTTCGCAAGCACATTTCGCGTGGGGTTGCCTATCATTCGAAAGATCAGGAGACGAAGCAACTTCGAGATGACCCAAATCAAAGACATTTCCCCGCCGATTCGCCCCGAAACGCCCGTCTGGCCCGGCGATACGCCTGTTGGCGTCGAGCGCGTGTGGCGCATGGAAGCGGGTTCGCCGGTCAACGTCGCTCGCGTGACGCTCTCGCCGCACACCGGCGCGCACACCGACGCCCCGCTGCACTACGACGCCCAGGGCGCGCCGATCGGCGAGGTGCCGCTCGACACGTATATCGGCGCGTGCCGCGTGATTCATTGCGTGAGCGCCGCGCCGCTCGTGCTTCCCGAGCATGTGGAAGCCGCATTGCCGGGCGTCCCGCCGCGCGTGCTGCTGCGCACCTACGCACAAGCGCCGCAGGACCGCTGGGATAGCAAGTTTTGCGCCGTCGCGCCGGAAACCATCGATCTGCTGGCCGCGCACGGCGTGCGGCTCATCGGCATCGACACGCCTTCGCTCGACCCGCAGGAATCGAAGACGATGGACGCGCATCACCGCATCCGCGCGCACGGCATGGCGATTCTCGAAGGCGTGGTGCTCGACGAAATAGCGCCCGGCGACTACGAACTCATCGCGCTGCCGCTGAAGTTCTCGACGCTCGACGCGAGCCCCGTGCGCGCCGTGCTGCGCGCGTTGCCTCAAGCCGCAGCCAACTGATTCCACTTAACCCGCCAAACAACGAAACGCAGACATGAACGACCGCAACGAAGCCCTGGCAGCCGATCGCGCCGATCCGCTCGCCGCCCTGCGCGAGCAATTCACGCTCGCGGCCGGCACCATTTATCTCGACGGCAACTCGCTCGGCGTGCCGCCCTCGGCTTCGGCCGCGCGCGCACAGGCCGTGATCGGCGGCGAATGGGGCGAAGGCCTCATCCGTAGCTGGAACACCGCGGGCTGGTTCGCCATGCCCAAGCGCCTCGGCAACAAACTCGCGAAGCTGATCGGCGCGGCCGACGACGAAGTGGTCGTCACCGACACCATCTCGATCAACCTCTTCAAGGCGCTTTCCGCCGCGCTGCGCGTGCAGAACGCGCGCGACCCGAAGCGGCGCGTGATCGTCTCGGAGCGCTCGAACTTCCCGAGCGACCTGTACATCGCGCAAGGGCTCATCGAGCAACTGGACCGCGGCTACGAGCTGCGCCTCGTCGACGACCCGTCCGAGCTGCGCGCCGCGATCCGCGAAGACGTCGCGGTGGCGATGATCACGCACGTGAATTACCGCACGGGCGAGATGCACGACATGCGCGCGCTCACCGGGCATATTCACGCGCAGGGCGCGCTCGCGCTGTGGGACCTCGCGCATTCGGCGGGCGCCGTGCCAGTGGACCTGAACGGCGCGAACGCCGATTACGCCGTGGGCTGCACGTATAAATATCTGAACGGCGGCCCCGGTTCGCCGGGCTTCGTGTGGGTGCCCAAGCGCCACCAGAGCGCGTTCTCGCAGCCGCTTTCGGGCTGGTGGGGCCACAAGAAGCCGTTCGAGATGAGCCCCGAGTACCGCCCCGACGACGGCATCGCCCGCTACCTCTGCGGCACGCAGCCGATCGTTTCGATGGCGCTCGTCGAATGCGGTCTCGACGTGTTCCTGCAAACCGACATGCAGGCCATTCGCCGCAAGTCGCTCGCGCTCACGGATCTCTTCATCGAACTGGTGGAAACGCGCTGCAAGGAATACGGCCTCACGCTCGTCACGCCGCGCGGCCATGCCGGGCGCGGCTCGCACGTGAGCTTCGAGCATCCGCACGGCTATGAGGTGATGCAGGCGCTGATCGCGCGCGGCGTGATCGGCGACTATCGCGAGCCGCGCGTGCTGCGCTTCGGCTTCACGCCGCTGTATGTGCGTTACGTCGACGTGTGGGACGCCGTGGAGACGCTGCGCGACGTGCTCGCGACCGAGTCCTGGCGCAAGCCCGAATTTGCCGAACGCGGCGCGGTGACCTGAGGAACATTTCGATGAACGATCACATGCAGGTTCCCGGCATGCCCGACGCGGGCGAAACCGGCAAGACCGAACGGACGGCGCAAGGCGGCTGTCCTTTCGGACACGGCGCGGCGACTGCGGAACAAGCGACGCAAGGCGAAGGCTGGCACGACGCGCAGCTCGACTTCTCGAAGTCGATGAGCTACGGCGACTACCTCGCGCTCGATTCGGTTCTCAACGCGCAGCATCCTTTGTCGCCCGATCACAACGAGATGCTGTTCATCGTGCAGCATCAAACGAGCGAACTGTGGATGAAGCTCGCGCTTTATGAGCTGCGCGCGGCCCTGGCGAATGTCCATCGCGACGCGCTGCCGCCCGCGTTCAAGCAGTTGGCGCGCGTGTCGCGGATCATGGAGCAGTTGGTGCAGGCGTGGAATGTATTGTCCACGCTCACGCCTTCCGAGTACACGGCCATGCGGCCGTACCTCGGCGCATCGTCGGGCTTCCAGTCGTATCAGTACCGGCAAATCGAATTCCTGCTCGGCAACAAGAACGCGCAGATGCTCAAGCCGCACGAGCATCGGGACGAGATTTTCGGGCAGGTGAAAGCGACGCTCGAAGCGCCCTCGTTCTACGACGAAGTGATACGCCTGCTCGCGCGGCGCGGCTTTGCGATCGCGCCCGAGCGTCTGAACCGGGACTGGTCGCTGCCGACCGAACACGACGCCACCGTCGAGGCGGCATGGCTCGCGGTGTATCGCAATCCTTCGGAGTACTGGGATTTGTACGAGATGGCCGAAGAGCTTGTCGACCTCGAAGACGCGTTCCGTCAATGGCGCTTTCGTCACGTGACGACGGTCGAGCGCATCATCGGCTTCAAGCAGGGCACGGGCGGCACGAGCGGCGCGCCGTATCTGCGCAAGATGCTCGACGTCGTGCTTTTCCCCGAGCTTTGGCACGTGCGCACGGTGCTGTAACGCGTATCGCGCCGGCAAAAAAAATGCCCGCCAACGATGGCGGGCATTTTTATGAGCGTCAGCGCGTGAAGGCGCGTAAAGCTTAGATCACCACGGTCTGCGCTTCGCCTTCCTTGCTTTCGCGCACGAAACCGATCTTCCACACCAGTTCGCCGCCGGCTGCGAGCAGCGCGGCGGCCGCATCGGCCTGATCCGCCGACACGACCACGGCCATGCCAATGCCGCAGTTGAACACGCGGTGCATTTCCGCATCGGCCACGCCGCCGTGCTTTTGCAGCCACGAGAAGAGCGGCGGCAGCGGCCATGCAGCGTGGTTCAGTTCGGCCGTGAGGCCTTCGCGCAGCACGCGCGGAATGTTCTCGACCAGACCGCCGCCCGTGATGTGCGCCATGCCCTTCACCGTGATGGTTTCCATCAGCTTGAGCAGCGGCTTCACATAGATGCGCGTGGGCGCCATCAGCGCGTCCGCGAGCGAGCGGCCGTCGAAGTCGGCGGCGAGGTCCGGCTGCGCGCGCTCGATGATCTTGCGCACGAGCGAGAAGCCGTTCGAGTGGATACCGCTCGAAGCGAGACCGAGCACCACGTCGCCCGGGGCGATCGTGCTGCCGTCGATGATCTTGCTCTTTTCGACCGCGCCCACCGCGAAACCGGCCAGGTCGTATTCGCCGTCGGGGTACATGCCCGGCATTTCGGCCGTTTCGCCGCCGATCAGCGCGCAGCCCGACAGTTCGCAGCCTTGCGCGATGCCCTTCACGACCGTGGCCGCCGTATCGACGTCCAGCTTGCCGCAGGCGAAGTAGTCGAGGAAGAACAGCGGCTCGGCGCCCTGCACGAGGATGTCGTTCACGCTCATCGCGACGAGATCCTGGCCGACCGTGTCGTGTTTGTTCAGATGAAACGCGAGGCGCAGCTTGGTGCCCACGCCGTCGGTGCCCGAAACCAGCACCGGCTCCTTGTACTTCTTCGGCACTTCGAAGAGCGCGCCGAATCCGCCGATACCGCCCATCACGCCTTCGCGCAGGGTCTTCTTCGCAAAGGGCTTGATGCGGTCGACGAGCGCGTCGCCCGCGACCATGTCGACGCCCGCGTCGGCGTAGGAGAGGCCTTGGCCCTGCGACGGGTCCTGATTAGCGGGGCCGGATTTCGGTTGATTCATGGGGAAGCGCCAGAAGGTCGGTAAAATGCGATTTTAACCGATTGACGGCGCCCCGCCGCCGCGCCTGGAGCGAGATTTGGCACGCGCCTCGCCCCGCGCCCCACAACCGGAAACCGAGTTTTGCCGCAGAACACACCGTACATCGCACCGCATATTGCACCGCAGCCGCGCCGGGCCGCCATCCGCACCGGAATCGCGCACGCCTTCGGCAACGGGCTGCGGCGCGCGCGGCCCCGTGATCTGCGCGATTCTCACGAGAGCACGCTTTACTAGAACCGACTCCGCCCAGACCACCGTGCAGCGACAGTTAACGCTCGATCTCGGCACCCCGCCGCCATCGACCTTCGACAACTTCCATATCGGCGCCAACGCCGAGCTGGTCGCGCGCCTGCGCGGGCTGGACGCGGCGCTCACGGCGGGCCCGGTCGCCGATCGCACGTTCTATGTCTGGGGCGAGCCGGGCAACGGGCGCAGCCATCTGCTGCACGCGCTCGCCGACGAAGCGCCGCCGGGCCACGTGCGCTATCTCGGTCCGCAAAGCGCGCTGGCCGCATTCACGTTCGATCCGCGCGTGACGATCTACGCCGTGGACGACTGCGATTCGCTCTCGGGCGCCCAGCAGATCGCGCTCTTCAACCTGTTCAACGAGGTGCGCTCGTACCCCGCCTGCGCGCTCGTCGCGACAGGCAATGCGCCGCCGATGGGTCTCGCGGTGCGCGAGGATCTGCGCACGCGCCTCGGCTGGGGCCTCGTGTTCCACCTCGCGCCGCTCTCCGACGAAGGGAAGGCCGCCATCCTCAAGCTCGCGGCGCGCGAGCGCGGCATTGCGCTCGCCGACGACGTGCCCGCCTACCTGCTCACGCATTTCCGGCGCGACATGCCGAGCCTCATGGGTTTGCTCGACGCGCTCGACCGCTTCTCGCTCGAACAGAAGCGCGCGGTGACGCTGCCCCTCTTGCGCGCGATGCTCGCGAAGGGCGTGGGGGACCTGGTGAGCGCGGCGAGCACGCTGGCGACGGAAGACGCGTTTTCCGGCGAAGAACCGGCGCAGGCGGACAACGCGAACGAAGCCCACGAAGACGAGAGCGCATGCGCCGCGGCGCAGGCTCGGCCAGCCGAAGATAACGAGCCGCCCGCCGCTCCGGCGCTCTTCCCCGACGAGCCAGAGGCGCCCGGCTCCGAACCCGACGACGCCGCGCCCTACGAGGCGCCGAAAGCGCCGGCCTTGCAGGCGCGCGCACTGGCGCCCGCGCCCTTCGTCAAGCCGACCGACAATGTCGAAGGCGAATTGGGGGCCAAATATCGTCATGTGGTCCACAAGGAACTGGGCACGGAACTCAAGGGCGAAGTCGAAGCCGACGTGAGCAACGAAATGAGCGGCGAGCTGCGCGGCGATCTCGATCCGCCGGACGCAAGCACCCCAAATGCTTCAAACGCCCCAAATGCCGCAGGCGCCGGCGAGGCATCCGCAGAGGTCCCGGCCACGCCCGACCCCTCCCCCGCGCCGAACACCGAACCAACGCCGGCGAACGGCACGCCTTGCGAACCCGAATCCTCCGCGGACCCCGCCGCGCCGACACCGCCCGCCGACGGCGGCAACGGCGTTCCCCGCTTCAAGTAAAATGAGCGCCCATGGCTAACCTTGCACTTTTTGACCTCGATCACACCCTGATCCCCACCGACAGCGACCACGAATGGGGCCGCTTCATGGTGAAGCTGGGCATTGTCGACGGCGAGCGCTTCGCGCAGCAGAACGACCGCTTCTACGCCGACTACAAGGCCGGCAAGCTCGACATCCAGGCGTACCTCGTCGCCATGCTCACGCCGCTCGCGAAGTATTCGCGCGCGCAGCTCAAGGAATGGCACGACCAGTACATGCACGAGGTGATCAAGCCGACCATCCTGCCGAGCGCGGTCGAACTCGTGAAAAAGCACAAGGAAGCGGGAGACCTCTGCTGCGTGGTCACGGCCACCAACGAATTCATCACGGCGCCGATCGCCGATGTGTTCGGCGTGGACAAGCTGATCGCGTGCGAAGTCGAAACCGTGGACGGCCATCCGGCATCGGCCTTCACCGGCCGCCCCACGGGCACGCCGAGCTACCGCGAAGGCAAGATCGTGCGCGTCGAGCAATGGCTCGCCTCGCTCGGCAAACGCTGGTCGGACTTCGAGCACAGCTACTTCTATAGCGACTCGCACAACGACATCCCGCTGCTCGAAAAAGTCACCGACCCGATCGCCACCAACCCCGACGACACCCTGCGCGCTCACGCGCAACAAAAGGGCTGGCGCATCCTCGATTTGTTCCAAGCCCAGTGATCAAGAAATTTATCCGCAAGCTGTTCGGCCAGGACGACGCCGAAGCCGCGCAAGACACCGAAGTCCCCGCCGATTCGCGCACGGCCTCGCATGAAGGCGCGGCCGCCGTCGCCGGCACTCCCCGCGCGCGCCGCAAGCCGGCCAGCGCGAAGAAAGCATCGAAGCCGCGCGCAGGCATTGGCGCGCAGCACGATCCGGCCACGCCCATCATCCTTTCGGCCGACGTCCACGGCATCAATCCCGCGCTCATCTCGCGCAACGCCGTGCGCGTGACCGAAGGCCTGCAGCAGGCGGGCTTCCGGGCGTTCATCGTGGGCGGCGCGGTGCGCGACCTGCTGCTGGGCATCGCGCCGAAGGACTTCGACGTGGCTACCGACGCCACGCCCGACCAGGTGCAGAAGCTGTTCCGCCGCGCGCGCATCATCGGCCGGCGCTTCCAGATCGTGCACGTGCAGTTCGGCCAGGAAATCATCGAAACGTCGACGTTCCGCGCGCTGGTCGATCCGCCGCCCGCCGACGCCGCGCCTGCCGCCGCGCCGCAAAAGCGCATGCGCCGCGACGAACTCGACCGCAAGACGCATCACGTCGACGCGAGCGGCCGCGTGCTGCGCGACAACGTGTGGGGCGAGCAGCACGAAGACGCCACGCGCCGCGACTTCACGATCAACGCGATGTACTACGATCCGGCCACGCAAACCGTGCTGGACTATCACAACGGCATGGCCGACATGCGCGCGCGTCTGCTGCGCATGATCGGCGACCCGGCCACGCGTTATCGCGAAGACCCGGTGCGCATGATGCGCGTGGTGCGTTTCGCGGCCAAGCTCGGCTTCGAGATCGAAGAGCACACGCGCGAGCCGATCGTGAAGCTCGCGGACCTCATCAACAACGTGCCGGCGGCGCGTCTCTTCGACGAGATGCTCAAGCTGCTGCTCTCGGGCCACGCGCTCGAATGCCTCAAGTGGCTGCGCAAGGAAGGGCTGCATCACGGTCTGCTGCCGCTGCTCGACGTGGTGCTCGAACAGCCGCAAGGCGAGCGGTTCATCACGCTCGCGCTCTCGAACACCGACGCGCGCGTGCGCGCGGGCAAGTCGGTGTCGCCGGGCTTCCTGTTCGCGACGCTGCTGTGGCACGACGTACAGCAGCGCTGGCAGCAATACACGGCCGAAGGCGAATTGCCCGTGCCGGCGCTCCATCGCGCGATGGACGACGTGATCGACGCGCAAACGGAGAAACTCGCGATCCATCGACGCTTTTCGTCGGACATGCGCGAGATCTGGGGTCTGCAGTTGCGCCTCGAAAAACGCGGGCGCGGCGCGCTCAAGCTGCTGGAACACCAAAGATTTAGAGCGGGGTATGATTTCCTCCTGCTGCGCTGCGAATCGGGCGAGCTGGATGCCGAAGTCGGCCAATGGTGGACCGACTTCATCGACGGCGATCTCACGGCGCGCGAAGCGCTGCTCACGCAAGGCGGAACGAAGGAGCGCGCGCCGCGCAAACGCCGCCGCCGCGGCGGTGCGAAGAGCCGCAGAACGGGCGAAGGCGCGGCGTCGGAAGCCGCGGGCGGCGACGTGCACGAAGCGAGCAGCGCCGACTACGACGGCCACGCCGGTCCGCACGAGGACTGACGCCGCGCGGCGTCGCGGCGAGCCGCGGCGCGCATGTGTCGAACAGCAACAAAAGTCGCAGGAAGTGAAGCCATGACGGTTGCCTGGCTGGGAATCGGCGCGAATCTGGGGGATGCGCGCCAGACCCTCAAAGACGCGGTGGTGTGCCTCGCACAACAGCACACCCTCACCGTCGTCGCGAAATCGAGTCTGTACCGCACCGCGCCCATCGACGCGGGCGGCGACGACTATTACAACTGCGTCGTGAAGATCGAGACGAGTCTCGACGTTCACGCGCTGCTCGCGCTGTGCCAGCGCGTGGAGCATCACTTCGGCCGGGAGCGCCCCTTTCGCAACGCGCCCCGCACGCTCGACATCGATATTCTGCTTTTCGGCAGCGCCATCATCGACGAAACCGACCTCGTCGTGCCGCATCCGCGCATGACGGGCCGCGCGTTCGCGCTCGTGCCGCTCGTCGAGATCGACCCTCAACTCGTGATTCCGGGCCAGGGGCCCGCCAGCGCGTTGCTGCCCGCCGTGGCCGACCAGCGCATCGAGAAGGTCAAGCCGCTGTGCCAGTGCATGGGCACGGCGCCCGCCCCCGACACGCCGCCCTCCGGCAACTGCCGATGAGCACCACGCCTCTTCCCGTCGTCAGCGCGCGCCCCACGCGGCCCGCCGCGCTCCAGTACGTCGTCATCGAAGGGCCGATCGGCGCGGGCAAGACCACGCTCGCCACGCGCCTCGCCGAGCGCTGGTCGATGCAGACGCTCTTCGAATCGAACGCCGAGAATCCGTTTCTGGAACGCGTGTATCGCGACACCGCGCCCTCGTCGCATGCGCTCGCCGCGCAGTTGCATATCGCGTTGCAGCGCGAGCAGCTTTCGCGCGAAGTGGCCGCGCGCCGGGAAACGGGCGCGCCGCTCGTGACGAACTTCCTCGCCGAACGCAACGACCTGTTCGCACGCCTGACACTGGCGGACGACGAGTTGCCGCTCTACCGCACGCTCGCCTCGCGCCTGACTTCGTCGGCGCCCGCGCCCGACCTCGTGGTCTATCTGCAGGCGAGTCCCGAAGCGCTCTATGCGCGCATCCAGAAGCGGGCTGTGCCGCGCGAGCTGTCCATTTCGAGCGCGTTCCTGCGTGCGCTCTGCGACAGTTACAACGATTTTTTCTATCATTACGATCATGCGCCGGTGCTCACCGTCGGCGCGGAGCATCTGGATCTGCTCGATTCCGATGCGGATCTCGCGCTCGTCGCCGAACGTATCGAGACGATGCGCGGCCGCAAGGAATCCTTCGTCAAGGGCACGTCGCTGTAGTCGCCCACAGGCACGGCACCTCGGCGCGGCCTCTCCCCGTTTTCCCTTTCCCCAACGGATTTCCCTATGAGTTACCTGCAGGAAGCGACCCGCAGCGCGGTCACCGTGCCCAAACTTCAGGCCATGCGCGACGCGGGCGAGCGCATCGCCATGCTGACGTGCTACGACGCGAGCTTCTCGGCGCTGTGCGACCGCGCGGGCGTCGATACGGTGCTGATCGGCGACTCGCTCGGCAACGTGCTCCAGGGCCACACGACGACGCTGCCCGTCACCATCGACGACATCGCGTATCACACGGCATGCGTAGCGCGCGCGCACACCAGGGCGCTGATCGTCGCCGATTTGCCGTTCGGCACCTTCGGCACGCCCGAAGACGCGTTCGCGAACTCGGTGAAGCTCATGCGCGCCGGCGCGCAGATGGTGAAGATCGAGGGCGGCGAATGGCTCGCGCCCACGGTGAAGATGCTGGTGGAGCGTGCGGTGCCCGTGTGCGCGCACATCGGTCTCACGCCGCAGTCGGTGCATGCGTTCGGCGGCTTCAAGGTGCAGGGCAAGAGCGACGCGGCCGCCACGCAGATGATTCGCGACGCGCTGGCGCTGCAGGACGCGGGCGCGCAACTCGTGGTGATCGAAGCCGTGCCCGCGGCGCTCGGCGCGGAAGTCACGAAGCAGTTGCGCATTCCGACGATCGGCATCGGCGCGGGCGTGGACTGTTCTGGCCAGGTGCTCGTGCTGCACGACATGCTCGGCATTTTTCCGGGCAAGCGGCCGCGCTTCGTGAAGGATTTCATGACGGGCCAGCCCGATATCGAATCGGCGGTGCGTGCGTATGTGCAGGCCGTGAAGGAAGGCACGTTTCCGGGAGCCGAGCACGTGTTCTGAACCCTTCATGCTTTTGCTTCGCGGCATGAAAAAAGCGCGCTCCGGTTTCGGGCGCGCTTTGTTTTTGGCGGGTACGCCTGGGCGAGGCGCTACGGCCGCCTCATCGAATCAGGCGCGCGGGCACCGCACCGCGCAGCGCGTTCGTCAGCATCAAGGCTTCGGCGCCCAGCACGTCGTCGCGCGTAAGCACGCGTTCCTGCGCGCCGAGCGCCTCGTCATCGAGCAGCACGGCGCGCATCACGCCAGGCAGCACGCCTGAGGAGAGCGGCGGCGTGAACCACTTGCCATCGAGCTTCACGAACACGTTCGAGCGGCCGCCTTCGGTCAGTTCGCCGCGCTCGTTGAAGAACAGCATGTCGAAGCCACCCAGCGCTTCGGCCTCGCGCCACGCGCGGTCGAATTCGGCGCGGCGCGTGGTCTTGCGCAGTAACAGCGCGTCGGCGGATCCGGTCGGCGCGAAGCCGTGATCCGGCGCGAGCAGCACGCCCACCGTGCCGTGCGCGAGCGCGGCGAGCGGAGCGCTCGCGAGCGTAGCTGCGCCGCTCTTGCCGAGCGCAAGACGCACACGGTGCGGCGCATGATCGTCCGCAAACGCGGCGCAGGTTTCGTCGATGCGCTTGCGCAAGGCTTCGACGTCGCACGGGAAACCGAGCCACGCCGCGCTCGCCGCCAGCCGCGCGAGATGGCGCTCCACGTGGCGCACGCCGTGCGCGCGCGTCGCGTACATCGTTTCGAAGCATTCGATGCCCGGGTCGGCATCGGTCAGAAAACGGGCTTTCAAGCGGCACTCCTCGTATTCGTCGGCGGCCACGCTGTCGAGCACGATGCCCGCGCCCACGCCCATTTCGCCGCGCCGAGCCGCGCCCGCGCCGCCGGAGGGCGCTTCGAGTATCAACGTGCGGATCACGACCGAGAGGCAAAAGTCACCGCAAGTCTCGCCTGCCGCAGGCGCTTCGAGCCAGCCTGTCGTGCCCGTGTACAGCCCGCGCGGCGCGTGTTCGAGCGCTTCGATCAACTCCATCGTGCGATGCTTGGGCGCGCCCGTGATCGAGCCGCAGGGAAAGAGCGCGCGCATGGCGTCGGCGAACGTTGTGCCTTCGCGCAGCGACGCTTCCACGGTGGACGTCATCTGCCAGACGGATGCGTAGGGCTCCACGCTGAAGAGCGCCGGCACGCGCACCGAACCGGTTTGCGCGACGCGCGAGAGATCGTTGCGCAGCAAGTCCACGATCATCACGTTTTCGGCGCGGTTCTTCGGATCGTTCGCGAGAAAACGCGCGGCGGCGGCGTCTTGCTGCGCGTCGGCGCAACGGGCGGCCGTGCCCTTCATGGGTTTCGCACGCAACGTTTTGCCGTGCTTCTCGACGAAAAGCTCCGGCGAGCACGAGAGCACCCAGCGCTCGTCCGGCAACGCGATAAGCGCGCCGTAACGCACGCGCTGACGCTCGCGCAAACGCCGGTAGAGCGCGAGCGGCGAGCCGTACGCCTCGAAGCCGAGCCGGTACGTGTAGTTGATCTGATACGAGTCGCCCGCGCGCAACGCGTCCTGCACGGCGGCGATGTCCTGCTCGAAGCGCTCGCGATTCACGCCGATCGTCACGCCCGCCACGCCGGCAGGCGCAGGCGCTTCACTGCCCTCCTGGGCGGCGAGCCACGCATCGGCCTCTTCGCGGGAGAGCTTTTCGCAGCGTTCGAATAATAAAAAACGCAGCGCGGCGTGGCCGTGCTGCGTTTCAGTGGACGAGGTCGTGTCGCGCCTGGCGAATTCGAGCGTGCGCCCGAACTCGTAATCGCCGATCACGAGCGCGTGCAAACCCGCGCTCAGCCCGGCGTTCACTTGCGCGCTCAGTGAGTCGAGATCCGCCGCGCGCTCGCATGCAAGCTCGCGCACGAACCCCGTATAAAGGCGGCTCGAACGGCTGAGCGCCGTTGCGTCGCCGTCGTCGAGCAGCGCGAAAATCGCGGCGCCCGCCGCGCCGCCAGGATTGACTGCCATTGCGCTAACTACCTGCTATCTACCTGCTGCCGTGCGTCGAGCCGAAAAACGCATCAATCGAAAAAGCTCTTCACGCGGTCGAACCAGCTTTTGCTTTGCGGGCTGTGGCGCGAACCGCCTTCCACCAGCGACTTTTCGAATTGCTGAAGCAGTTCGCGCTGATTCTCGGTGAGCTTGACCGGCGTTTCCACCTGCACGTGCACATAGAGATCGCCGGCGATGCTCGAACGCAAGCCCTTGATGCCCTTGCCGCGCAGACGGAACGTCTTGCCCGACTGCGTGCCTTCGGGCACCGTGAAGCTCGCGCGGCCGGCGAGCGTCGGCACTTCGATCTCGCCGCCCAGCGCCGCCGTGGTGAACGGAATCGGCATCTGGCAGTGCAGGTCGTCGCCGTCGCGCTCGAACACCGCGTGTTGCTTGATGTGAATCTCGACGTACAGATCGCCCGACGGCCCGCCGTTGATGCCCGGCTCGCCGTTGCCGGCCGAGCGAATGCGCATGCCGTCGTCGATGCCTGCGGGAATCTTGACTTCGAGCGTCTTGGTTTCCTTCACCTTGCCCGCGCCGTGGCAGTTCGTGCACGGCTCGGGAATGTAGGAACCCGTGCCATGACACTTCGGGCAGGTCTGCTGAATGCTGAAGAAGCCCTGCGACATGCGCACCTGGCCGGAGCCGTGGCAGGTCGGGCAGGTTTCGGGCTTGGTGCCGGGCTTCGCGCCCGAGCCGTGACAGACTTCGCAGCCGCTCCAGCCCGGCACGCGAATTTGCGTCTCGTAGCCGTGCGCCGCCTGCTCCAGCGTGATTTCCATGCTGTAGCGCAGGTCGGCGCCGCGATACACCTGCGGACCGCTGCGCTGGCCGCCGCGGCCGCCTGCGGCCTGGCCGAAAATATCGCCGAAGATGTCGCCGAAGGCGTCCGCAAAACCGCCGAAGCCCTGCGCGCCCGCGCCGCCCATGTTGGGGTCGACGCCGGCGTGGCCGTACTGGTCGTATGCCGCGCGCTTTTGCGAGTCCGACAGCATTTCATAGGCCTCCTTGGCCTCCTTGAAATGCTCTTCCGCATCCTTGTTGTCCGGATTGCGGTCGGGGTGGTACTTCATCGCGAGCTTGCGATACGCCTTCTTGATTTCGTCGTCGCTCGCGTTCTTCGCGACGCCCAGAACCTCGTAGTAATCCCGTTTCGCCATATCGGTTCAACGCCGGCCTCGCGCTTCGCGGCGCGCGCCGGCTCCTCTTGAATGCTGGATCCCGTGACCCGTTTGCCGTTCCTTCGAACATCCGCACGAGCGCTTTTCACGCCGCGGCGGCCCCTGAAAGAGAACGGCCTCCATAAAACAAATGTGCCCGGAGAGCCAGAAGGCTCGCCAGGCGCTGCAATGCCGACACGCATCGTAACCGATACGGCCGCTTTCGTCGGGCCTTGACCGTTCGCCGATCAGGCAGAACGGTCATGGCCGCCACGAACCGACTCAGTCCTTCTTGACTTCCTTGAACTCGGCGTCGACCACGTCGTCGGCGTTGTTCTGCGCGCCTTGCTCGGCGGCGCCGGCACCTGCTGCGCCCGCACCCGCTGCGCCGGCCGCGCCCGCCTGCTGCGCCTGCATGTCGGCGTACATCTTTTCGCCGAGCTTCTGCGAAGCCGTGGACAGCGCCTCGACCTTCGCCTCGATCGTCGCCTTGTCGGCCGACGTGCTCTTCAGCGTTTCTTCGAGGTCCTTCAGTGCGGCTTCGATCTTTTCCTTCTCGCCGGCGTCGATCTTGTCGCCGTACTCGGCCACGGCCTTCTTCGTGCTGTGAACCAGCGCGTCGCCCTGGTTGCGGGCGTCGGCGATCTCACGCAGACGGTGATCTTCTTCCGCGTTCGCTTCCGCGTCCTTCACCATCTTCTCGATTTCGGCTTCCGACAGGCCCGAGTTCGCCTTGATGGTGATCTTGTTTTCCTTGCCGGTGGCCTTGTCCTTCGCGCCCACGTGCAGAATGCCGTTCGCGTCGATGTCGAAGGTCACTTCGATCTGCGGCACGCCGCGCGGTGCGGGCGGAATGCCTTCGAGGTTGAACTCGCCCAGCAGCTTGTTGCCCGCCGCCATTTCGCGTTCGCCCTGGAACACCTTGATCGTCACGGCCGACTGGCTGTCGTCCGCCGTCGAGTACACCTGAGCGTGCTTGGTCGGGATCGTGGTGTTCTTGTTGATCATCTTCGTCATCACGCCGCCAAGCGTCTCAATGCCGAGCGAGAGCGGGGTGACGTCGAGCAGCAGCACGTCCTTGCGGTCGCCCGACAGAACCTGGCCCTGGATCGCGGCGCCAACGGCCACGGCTTCGTCCGGGTTCACGTCACGGCGCGGGTCCTTGCCGAAGAACTCCTTCACCTTTTCCTGCACCTTCGGCATACGCGTCTGGCCGCCGACGAGAATCACGTCGTCGATGTCGCTGACCTTCACGCCCGCGTCCTTGATCGCCACGCGGCACGGCTCGATGGTGCGCTCGATCAGGTCTTCGACCAGCGCTTCCAGCTTGGCGCGCGTGATCTTCAGATTCAAGTGCTTCGGACCCGAGGCGTCGGCCGTGATGTACGGCAGATTGATTTCGGTCTGCTGACCCGACGACAGCTCGATCTTGGCCTTTTCAGCGGCTTCCTTCAGGCGTTGCAGCGCGAGCACGTCCTTCGAGAGGTCGACGCCCTGCTCTTTCTTGAACTCGCCGATGATGTAGTCGATGATGCGCTGGTCGAAGTCTTCGCCGCCGAGGAACGTGTCGCCGTTGGTCGAGAGCACTTCGAACTGCATTTCGCCGTCAACGTCCGCGATTTCGATGATCGAGATGTCGAACGTGCCGCCGCCCAGGTCGAACACGGCGATCTTGCGGTCGCCCTTTTCGGCCTTGTCCAGACCGAACGCGAGCGCGGCCGCGGTCGGCTCGTTGATGATGCGCTTGACTTCCAGACCGGCGATGCGGCCGGCGTCCTTGGTGGCCTGACGCTGGCTGTCGTTGAAGTACGCGGGAACCGTGATCACGGCTTCGGTGACCGGCTCGCCGAGGTAGTCTTCAGCGGTCTTCTTCATCTTGCGCAGCACTTCGGCCGAAACCTGCGAGGGCGCGAGCTTCGAGCCATGCGCCTCGACCCATGCGTCGCCGTTGTCGTGCTTGACGATCTTGTAGGGCATCAGGCCGATGTCCTTCTGCACTTCCTTCTCTTCGAAGCGGCGGCCGATCAGGCGCTTGACTGCGTACAGCGTGTTCTTCGGGTTCGTGACCGACTGGCGCTTGGCGGGCGCGCCCACCAGCACTTCGTTGTCGTCCATGTAGGCGATGATCGAAGGCGTCGTGCGGGCGCCTTCCGAGTTCTCGATCACCTTGACCTGATTGCCTTCCATCAGCGCCACGCACGAGTTGGTGGTGCCGAGGTCGATACCGATGATTTTGCCCATTTTTGTCAAATCTCCAGATTTTGATCGCTGTGCGGACGCCGCTTTCGCGCTGCGCAGGTAACTGCATGCTCGAGCCGCGTTTTCCCTTGTGCGCGGCTGGCGTCCACTTCAATACGGAACTGCTGCCCAAATAAGTGCCGTTACGGCGATTTCAAGGGGTTCGGGCTATGCGTTCCATCATTTTTTTCAATCGCGGGGCGCTTTTCGTTTCGTCGGGCTCCGCGCTTCTTACGTCTTGCTTACTTCGGCGCTGAAACGGTCACGAGCGCCGGACGCAGCACGCGGTCGGCGATCACATAGCCCTTTTGCAGCACGCTCACCACCGTATTCGCTTCCTGCTCCGACGGCACCATCGAGATAGCCTGGTGGCGGTGCGGGTCGAACTTCTCGCCGACGGGGTTGATGGCGAGGACCTTGCCCTTTTCGAGCGCGCCGGTCAGTTGCCTGAGCGTGAGTTCGACGCCCTCGTTGACCTTGGCGAGGTCGTCCGAGTTATGGGCGAGCGCGGCTTCGAGGCTGTCCATCACCGGCAGCAGATGCTCGGCGAAGTTTTCGATCGCGAACTTGTGCGCCTTGGCGACGTCTTCCTGCGCGCGGCGGCGGACATTCTCCGTCTCGGCCTTGGCGCGCACGAACGCGTCCTGCAATTCGGCGACCTTCAATTGCGCTTCGGCCAGCGCAGCTTCGGCTTCGGACTGCGCGGCAGCGTTCTGGTCCACGCCGCCTTGGGCTGCCTGCGCGGCCGCGTCCGCCGTTTGCGGCTGGGCGGCGGCTTGCGACGCCTCGTCCGCGGGCGTGGGGTTCTGGCTCGTCGGGTTCTCTTGCGTGTTTTCCATGTCGCTGAACGTCGTTGAAGAGTGAAAAAGAAACAAAGCCCCGGGCGCCATTTCGCCGCCCTCGCACCATGCCGACAACTGTTGCGCCGGCACGACAGAGGCTTTGTACATTGCGACAGCAGTTGGGTGCCGGATCGCCTGTTTCAAGGGGTTCGTGCGGCTTTTTTATACAAGGATCAAAGCCGCGAAACCGCCCGTTACAACCATTACTGCAGCGCCGCAAAAATGAAATTGAGTAGGGGACATCCCTGACCTACACTCAGGAACAGGTGCTGCTCGCGGCGTGTTTACCCTGAGCCGGCACCGCACCGAACGGGCTGCGGTCAGCACGTTTTTTAGCGGCATTGCCGCACACAAAACGCTGGCCGAGCCGCGAACTGGCCGTTTTGCCGCGATCCCAAGGGGAGTACCGTGAAACTGACCTTTGCCATATCGGTGGTCGCTCTGGTACTCATCGCCGGAACCACGACCATCTGCATGTCGGGCGCCGTGAACGAAAACACGACGGAATACGGGGGCGTGCACGCGACGATGGAAGCGCTCTTCAATCCTCACGCGAAAATTTGTCGATAGTGCGTCGGTCGCGCTTGGTTGGCCTGCCCTGCAACACGGCAGCCGGTTCGCGAAAGAGCCGCCGCCGGTCCTGCTCCGCCGTGCGTTTCTCGCGCCCGGCTTCGGTTTCCGCATAAAGCGTCTGCGCGATGCTGGCGGGGCCGCGCACCTCGCAAATGCCCAGCACCCGCACCTCCCACACCACGTGATCGATCTCGATTTCGACGAGGTCGCCCACGCGCACGTCTTTCGAGGCTTTGACGGCGTCGCCGCCAATGCGCACGCGCCCTTTGCCCACGGCGTCCGACGCGAGCGAGCGCGTCTTGAAGAAGCGCGCCGCCCATAGCCATTTGTCGATGCGTAGCCGCGCGCCAGGTTCAGTCGAAATCTTGTAGTTCATCAGAAGCTTTCCGGATGCGCCGCCCGGTTTCCCGGGTTACGCCACTGCGCCGGCCGGCGCCGCGGCCTGAACGGGCCAGCCCTGCAGGTGCTGCGCAACGATCTCGCCCAGCGCCGCGATCCACGCGGGCGAGGCATTGAGGCACGGAATGCGGTGAAACTCCTTGCCGCCGCCGTGCAGGAACTCGTCGCGCACTTCCATGCCGATTTCCTCGATGGTTTCCAGGCAATCCGCCGTGAAGCCCGGGCAGAACACGTCTGCGCGGCGCACGCCGCCCGCGCCCAGTTCCCGCAGGGTGGGCGCCGTATACGGCTGGAGCCACTGCGCCCGCCCAAAGCGCGACTGGAAAGTCACCCGGCATTCGACCGGCGTCAGTTCCAGCGCATGCATGAGGAGCGTGGCCGTTTGCTGGCACTGGTCGTGGTACGGGTCGCCCAGATCGAGCGTACGGCTCGGCACGCCATGAAAGCTCAGCACGAGGCGCTCGCCCGACGCGAAATCGGGCCGGCCGTGCGCGTGCCAGTACTGATGCACCTGGGCCGCGAGCGCCGCGATATACGCCGGATGGTCGTGATAACCGCGCACCGTGCGGATTTCTGGCTGGTTGCGCATGCGGCGCAACGCAGCGAAGGCCGCGTCGAACGCCGTGGCCGTGGTCGACGCCGAGTACTGCGGATACATCGGCATGAGCAGGATGCGCTCCGCGCCCGCCAGCTTGAGCTGGTTCAGCATCGCGGGGATGTCGGGCGTGCCGTAGCGCATCGCGTAATCGACGAGAACCGTGTAGTCGTTGATCTGGAGGAGATGGCGCAGGCCGTCGGTCTGTTTTTGCGTGTGCACGCGCAGCGGCGAACCCTCCGGTGTCCAGACCGCCGCGTACTTTTTCGCCGACGAGCGGCCGCGAAACGGCAGGATCAGCGCGCGCAGGATAACTTGCCAGACCGGCGCCGGAATCTCGACCACGCGCGGATCGGAGAGAAACTGCGCCAGATAGCGGCGCACGGCGCGCGGCGTGGGCGCGTCCGGCGTGCCGAGGTTGATGAGCAGCACGGCGACGCGATGCGCCGCGGCGGACTGCGAAGGCCGCTCCAGGTCGAAACGCATAGGCGATCAGTGGCGCCGCGCGAATGCGCAGCAACGGTTGCACGAAACAAACATTATAGCGGGCGGTCCTGGCGAGCCAAGCCGGCCCGCGCCCACGCGGCTCGCCCGGCGTTAGCCATTCGGCCAATGGCGCGCGGCACGGCTTTCGGAGATGATCTTCGGGAAGGGAAAGGCCGGTTTGCCCGAGGCCCGGCGCGGCGCTCAGTTCTGGCTGAGCGTGAGCGAGAGCAGGCGCGCGGTGATGTCGACAATCGGAATTACGCGGTTGTACGCCATGCGCGTCGGCCCGATCACGCCGAGCGTGCCGACGATCTTGCCGTTCACCTCGTAGGGAGCCGTCACCACGCTCATTTCCTCGATCGGCACGAGTTGCGACTCGCCGCCAATGAAGATCTGCACCCCCTGCGCGTGGCTCGAGACGTCGAGCAGTTGCAGGAGGCTGGTTTTCTGGTCGAACACGTCGAAGAGCTTGCGCAGGCGCGCCATGTCCGAGGAAAGATCGGCCACTTCGAGCAGGTTGCGCTCGCCGGAAATGAGCAGGGTGTCGCCGCTTTCGGGCTCTTCGGTGCTCGCGGTCACGGCCGCATGCATGAGCGTGGTCATGTCGCCGCGCAGCGCGTCGATTTCCTCGCGCAGGCGGCGGCGCACTTCGTCGAAGGAGAGGCCCGCGAAGTGCGCGTTGATGTAATTGGAGGCTTCGATGAGTTCGGAAGGCGTGAAGTCGCGCTGCGTCGCCATGATGCGGTTCTGCACGTCGCCTTCGGGCGTCACGATGATGAGCAGGATGCGCTTGTCGGACAGGCGCATGAACTCGATCTGCTTGAACACGTGGCTGCGCCGGGGCGTCAGCACCACGCCGGCGAACTGCGACAGGTTCGAAAGCACGCTGGCGGCCGCCGCCACCACTTTCTGCGGCTCGCCGGGGCGCAGCGTGGTCTTCACTGCGCGCGTGAGCGCGTCGTCGTCCGAACTGGGCTCGACGGTGAGCATGGTGTCGACGAAGAGGCGATAGCCGCGCGGCGTGGGCACGCGCCCGGCCGAGGTATGAGGGCTCGACACGAGACCCAGCTCCTCGAGGTCGGACATGACGTTGCGGATCGTCGCCGGGCTCAGCTCCAGGCCGGAATAGCGCGACAGCGTGCGCGAGCCGACCGGCTGACCTTCGGCGATGTAGCGCTCGATCAGCGTCTTGAGGAGGGTTTGTGCGCGGGGATCTAGCATGACTGAAAATTTTAGCCTAATGGCGGGTTGGCCGCGAGTGCGCCGCCCCAGCGGGCCTCGCGGGCGAGCCCGCGGATCGGCACGCGGCGGGCTCGTGCTTCGCGCGATACCGCGCGCTTTGTCATCGCCGTGTCACCGGCGTCGGGCCGGAAGGCACGGCGCGCAAGGCCCGGCGGCCCTGTCCCGGCCTGCGCCAGGTTCTTTTCGCGACGTGACTATGGTGTAATGCCGGCATGCAGATCCAGAAGATCCAGAGCCAGTTCAAGACGGTTGCGCTCGTTGGGCGCAGCAATACGCCAGGTATCGCCGAGCCGCTGTCGGCGCTCGCCCAGACCATTTCGAAGCGCGGCTTCGAGGTCGTGTTCGAAGCGCAGACCGCAGAGGAAATCGGCGCGCAGGGCTATCCCGCGCTGCAGCCCGCCGAGATCGGCGCCCGCGCGGACGTGGCCGTCGTGCTCGGCGGCGACGGCACCATGCTCGGCATCGGCCGCCAGCTCGCGCCTTACCGCACGCCGCTCATCGGCATCAACCACGGGCGGCTCGGCTTCATTACCGACATCGCGTTCTCCGAGATGCAGGAGGTCGTGCCGCAACTGCTCGCCGGCTCGTTCGAACGCGAGGAGCGCTCGCTGCTGGAGTCGCGCATCACGCGCGACGGCGACCCGATCTACCACGCGCTCGCCTTCAACGACGTGGTCGTGAACCGTAGCGGCTTTTCGGGCATGGCCGAACTGCGTGTGAACGTGGATGGCCGCTTCATGTACAACCAGCGCTCGGACGGCTTGATCGTCGCCACGCCCACGGGTTCGACCGCTTACGCGCTCTCGTCGCAGGGGCCGATCCTGCATCCGCAGTTGCAGGGCATCGTGCTCGTGCCGATCGCGCCGCACGCGCTCTCGAATCGCCCGATCGTGCTGCCCGACGACTCCAAGGTAAGCATCCAGATCGTGGCGGGCCGCGACGTCAACGTGAATTTCGACATGCAGTCGTTCACGGCGCTCGAACTGAACGACGTGATCGAGGTGCGCCGCTCGCGTCATACCGTGCCCTTCCTGCATCCGGTCGGCTACAGCTATTTCCGCACGCTGCGCAAGAAGCTGCACTGGAACGAGCACCCGTCGCTGCAGGGCGATCCGGAGGACTAAACCTGCGTCTTCGTGCGACGCGCGCGTGCGCTGCCACGCAGTCGTCACGCAGTTGCCGCAGTTGCCCATACAGCGAGCCGTGCCACGGTAATCAAAGCCAACCAGAAAAGAACCAGACGCCATGCTTCGCCATCTCTCGATTCGCGACTTCGTGATCGTCGCGGCGCTCGACCTCGAATTCGATAGCGGCTTCACCGTGTTTTCCGGCGAAACGGGCGCGGGCAAGTCGATCCTGATCGACGCCCTCGCGCTCACGCTCGGCACGCGCGCTGACGCGAGCGTCGTGCGCACGGGCGAGAACCGCGCCGACATCACCGCCGAGTTCGATGTGCCGGCGCACGCGGCGCTTTGGCTCGACGAGCAGGCGCTCGCGAACGGCGACGGCGAGCACACCGTCATGATGCGCCGCGTGGTGGACAGCAACGGGCGCTCGCGCGCGTTCATCAACGGCACGCCCGCCACGCTCGCGCAGTTGCGCGAACTGGGCGAAATGCTCGTGGACATCCACGGCCAGCATGCGCACCAACTGCTCATGCGCCCCGACGCGCAGCGCGAACTGTTCGACACGCACGCGGGCCTCACGGATCTCGCCGCCACGGTCACGCGCGCGTGGCGCGGCGCGCGCGACGCGCGTCTCGCCCTGCAAAGCGCCATGTCGCGCGACCGCGAACTGCAGCTCGAGCGCGAGCGCCTCGCGTGGCAGCTCGCCGAACTCGACAAGCTCGCGCCGCAGCCGGGCGAATGGGCAGAGGTGAACGCGGAGCACGTGCGGCTTTCGAACTCGGCCAACCTGATCGAAGGCGTCCAGGGCGCGCTCGCGGCGCTATCCGAATCCGACGAGGCGATGCTCTCGCAACTGAACTCGATCGTCTCGAAGCTGCGCGGCCTCGCCGAGGTCGACGCCGAACTCAACGACGCGCTCGCCGCGCTCGAACCGGCCGCGATCCAGATCCAGGAAGCGGCGTATTCGCTTTCGCATTACGCGCAACGTCTCGATCTCGATCCGCAACATCTCGCGCAGGTGGAACGGCGCCTCGACGCGCTGCATTCGACGGCGCGCAAGTTCCGCCTTCCGGCCGAAACGCTGCCCGAGGAACACGCGTCGCGCCGCCAGCAGCTCGCGACGCTCGACGCCGCGTCCGACCTCGACGGCCTGCGCGCCGCCGAGCAGAAGGCGCAGGAAGCGTATCTCGTGCAGGCGCGCCAGCTCTCAAAGGCGCGCGCCAAGGCGGCTAAGGCACTCGGCGCGGCGGTTACGCAGGGCATGCAGGAACTGTCGATGGCGGGCGGGAGTTTCGAAGTCGCGCTCGTGGCGCTCGGCAGTTCGAACGGCGAGCCGATCGGCGGCGCGCATGGTCTGGAGCAGATCGAATTCCGCGTGGCGGGCCATGCCGGCGTGCCGCTGCGCCCGCTCGCGAAAATCGCCTCGGGCGGCGAACTCGCGCGTATCAGTCTCGCGCTCGCCGTGATCGCGAGCGCGGCGAGCCCCACGCCCACGCTGATCTTCGATGAGGTCGATACCGGCATCGGCGGGGGCGTGGCCGAAGTGGTGGGGCGTTTGCTGCACCAGCTCGGGCGCGCGCGCCAGGTGCTGTGCGTCACGCACTTGCCGCAGGTCGCGGCGCGCGGCGATCACCACTTCCAGGTGGCGAAGTCCGGCGACGGCAACGGCGGCACGGTTTCGTCGGTCATGCCGCTCGACAGGGGCGGCCGCGTGGAGGAGGTCGCGCGTATGCTCGGCGGGCTGGAGATAACCGCGACGACCCGACGCCATGCGAAGGAGATGCTGGCGGCGTGAAGGCGCGCCTTTCTGCTGATGGCGGCCCGGATATCCCTGAGTCACTGAGGCCCTAAGCCTCCCCCCGCTCCCCGAACACCCGCTTCCACAACGCCAGCACCGTCTCGCGCTCGCGCGCAACGCGCGCCGGATCGACCCGCGCCTTCTCCATGCCGTCGAGCCGCAACTGGTGTTGCAGCTTGCGATAGAGCCGGTACGCCGAGCCTATCGTTTCGGCCTCCTCCTCGCTCATGAGCCCGAAGCGCGACACTTCGCGCAGCAGCGCGATATTGCCCGTATTGCGGATCAACTCCGCGTCCTGTGCCGCGTGCAGCAATACCCAGTACTGCACGAGGAACTCGATATCGACCATACCGCCGCGGTCGTGCTTCAGGTCGAAGAGTTCGGTGCGGTTCGGGTGGCCGTCTTCCACGCGCTGTCGCATCTCGACGATTTCCTTCGCGAGCGGCGCGGCGTCGCGCGGCGTGGTCAGCACCTGCACGCGGATCGCCTCGAAGGCGCTGCCGATCGCCGCGTCCCCGGCCGAGAAGCGCGCGCGCGTGAGCGCCTGGTGCTCCCAGACCCACGCCGTATTCGCGGCGTCGCCCTCGCGCAACTGGTAGCGGCGGAATGCGTCGAGGTCGGTCACGAGGAGGCCCGACTCGCCGTTCGGCCGCAAGCGCAGATCGACGTCGAACAGCGTGCCCGCGCCCGTGGCCGTGGTGAGCCACGTGATGAGGCGGCGCGCGAAGGTCGCGTAGATCTCCGAGGCGCGCTCGTCCTCGTCTTCGTAAAGAAAGATGATGTCGAGGTCCGACGCGTAGCCCAGCTCCTTGCCGCCAAGCTTCCCGTACGCGATCGCCGCGAAGCGCGGCACTTCGCGATGGCGTTTGGCGAACTGCTTCCACACGGTCTCGATGGTCACGTCGAGCACGGCGTCGGCTAGCTCGGAGAGCCGGTCGCTCACGTGCTCCACCGAAAGCCGCCCCGCGAGATCGTTGAGCAGGATGCGGAACACCTCGGCCTGGTGCGCGTGACGCAGCAGGTCCATCAGCTGCTCGACGTCGGCGGCAGCGGCAAGGCGCGCGCGCAACAGGCGCGAAAACTCGGGCCAGTCGAAGGGCGACGCCACCGCTTCGTCGTCGAGCAATTCGTCGAGCAGTTGCGGATGGCGGATCAGATAGCCCGCCGCCCAGCGCGAGCCGCCCAGCACCTTGAGCACGCGGTTGAGCGCGTCCGGGTATTCGGTGAGGAGCGCGAGATACGCGCCGCGCCGGATCACGGCTTCGAGCAGGTCGAACATGCGCGCGAGCGTGTCGCCGCGGCGCTCGCGCGGCTCCAGCGTGCGCGCCGCTTCGAGCGCGCGCTGCGCGACGCTGTCGAAACGCTCGCGGCTTCTCTCGGGCAGCCCCGCATAGCGCGACGACTGCCAGAGGCCGCGCAGGCGCGCGAGCAGCGGCGCAGGATCGTCGATGCCCAGTTCCGTGAGGCGTTCGAGCAACGTGGCGTCGGCGCCCTCGTCCACGAGCGCGCCGCTCCACACCCACGCCGCCGCGCCGTCTTCGGAAGCGCCGCAGCCGCCCTCGCCGCCCACCTTGTCGGAGAAAATCTGCACGAACTGGCGCTCGACCTTCCCGCGATGGCCGTCGAGCGTCGTCATCAACGCGGCGTAGTCGGCGAAGCCCATCGATTTCGCGAGCGCGGCGCGCTCCCCGGCGTCGACGGGCATGGCGTGCGTTTGCGCGTCGTCGCGGTACTGCAGGCGATGCTCCAGCTCACGCAGAAAGTGGTAGGCGCGCGTTAGCTCGCCGCACACCTCGGGGGCGATCAAGCCGCGCGCGGCGGCGTAGCCGAGCACGGCGAGCGTCGGGCGCACGCGAAAACCCGCGTCCTGGCCGCCGCGAATCAACTGGAACACCTGGGCGCTGAATTCGATCTCGCGAATCCCGCCGCGTCCGAGCTTGATGTCGTCGGCCTTGTCGGGGCGCATCATGGCGCGCCGCTGCGCTTCCTGGCGAATCTGCACGTGCAGGGAGCGGATCGCGCTGATCACGCCGAAGTCCAGGTAGCGCCGGTAAACAAAGGGCTTCACGAGCGAATCGAGCTGGCGCGCAAGACGCAGCACGCTGTCGCTCTGATCTTCGGAAACGAGCCGCCCCTTGATCCACGCGTAGCGTTCCCACTCGCGGCCCTGCACGTAGAAGTACTCTTCGAGCATGCCGAGGCTGCACACGAGCGGCCCGGAGTCGCCGTTCGGGCGCAGGCGCATATCCACGCGGAACACGAAGCCATCGGCCGTCACGTCGGAGAGCGCGCCGATCAGGCGCTTGCCCACGCGCGTGAAGAAGTCCTGCGTGGCGATGGGCGGGCGCTGGCCGCCCGTGGTTTCGCCGTCGTCCTCGTACACGAAGATCAGGTCGATGTCCGACGAAACGTTCAGCTCGCGCCCGCCCAGCTTGCCCATGCCCACCACGCCGAGCGTGAGACGCTCGCCGCCCGGGCCGCGCGGCTCGCCGAAGAGCGTCTCGAGGTCGGCGCTCACGCAGGCGAGCGCGCGCTGGATCGCGACTTCGGCCAGATCGGTCATGGTGCCGGTCACTTCGGCGACGTCCGCCACGCCGCCGAGGTCGCGCTCCATCACCGCGCAGATCACTTCCGCGCGCAACTGGCGCAGGACTTTCTTCAACTGCTCGTCGTTCAGCGGCGCGCCGGGTGCAGCGTTTGCTGCGGTAAGCACTTGCCCGCTCAACGCGTCGAGCCGCGCGACGATGCGCTCGCGCGAAAGCGGCGCGGCGGCCAGCGCCTCGACCTGCGCCGCCAGTTCGGGGCGCGCGGCGCAAGCCCGTGCCGCATAACGGGAATAGCTGGAACTCAGAAGGGGAATGTCGGTCATGAAGTGCTGCTTGCCGGGAAGGCCCGCTATCCGCTGTGGTTTCGCTGCGCGCCTGGGTTGATGACAGTGTCGATGCGACGATGCCGATATCGATGGTTCGACCGCGGCAGTGCGCGTGGCCGATGCGTCCGGCGTCGCCGCCGCTGCGGTGCGAAAGACCATGCGGGTTACGCGCCGCGCGGCCATCCCGGCTTCTCCGGATGGGCGTTTTGACGCCCCTCTGTGATACATTTCGTCGTTAGAACGCAACGCTACCATACCCCACCCGCCGCAGCATGTCCGAGCGAAACGACCACGCCGGCCTACCCCGATCTGGACATGCCAGCCAGGCTACGGAGCCCGAGGGGCCGCACCACCATCACCCGGTCCTGCGCCACACGCTGCGCGTGCTGGCGATCTTCGCGCTCGTCCTGTATTTCGTCGTCTCGGTGCTGCTGCTCGGCCTGCGCTACGTCGTGCTGCCGTACGTGGACAACTTCCGCCCGCGCATCGAGCAACTCGTCTCCTCCAGGATTCACGCCGAATTCCGCATCGGCAAGCTCGCGCCGCACTGGTCGGGCTTTCAGCCAGGCATCGACATCACCGATCTGACGATTCGCGACCGCCACGGCAACGTCGCGCTCGACGTGCCGCACGCCACGGCCTCGGTGTCGTGGCGCTCGGTCGTGCTGCTCGAACCGCTGCTGTCGAGCATCGTGGTCGAACAGCCCGACGTTCATATCGCGCGCGAGGACGACGGCACGCTCACCGTGGCGGGCGTGCCGGTGCCCACCGCCCACACGGGCAACGCCAACTTCACGACCTGGCTCATGCGCCAGGAGGCCATCGTGCTGCGCGGCGGCACGCTGCGCTGGCACGACGCCACGCGCAACGTGCCCGACCTCGCGCTTTCGCACATTCGCCTCGCGATTCTCAACGACGGCTACGACCACCGTGTCGCGCTCCAGGCGCCGGCCGAAGGCACCGTGCTGCACGGCCCGCTCGACTTCCGCGCGCACTTCACGCACGCGCACCACGCGCAGGCGGGCAAGCCTATCGGCTGGACCGGCGACACCTACCTCTCGACCGGCCCCGTCGATCTCCCCACGCTCGCGCGCTACATCAACATCCCGATCGCCACCTACGCCGGGCGCATCGACAACTCGATCTGGGCGCGTTTCTCCAATGGCCGCATCCTCGACGCAAGCGGCGCGCTAGAAGGCACGAACATTTCGCTGCGCACGCGGCCCACGCAGCCGGTGCTCGACATGCCCGTCGCGAGCTTCCAGTGGAGCGTGGGCATCCAGCCCGGCGACTACGCACTCAAGCTGCGCGACTTCCACGCCGAACTCGGCCAGCCGCCGCTCGACGACGGCACGCCGCTCACGCGCTCGCTCGCGCTCTCCACGCTCGACGCGCGCTTTCGCCAGCAAACGCTGCAGCACGGCCAGCTCGTCAGCGTGCGCGGCGACCGCATCGATCTGGGCATCCTCGCCGAGTTCATGCGCGCGCTGCCGCTGCCCGCTCGCGTGCAGGGCGCGCTCGTGCGCTTCGACCCGCGCGGCCTGGTGGCGAACTACGATCTCGCGCTCGAGCGCGCGCAGCCCGAATCGGGCGAAGCGGCCGCCGAGCAGCGCACGACGAGCGCCGAGCCGGTCACGCGCTATCGCTTCAAGGGCGACCTGCAAGGCATCAGCGTGAACGCGCAGGAGCCGGGGCCGGGCCTCACGCCGCGCGGCCATCCGCGCGCGGGGCTGCCGGGAGTCGAGAACCTGTGGGGGCATATCGACGCCGACGAGTCGCACGGCACGATCGACCTCGATACGACCAACGTGGCCATCACGCTGCCCGGCGTCTTCGACAATCCGCGCCTCACGTTCGACCGGCTCTACGGCGCGGCCAAATGGACCGTGGCCGCCGAACGCGAGCCCGGCAAGCGGCTGAAGGCGTTCACCGTCGACGTCGCGAACCTGGGCGTCGAAAACGCCGACGCGCGCGCGAAGATGACCGCGCACTACACGAATCCCGGTCAGGGGCGCGGCTCGCTCGATCTCGTCGCGCACTTCGACGAGGCCAGGGTCAGGGCCATCCCGCGCTACCTGCCCACCGCCATCACCGAAAAGACGCGCATCTATCTCGGCCACGGCCTGCAGGCGGGCATGTCGAAGGGCGCGACGATCGAGATTCACGGCGACCTCACCAAATTCCCCTACTCGCGCGATCCGGACGCCGGCCAGTTCCGCATCGTCGCGCCGTTCACGGGCGGGCGCTTCGACCCGTCGCCGTTCCCGCCGCGCAAGATGCGCAACGGCGCGCCGAACGTCTGGCCCGCGTTCGACGGCATCGACGGCACATTCAGGCTGCACGAGAACAAGCTGCGCTTCGACGTCGATCGCGGCCACTATCGCAACTTCGTGCTGCGCAACGTGAGCGGGCGCATCGAGGAACTGGGCATCAAGGGCTCCGATATCGTGATCGAGGGCAGCGGGCGCGGTCCGCTCGCGGACCTGCTCGACTATGCGGACAACAGTTCGATCGGCTACATCGCGAAGCACGCCACCGCCAAGGTGCACGCGCAGGGGCAGTCCACGCTCGCCCTCAAGCTCACGATCCCGCGCCATCCGATGCCGAAGGTGCTGCTCGCGGGCGCCATCGGCTTCGAGAACAACACGCTCACGGCGAAGAACGTGCCGCCGGTCTCGAACCTCACCGGCCGCGTGCGCTTCACGAACCACAGCGCCGATGTCGACCGGCTCACGGCGCACTTTCTCGGCGGCGACCTGCGCGCAAGCGGCGGCATGCGCGACGACGGGCACTATGCGGTGAACGTGGCGGGCGACGTCGCGGTCGATGCGGCGCGCGGCCTGAACCTGCACGGCATGGCGGCGGCGGCGATCGGGCGGCTTTCGGGCGCGGCGCCCTACTCGCTTTCGGTGGCGGGCCAGCGCGGCCGTCTGCCCGACGTGAAGGCCAACGCCGATCTCACCGGACTCGCGCTCGACCTGCCCGCGCCGTTCGGCAAGGCGGCCGGCACGCCGATGCCGCTGAACTTCGAGTTGCAGCCGGGCACGGGCGCACCCGCGGGCACCGCCACCGACGCGAGAGCCGACGACGCCACCTTCGAACACGCGGAACTCACGCTCGGCCCGCTTGCCGCGCGCTACGTGATGCGCCGCCATCCGGGCCACGTACCGGAAGTGGTGCGCGGCGCGATCGGCATGAACCGGCCAGCGGATCTGCCCTCGGAAGGCGTGACCGCCGCCGTCGATCTGCCGACCTTCGACGCCGATGCCTGGCGCGCCGTGGTGCAGCAGTTGCGCGGCACGGCGGCGGCGCAGGCGCAAGGCTCGACGCCAGCGCCCGCGAGCGGGGTCCGCGCGCAGGTTCCCCCGCCGCGAACGGCGGCAGAACGGGCTGCGGAGCGCATGGCTCAAAACGCGGCGCCGGGCGCGGCCTCCGAATCGGCCGCGGCTGCGGCCAACGCCGCCACGGCCGGGTCGCAAAACCCCGCATCGGCCGCCGCGCCCAGCGCCGCCTCGTCGCCGCTCGCCCCCGACGGCGCGGTCGGCCAGTTCCTGCCGTCGCGCTTCGCTGTGCACGTCGGCATGCTCACGCTGCTCAAGCGCCACTGGGAGAACGTCGTGCTCGGCGCGTCGCGCAGCGGCGAGCGCGGCAACGAATGGCAGGCCAACGTCGCTTCCAACCAGGTCTCGGGCCACGTCTCGTGGAAGCCGGGCGCCGTGCCGGGCGCGCCGGGCACGCTCGAAGCGCGGCTCGCGCGGCTCACGGTGCCCGCCGCCACGGAAAACGATCTGCTCGGCCAGGCGATGTCGCAGCCCGCGCAGAACATGCCGTCGATCGACCTTGTGGTGAACCAGCTCATCGTGCGCGACCGCGATCTGGGCCGCCTTCAGGTGAACGCCCACAACTTCGACGACAACGGCGTGCCCGTCTGGCAGCTCGATCAGCTCGACATCAGCAATCCGGACGCGCACCTCACCGCCACGGAAAACTGGCGCGCGGTGGGCGACACGGCCGCCGGCGACGATTCGGCCGCCGCCGGCATGCAAACGCCGCGCCGCACCGCGCTCGACTTCCATCTGGAAATCAAGGACGCCGGCGCGCTGCTCGTGCGCGCGGGCAAGCCGCATGTGCTCAAGAACGGCACGGGCACGCTCTCGGGCAACCTGGCGTGGCAAGGGGGTCCCACGCGCATCGACTTCCCGTCGCTCAACGGCAATCTCACGCTCGACCTGCGCCACGGCCAGATTCTCAAGGTCGATCCGGGCGTGGCGAGGCTGCTGGGCGTGCTGAGCCTGCAAAGCCTCGCGCGTTTCGCCACCACGGACTTCCGCGACATCCTCGGCGAAGGCCTGCCCTTCACGAGCGCGACGGCCACCGCGCAAATCCAGAACGGTATTGGCAGCACCAACGACTTCAAGCTCGTCACCGCTCCGGCGCGCGCGACGATGGCGGGCAGCGTCGACCTCGCGCACGAAACCCAGGACCTGCGCGTGCACGTGGTGCCGACGGTCAGCGCGGGTGCGGGCGTGGTCGCGGCGGCCATCATCAACCCGCTCTTCGGCCTGGGCGCGCTGATCGGCGACGTCGTGCTCTCGCACACGATCGAGCATGCCTTTGCGATGGACTTCGCGATCACGGGCCCGTGGGCCAAGCCGCACGTCGAGCGCCTGCATGGCGATCAGGGTAAGATGGACGCGCAGGCGCCGGCCGCAGTGCACTGAGTTAGGCACCGGGCGCCGCGCCGCGGGCACGCGCGAGGCGCGCCATCTTCCCCGAATCCCATTCACGATCTGCCGATGAGCGCTCCTCCTCTCGACCCGTTTCGCGTCGCCGCGCTGCAGATGGTCAGCACGCCGGATCGCGAGCGCAATCTCGCCGAAGCGGACAAGCTGATCGCCGAGGCCGCCGCCGCAGGCGCGCGCCTCGTGTTGCTGCCCGAATATTTTTGCTTCATGGGCCACAAGGACAGCGACAAGCTCGCGATCCGCGAGCCCTACGGCGACGGGCCCATTCAGCGCTTTCTCGCCGACGCCGCGAAGCGCCATGGCGTGTGGATCATCGGCGGGACCTTGCCGCTCAAAGCGCCCGAAGAAACCCGTGTGCTCAACACCACGCTCGTGTACGACCCGAGCGGCGAGGAGCGCGCCCGCTACGACAAGATCCATCTCTTCAACTTCGAAAAAGGCGCCGAATCATTCGACGAAGCGCGCACCATCCGGCCCGGCGCCGAGGTGCGCACCTTCGAGGCGCCGTTAGGCCGCGTCGGCCTGTCGGTCTGCTACGATCTTCGCTTTCCCGAGCTGTACCGGCGCATGGGAGACTGCGCGCTGATGGTCGTGCCTTCCGCGTTCACCTACACCACCGGCCGCGCGCACTGGGAAATCCTGCTGCGCGCGCGTGCGATCGAGAACCAGTGCTACGTGCTCGCCGCAGCGCAAGGCGGCACGCACGAGAATGGCCGGCGCACGTGGGGCCATACCATGCTGATCGACCCGTGGGGCGAGATCGTCGCGGTTCGCGACGAGGGCGCGGGTGTCGTGGCCGGCGACATCGACCTCGAACGCATCGCCAGCGTGCGCGCGAGCCTGCCCGCGTGGCGGCACCGCGTGCTCGACTGCGCGTGACGACTCACCTGCGCCAATGAATATCCTCGAATTCCATGTGAATTCCACCCGCAAGGCGCTTGATTTCGCAGCACCGCGCCCGAATCTCCATTGACAGACTCATCGATTGATCCCAAAGAGCGCATGAACATCATCGAACCCGGCATCCGCAATCTGGCGACCGCGAAGGACCTGCTCCTCACGCCCTACGGCCTCGACGAGGCAGTGCTCACGCGCACGCTCGGCGAGATCTTCACGCATCGCATCGACTACGCCGACCTCTACTTCCAGACCACGCGCAGCGAGGCATGGAGCCTGGAGGAAGGCATCGTCAAGTCGGGCAGCTTCAGCATCGACCAGGGCGTCGGCGTGCGCGCCGTGTCCGGCGAGCGCACCGCTTTCGCCTACTCCGACGACCTCTCGCCCGAAGCGATCCGCCAGGCCGCCATCGCCACGCGCTCAATCGCGAGAGCCGGCGGCGGCAAGCAGAAGATCCAGGTAGCGAAGTCGCTCACGGGCATTGCGGGCCGCGACCTCTATCTGCCGTCCGATCCGCTCTCCTCGCTCGACGCCACCGAAAAGGTGAAGCTGCTCGAACGCATCGAGGAGATGGCGCGCGGGCGCGACCCGCGCATCACCCAGGTCATGGCCGCGCTCGCGGGCGAGTACGACGTGGTGCTCGTCGCTCGCAGCGACGGCGCGCTCGCCGCCGACATCCGCCCGCTCGTGCGCGTCTCCGTCACGGTGATCGCCGAGCAGAATGGCCGCCGCGAAATCGGCAACGGCGGCGGCGGCGGCCGCTACGACTACGCCTATTTCACCGACGACATCCTCTCGAAGTACGTGGACGACGCCGTGCACGCCGCGCTCGTGAACCTCGAAGCGCGCCCGGCGCCCGCGGGCGCGATGACGGTCGTGCTCGGCCCGGGCTGGCCCGGCGTGCTGCTGCACGAGGCGATCGGCCATGGTCTCGAAGGCGACTTCAACCGCAAGGGCTCGTCGGCGTTCGCGGGACGCATCGGCGAGCGCGTGGCCGCCAAGGGCGTGACCGTGGTGGACGACGGCACGCTGCCCAACCGCCGCGGGTCCCTGAACATCGACGACGAAGGCAACCCCACGCAGTGCACGACGCTGATCGAAGACGGCATCCTCAAGGGCTACATTCAGGACTCGCTGAATGCGCGCCTCATGAAGATGCCCGTCACGGGCAATGCGCGCCGCGAGTCGTACGCGGCGCTCCCGATGCCGCGCATGACGAACACGTACATGCTCAACGGCGACAAGGATCCGCAGGAAATCATCGGCTCGGTGAAGAACGGTTTGTATGCCGTGAACTTCGGCGGCGGCCAGGTGGACATCACGAACGGCAAGTTCGTGTTTTCCGCTTCCGAGGCGTACATGATCGAAAACGGCAAGATCACCTACCCCGTGAAGGGCGCGACGCTCATCGGCAGCGGCCCGGAATCGCTCAAGTACGTGAGCATGATCGGCAACGACATGCGGCTGGATTCGGGCGTGGGTGTGTGCGGCAAGGAGGGTCAGAGCGTGCCGGTGGGCGTGGGCCAGCCAACGCTGCGCATCGACCGCATGACGGTGGGCGGCACGGTTTAAGCCGTCGCGCGCGCGGATTCCATGCACGGCGACGCGGAATTTCCGCATCGCCGTGCGGGTTTTCTGCGCATGAACCATTTTTTGCGCAGATAAGCCGCTTTTTTACCGCACCCCGCTTGCCAGCCACGAGAAGGCCGGGTTATAAAGGCAATCACCCTTTCGACGCAACGAACGTTCAGACCCATCGCCATGTTCGCCACGAAGTTTTATTTTTACTTCTTTTGGTATCTCAGACCGCTGGCGGATCGAGAGGGTTGATAGTACGCGCAGGACCCCGAACACACGAGAAACCGCCAGCCAGAACTGGCGGTTTTTTTTTGCCCCAACCACACGAGTTGCAGCCTTCATCTAACCGGATTTGAAGCACCGTCCACGCGACGCACGCTACGCACAGGATCAGGAGAAAACGACATGCCCCCGCACAACACCGACGATGTCCGCATTCGCGAACTCAAGGAACTCACGCCGCCCGCTCACCTGATCCGCGAATTCCCGTGCTCGGAAGCCGCCTCCACGCTGATCTTCGAATCGCGCCGCGCCATGCATCGCATCCTGCACGGCATGGACGACCGCCTGATCGTGATCGTCGGGCCGTGCTCGATTCACGACACCAAGGCCGCGGTGGACTACGCGAAGAGGCTCGTGGAAGAGCGCAAGCGCTTCAGGAACGAACTGGAGATCGTGATGCGCGTGTACTTCGAGAAGCCGCGCACGACGGTGGGCTGGAAGGGCCTCATCAACGACCCGTACATGGACAACAGCTTCAAGATCAACGATGGTCTGCGCACCGCGCGCGAACTGCTCGTCTCGATCAACGAACTGGGCCTGCCGGCCGGCACCGAATATCTCGACATGATCAGCCCGCAGTACATCGCCGACCTGATCTCGTGGGGCGCGATCGGTGCGCGCACAACGGAATCGCAGGTGCACCGCGAGCTGGCTTCGGGGCTGTCGTGCCCGGTGGGCTTCAAGAACGGCACGGACGGCAACGTGAAAATAGCCGTGGACGCGATCAAGGCCGCGTCGCAGCCGCACCATTTCCTCTCGGTAACGAAGGGCGGCCACTCGGCCATCGTCTCGACCGCGGGCAATGAGGACTGCCACGTAATCCTGCGCGGCGGCAAGACGCCGAACTACGATGCTCCAAGCGTGGACGCCGCGTGCAGCGACATCGGCCGGGCGGGGCTCGCCGCGCGCCTCATGATCGACGCGAGCCACGCCAACAGTTCGAAGAAGCACGAGAACCAGATTCCCGTGTGCGCCGATATCGGCCGCCAGGTGGCGTCGGGCGACGAGCGCATCGTCGGCGTGATGGTGGAGTCGCACCTCGTGGCGGGCCGCCAGGACCTCAAGGAAGGCTGCGAACTGACCTATGGCCAGAGCATCACCGACGCGTGCATCGGCTGGGACGAAAGCGTGGGCGTGCTCGAAGGGCTCGCGCAAGCGGTCAAGCAACGCCGCGTCGCGCGCGGTTCGGGGAACTGAGGGCGGTCGTATGTGAAGCGCGCTGCGCGCGAATTCAAAGTCGCGCTGCGCGCTCGGGCCGCACCGCGCCGATACACAGATCGGCAATGCCGATCACGTTGCCGATGAGCCTGCCGCGCCGGTCGAGATGCGCCTCCGGGCGCACCGACTTCACGCAGTTCATGCTCAACGCGCGCAGGATGTTGCTGGTCGCTTCCTTGCGCGACATCACGCCCTTGTTGCACAGGTACATCGCGTTGACCACCTGCGAATAACCGAAGCGCCGGCCCGACACGCGCCCGCCTCGCAACCCGAGATGGACGCCCAGCAGATAATCGCAATAGACCACCCCGCCACGGCGCGCAAGGCGTCGTGAGAAGTCCTTATCTTCGAGCCAGCCGTACAGCACGAGACGCTCGTCGAAACGCAGATCGGCGACAGCCCGCGCGCGGCACGCCATGTTGCAGCCATAAAGCTCCGCACACGGACGCAGCGGCGGTCGCCGCAGCACCTCGGCTTGCGCACCGTCCACGAGCGCGACGGCTTCTTCCCATGCGATCGGTTGCGTGTTCGCGCCGTCGCGCAGCGTACGCCCCGAAAAACCCACGAGATTCGCATCGCTCTCGAACAGCTCCACGCAAAGCTCGATCCAGTGACGCTCGGGCGCGAAGTCGTCGTCGAGAAAGACCACCACGTCGATGTCCGGCAGAAGCGCATCGAGCCCGCGATTGCGCTGCACGCTCGAACCCGCCGTGCCGATGATTTCCGTCACGCGTAAGCCGTTGGCGTCGTAGGGTCCGATATCGTCTGCGCTGCTGCCTGAGAGAATGACTTGAGCCGGCCGTACCGTTTGCCGCGCGAGCAAACGCACGACCCACGCGGTGGCGGTTGGCCGCCCTTTCGTCGCGATCACCACCGCGACGCGCATGCGCGGCCGGGAAGACGCGAGATCATCGGTTGCGAGCGTTGTCATCGGTTTCTCCGCATTCCGGTGGTCGTTTCGACTCGAATCGAGGTTAGCACGAGGCCTGCGCGCCTTCGGCCGGCCCGGATTCAAGTTGTCCGAAACGATCTATTCAACGACTGATTCCAACGGTTTGTGAACGGTGCGCGTCTTGCGCACGCGCTGCGCGTCGACGCACGTTTTACCGCCTCTGTTTCGTTAATTAATTCCGCATTTATTGCACTTTTTTTGCGCATTTATCGATTACGCATCGCCCATAGGGCGCCACCCGCTGCGAAAGTCGTTCAATAGCAATTTTCGGATTCCTCTTTCGCGAAGACTCGCCTACAACTACCAGGAGAGATTTGCGCAAATATGACCGACTCACCCGCCCCCGGAAAGATCCTCTCAACATGACTGCGTCGACGCGTCGGAGCCAGCCAGTGGAACACGAGATCCTCTCTGCGGGCACAGCGGTTTGCGAAACGGAATGCGGCGCGCGCCGAAAACGCCCGGTGGTGTTCTACGTGCAGCCGCTGATCGCGCGCTATCGCATCGAAGTCATCGAATCGCTCAACCGGCTTTTCTCCGTCAAGGTGTTCGCGTGCTCCGAGGGCGTCGAGGCCAACGGCTTTTCGCGCGAAAAACCCGCGTGCGACGAATTCGTCGAAACGCATATCGCGCGTTTCGCTGGCCCGCCCTCGTGGCGTATCCGCATGCAAAGCCGCGTGCTGGGCCGCATCGTTTTCGAACGTCCCGACGCCGTCCTCATCTTTGCGGACGTTCGCTATCTCTCGCTGTGGCTTGCGCTCCTCGCCGGGCGCGTGATGCGCGTGCCCGTCTTGATTCACGGCCAGGGGCTATACCGGCACGAGTCCGCCGGATTCATGCGCACGGTGTGCTACCGCCTCGCGGTTGCGCTCGCCGTGCGCTACGTGTGTTACACCGAAGCTTCGCGGCGCTCGCTCGTCGGCATCGGCTGCCCGCTCGCAAAGCTCGTCGTCGCGAACAATGCGCTCACGGTTTCGTGCAGCGTGGAGGCCGCCACTAAGACAGGCGCCGAAAACGGCGTACTCTTCATCGGCAGGCTGCGCGAAGGTTCGGAGATCGAACCACTTATCGACGTGGTCGGCCAGCTTCATGGCGAAGGCAGCGACATCACCCTGCACGTGATCGGCGACGGCGAGCATGGCGAGCGGCTGAAGCGCAAGTACAGCGATCGCACCTACGTGGTCTGGTATGGCGCGGTGTTCGACGACGACGCGATCGCGACCATCAGCCGGCGCTGCCGCGTGGGATGCTATCCGGGCTCGGCGGGCCTGAGCGTCGTGCACATGTTCGCGCTGAGCCTGCCGCCCATCGTGCACGACCGGTTGCCGCTGCACATGGGCCCCGAGCCGGGCTATGTCGAGGACGGCCGCACGGGCTTTTTCTTCGGGCGCGACGGCGGCACGGCAGCGCTTGCCGCCACGCTGCGTCGCATCTGGTCCATACCGCCCGAGGACATGCGCGCGGCCGCTGCCGCCGCGCATGCGGTGTACTGCCAGCTCAACTCGCCCACGCTCGGCCATCAGCTCGCCGAGATCGTCGAGGCGGCGCTGCGCGCCTGAATCCCTTGCGCAAGCGTCCCGCTTATTTCTGACGCGAGACGCGATACAGCATCCACGCTGCGCACGAGGCGAGGCCGAAGGTCATCGACCACGCAACGCCCGTCACGCCCCACATATGCAGCGAAGGCGGCACGGACACGATCAGCGCCATGACCTGGAGCAGCGACGCGACGGTAACGGCACGCGCGTCGCCCACGGCGCGCAGATACGAGGCGAGCACCGAGTTCAGCGCGCTGATCGCCATGTTGATGACGAAGATGCGAAAGAGCGGCACGGCCGACAGCCACGCGGCGCCGAGCACGAACGAGAAGAGCGGCTCGGCGGCGAAGCGCAGCACGACCACGACGCACGCGAGCCCCGCCACGGCCACCATGAGATACATCCGGAACAGGCGCGCGGCCGATTGCGGGCCGCCGCGATGATGCGCGGCAAACGTGGGAAACAGATACTGCGAGAGCGCGAGCGCGGCGTCGGCGAGGAGCATCTGCGCGAGCTTCGAGGACATCTGCCAGGCGCCCAGTTGCGTCGGCCCGAGCAGCTTGCCCACCACCACCTTGTCGAACTGGTTGGTGATGAGAATGATCACGCTGCTCGCCCAGATCCAGCGGCTAAAACCCACGTAGTGGCCGATGCCCGACCAGCGCAGCCGGATCGGCGGCCGCGGCGAAAGCGCGATCCACGTCAAGGCGCTCTTGAAGGCCTCGCCGACCATCATGCCGAGCAGCAGCGAATACGGCCCGGCGCCCGCGAACGCGAGCGCAATGCCGAAGCCGCAGTCGAGACACGACGACGAGATTTCGATCGCCGCAATATGCTGGAAGTGGCGCTCGCGCTGTGTGATGAAATACGCGGGCGATGCAAGCCCGCGCAAGAGCGGCAGCAGCGCGGCAAGCTGCACGAGCCCGATGGCGCCGCCCAGGTGGAACTGCGCGTCCATGAGCGGCGCGCTCGCGACGAGCAGGCCGCCGATCAGCAGGCCGCGCGTAGCGAGCGTGGTCCAGACGGCGCCGGCCTCGTCGCGCGTGGGCGGCGCGCGGCCCTGAATCACGGCTTGCGCGAGACCCGTGTCGGAGAGCGCTTCGGCAATCGCAACCGCGAGCAGCGCGACGCTCGCAAGGCCGATTGCGGAGGGCCCGAGAATGCGCCCGATCACGAGGAACTTGACGGCCACGAGGCCGCGCACGACGACCTGCTGCAACAGCACCCAGGTCGCGGCGCCGGGTCCGAAGCCGGCCTTGATCGGTATTGCTGGCAGCCGCATGACGCGCAAAATGCATCTCCTGTTTTCGATCCCTGAGCCGGCGTTTCAGTGCGGTTCCGGGTTCCCTTCGAGCCTGTGCGAGAGCGCGCTTTCGTCACCCGTTCTGGACCTTACCGCGCCGCGCTTGCCACGACGCGCCATCAGCCAGGCGGATTCGGACGCGCGGTCAAACGGCGTCTGCCCAGGCTTTTTCGGCCACCGCGCCGCGCAATCTGGCGCATACCGCTTGCGCACCACTGCTATGTTGTTCGTCATAACGCTCATCGGGCCCCCCGCATGGAAAACGTGTCGACAGCCAGATACCGCAATGCCGACCCCGACACCACGGACGCCGCCGCATTGTCCGGCGCCGAGGGCGACACGGTCGTGACGGCCGGCCCGCGAGGCGTGCGCGCATCGGCGAGCGGCGACTGGATCGCCATCATCGAGCCGAACTTCACCGGCCACCGCTGGCGCTACGTCGAGTGGGTCGCGCAGGCGTGCGTGGAAGCCGGGCACCGCTGCGTCGTCGTCACCGACACGGAATACGCGAATCATCCGCTCGCGCAGCGCATCGCGCGCGAAGCGCGGCCCGACCTGCGTCTCGTGGCGCTCGACCTGCACACCGTTCCGCCCGGGCCGCATTTCGCCGCGAGCGTGTACATGCGCTTTCGCAACTTCTATGCACGCGCGTTCCGGCAGATCAGCAAAACGATGTACGTGCGGCTCGTCGTGGCGCCCTACGCCGACTATTTCTTCTACACGCTCGCGGGGTTCGACTCGCCCTTCGGCGAGACGCCCTGGATCGCCATCGTCATGGGCATGACGTTTCATCATGCGCGCATCGGCCTGCGCACGCCGCGCCGGCGCTTCGTGGACATGGCGAAGTCGGCGCTGTTTCGCCGCGCCATGCGCTCGCGCGGGCTGCGCGAACTCTTCACGATCGATCCGACGCTGCCCGACTGGTTCGCCACCACGAACCCCCAGCGCGCCGCGCCCCTCAGCTATCTGGCCGATCCGTTTCCCGAAATCGAAGGCATGGACCCCGCGCTCGCGCGCGAGAAGCTGAAGCTCGAAGCGCATACGCGCTATCTGCTCGTGTACGGCGCGATCGGCGAACGCAAGGGCATTCGCGAACTGATGCTCGCGCTCGAACAGAAACCCGATGCGCCGTGCCTCGTGATCGCGGGCCAGCAGGACGACGAGACCCGCGCGTTCATCGACGCGCACGCATCGCGACTCGCGAGCGCGCCTGTGATCTTCAACCAGTTCATTTCTGACGAGATGGAGCGCGAACTCTTTTCCGCCTGCGACGCCGTGTGGCTTGGCTACAAGCAGCACTACGGCATGAGCGGCGTGCTCGTGCAGGCATATCGATTCGGCAAGCCGGTAGTGGCCAGCGCCGATGGCCTGATTGGCTGGTATTGCCGCGACGGCGCGCTCGGCCCGCTCCTCGACGACCTCGAACCGGCCACCATCGCGCGCGCGCTCGAAGCGCTCGCGCAGCGCTGGCGCGCGGGCCCGAATGCCGCGCAGCCCGCTGGCGACCATCTCCTTTCGGCTAACACGCTCGCACGGTTCAAGCACACGCTGCAGACCGCGATGGCGTGAGCGCACGCAACCTCACGCCACGCCTTCGATCTTGTTGTCCCCCGCGCCCGCGGTGGTCGTGTTGGTCGTGTCAGGACGCTCGGCAGGCACGGCCCCGCGCGAGTCGGGGAACATCACTTCGCGCAGACGCAGGAACGGGAATTCGACCGCGCGCGTGGTGAGATAGCCGAGCACCGCAGCGATGAAGAACTGCGCGAACAGCACGACCGGCCACGCGGCGAGCGGCGGCACGCCGAGCGCACTCGCCTTGTGGATCAGATAGTCGCCGGGCGCGAGCGCGAGCGAATGCCAGAGATAGATGCCGTACGAATACACGCCGAGCCACGCGAGCCCGCGATACAGCCACGTCGAGCGCAATCTGCCCGAATGTTCGAGCACGAGCATGATGAGCGCGCAAAATCCGATGGCCTGGAGCGTGTAGCCAATGCTTTCATCGAGCGCGACATCGGGCGTCGCGAACACGAGCCATGCGAGGAGCAGTCCGACCGCGCCGAACAGCCAGCGCTTCTTCGCGGCGAGCATGCGCCAGACTTCGGGCTTCATCCAGTAGATGGTCGCGAGTATTACGCCGATCAGCAGGCTGTCCATGCGGTACTGCGTGTAGTTGAACGCCCCGACGAGATCGCCGTGCGACACCGCTATGCAACGCGCGCTGAGGACGAGCGCGCAGAGGCCCGCCATCACGGCGATCAATGCATTCGCGCGCAACCGGAAGTGCGCAAGCAGGATCAACAGCGCGGGCAGAAACAGATAGAAGTGTTCTTCGACAGCGAGGCTCCACGTTTGCGCAATGGAGGTGCCGAAGTAATTCTGCATGTGCGTGAGATTCTGCCAGAGGAACGTATCGGGCCGATGGCGCCCGGCCAGCAGGTGAAAGAAAATCAGCGCGTAATACGCCGGCCAGATCTTGAAGATCCGCCGCACGATGAAGCGGCGCGCGCCGATGCGGCCCGTTTGCGAGTATTGGCGCAGCAGAAGGCCGCCCACGAGAAAGCCGCTTAGTGTGAAGAAAAGATTCACGCCTTCGTGGCCGAAGCTTTTCAGCGGATACTCGAGCACGCTCACCCACGGATGGCCCGTGCGCACGGTGTGGAAGTGAAAGCCCATCACGACGAAGATCGCAATGCCACGCACGAAGTCCAGCTCGACGGAACGCCCTTTCGTCGGCGGTCTCACTCCGTGTAGTAGCTTCATGACCTTTCCTCGCTTTCGTCCGTGCCGGATTCTTGCGCAAGGCAGACGATGGAAAAACCGGCTCCTGCCGACCCCATCATGAACACTGGCACCGTGCAGCGTGCGCCAAGTTCCCGCCGTTCTCAGCCAGTTGTGTGCGCGAAACCACACGCCGAAGCAGAATATTTTTCCTGCCGCCACAACCCTGCCGCTTCCCGCCACGCGCGTACGCAAGCCGCTTGCGGCGTTTTATATTGAGTCGAGCCCACGCGTGCGGCACGCATGGTTATTGCGCCGCACGCAACCCTATGCACCGCACCGGGAGGAACGCCGATGCGAAACAAACATGCTGCTCTATGGCTCTGGGTGTGCCTCGTGCCTCTCGCTTTCGACTACAAGGCGCCTGACTCCCAGTTCGGCCACGGCGCGCAATGGCTGGCCGTCATTCCGGCCCTGGCTGGCGCGCTCATTCTGGCGATGATCGGCCCGCGCTTCGCGCGTCCGAACCGCCTGCGCTCGTTCATCACGGCCGCGATCGTGGCGAGCCTCGCCGGCAGTCTCATCGCGCAAGTGCTGCAACACAATCCCGTTGGCCAGTACCTGCGCGTGATTTTGCCGTTCCTGCTGTTCGCGCTCGGCTACTGGGCCATGTGCCGCCCGTGGCACCCCGTTCGCGTCATGCAGATGCAGCGTGCGCTCTACTACGCGAACGTGCTGGGTCTCGTGTTCACGTTCTTCTTCGGCTTGCTGGCCGTTGGCGGCCCGCTCGCCGACATCCGCTTTCGCATTGTCTCGCCGACGATGCTCGCGCTGCAGGCCATGTTGCTGCACCAGTTCATCGTCGCGCGGCGCTTCAACATGACGATGGTCCTCGTGTTCCTCGCCACGCTGATCGTCGAGTTGCTGAGCGTCACGCGCAGCCTGCTGATCGCGACCATTCTGCTCGCCATGTTCGCCGCGTGGCTCGCGTCGCCGTCGCTGAGTCATCTGATCAAATCGTTCTTCCGCACGGGCATTGCGCTTTCGTTCGTCGTGGCGCTCGGCGTGGGGACGGCGTGGCTCTTCCCGTCCATCACGGAACACTGGACGCAGCGTGTGACGGCCGCGCAAAACGCGGACTCAGACCGTGACCCGACCACCGTCACGCGTATTGCGGAAATGCGCGACCAGTACGATCAGGTCACCGAATCGGTGGAATCGGTGCTGTTCGGCAAGGGGTATGGCCACCTCTACCGCTACTCGCCCCTTTACTACCAGTACGTGAACCAGACGTTCAGCAAGGACGATTACTTCAACACCAGCGACTGGGTGGCGGGCCACAACTTCTGGGTGTACCAGCTCTACGCCGAAGGCATCGTGTTTGGCGGCTGCATGCCGGTCGCGGTGATCGTCGCGCTCATCGTTGCGGGCCGCGCATTCAGACGCTGGCGCCGCATTGCGCCGCGCCACCCGTTGCTCATGCCGCTCAGCATGGCGCTGCTCGTGCTCGCCGCGCTGCCCGGCGCGTCCATTGGCGGCAATCCGCTCGGAACGCGTTTTTCGGGCCTCGTGTATGGCCTCGCGCTCGGGCTCATCGTCTCGCTGTATTCGCAGCTTCATTACCGCATCGACCTTCAACGCAAGCGCCAGCGCCTGCACCCTTCCTATGGGCGCGAGCCGGCCTTCCGACCCACGGCGCCCGCGGCGGCGCCGGTGCCGCTCAACACCTATGCGACTCCGGAGCCTCGATGAAAATCCTCCACCTCGTGTCCACGGTCGACCCGCGTTCGGGCGGCCCGATTGAAGGCGTGCGCCAGAGCGGTCTCGCGATGACGGCGCTCGGTCATCAGATCGAAGTGGCCTCGCTCGACCCCATCGATGCGCCTTACGTGCGCGAATTTCCGCTCCCGCTGCACGCCCTGGGCCCGGGCCGCGGCCACTACGGATACTGCCCGGCCTACGTGGCGTGGCTGCGCGCGAACGCGCGACGCTTCGACGCGGCGATCGTGCACGGGCTCTGGCAATACCACGGCTTTGGCGCGCGGCGCGCGCTGCGCCACGCCCAGGTGCCGTACTACGTGTACACGCACGGCATGCTCGACCCGTGGTTCAAATCCACTTATCCGCTCAAGCATCTGAAGAAATGGGCTTACTGGCCGTGGGCCGATTTTCGCGTGCTGCGCGACGCGGCCGCCGTGATCTTCACGACCGACGAAGAACGCCTGCTGGCGCGCGAATCGTTCTGGCTGTACCGCGCAAACGAGCGCGTCGTGCCGTTCGGCACCAATGCGCCCCAGGATCACCCGGACGCGTTGCGCGAGGCCTTTCTGCAGGAATCGCCGCATCTGCGCAACAAGCGCATCGTGCTGTTTCTCGGCCGTATGCATCCCAAGAAGGGTTGCGACGTGCTGGTTCACGCGTTCGCCGCCCACGCGCGCGAAACGCCGGACGCGCATCTGCTGATGGCGGGCCCCGACCAGAGCAACTGGCAGCCCGCGCTGCAGGCAATAGCGCAGTCGCACGGTATCGCGCATCGCATCAGTTGGCCGGGCATGCTGCAAGGCAACCTCAAGTGGGGCGCGCTTTTTGCTAGCGACGTGTTCGTGCTGCCGTCGCACCAGGAGAACTTTGGCGTGTCCGTGGCGGAAGCGCTTGCCTGTGGATTGCCTGCGCTCGTCTCGGACAAGGTGGGCGTGTGGCGCGAGATCGACGAGGACGGCGCGGGGTTCGTCGCGCCCGACACGGTGGCGGGCACGCAGCGCAACTTCGCGTCGTGGCGCGCGCTCGACGATCGCGCGCGCGACGCAATGCGCGCGCAGGCGCGGCGCACGTTCGACGCACGCTTCGCGATGGACGGCATGGTGCGCTCGCTGCTCGGCTTGTTGCAGGAGCATCCGTCGCTCGCGGCCGCGCGATTTCGCGCCGGGCGCCCGATGAACGCCATGGCGCCGGGCGAGCCCGCGGAGCAAACCGAATAAGCATGAACAAGCGTGAACACGCGCGAATATGCGAAGAAAAAAGCGGCAACGGATAGCGAAACTGGTAAGGATTGGCAGGGGTGACGAAGCAACGCAGCCGAAGCGTCATAACGAATCGAACGATGAGCCCGCGTTGCACTTTCGTGGCGATGTGCGAATCCTGTGAGTAAGGGGGCAACACCATGTTGAGCAGCACACCTGATTGTTCTGGCGGCGAGAGCGTGGATGCAATGGCAGCAATTGCAACGCAACCCGCGACTCAGCCCGCGCGCAGTTTGCGCAGATTCACATCCGGCCGCGCACGGGCGGCCTTGTCGGCAATGGCGGCCATTGTGGCGGCCGCGGCCCTGATTTCGGGCTGCGGGCTCTCGCCGGGCATGCAGGCGCCATCGAGCGTCACGCAGGCAAAGGCGGCAACCGATGCCGCGCGCACGGGCGGCAGCGGGGATCAGCCGCCACCGGGCGCGCTAGTCGAGATCAATAACGAGCTGGTCGCGAAGCAGGCCGCGTCGAGACCGACGACGGTCCCCTCCAACGTCGAGACCCTGTTCGGCACGCCCAAGCCCTACACGCTCGGGCCCGGCGACGTGCTGAGCATCGTCGTGTGGGATCACCCCGAGATGAACCTGCCGACGGGCGGTGGCACGGGCGGCAACGGGCAGCAGGACCAGAGCGCGAGCCAGGTGCAGTCGGGCTATACCGTCGACTCGACAGGTGCGATCCAGGTGGCCTACGTGGGGCCGATCCACGTGGCCGGGCTCACCGAAATGGAAGCGCGCAACCTCGTGGCGAGCAAGCTCGCGTACTACCTGAACAAGCCGCAGGTGACGCTGCGCATCGAGTCGTACCGCAGCCGGCGCGTCTATGTGGACGGCGAAGTGCGCACGCCCGGCCTCATGGTGCTCAACGACATGACGATGTCGCTGCCCGAGGCGATCAACCGCGCGGGCGGCTTCACGGCGGCGGGCGACCGCTCGCGGGTTAGCGTGACGCGCGGCGACAAGACGATCATGGTGAACATTCCCGACATGATCAAAAAAGGCGTGAATCCGGACAAGATCCTGCTGCAAAACGGCGACCTCGTGCGCGTGTATTCGGCGAACGAAAGCCGCGTGTTCGTGCTGGGCGAAGTCGGGCACCCGGGGCCGCTTCCGTTCGATAACGGCCACCTCTCGCTGAACGATGCACTGGGCGACGCGGGCGGCGTGAGCCAGGGTTCCGGCGACGCCTCGCAGGTGTACGTGGTGCGTGGGCAAAAGGAAGGACACCGTACGGTCTTCCATCTCGACGCGTCGTCGCCGGAAGCCATGGCCACGGCGGACGAGTTCGACCTTCAGCCGAACGACGTCGTGTTCGTGGATGCCTCGGCGCTCGTGAAGTGGAGCCGCGTCATCAACCTGATCCTGCCGAGTACGCAGGCGGCTGCGGCGGGCCGGGCGGTGGGTTACGGCGGGTACTAGCGCACGGAGTTCGCGTATGAATACGGGCAGGCCATCAGGCCTGCCCATATGCGCATGACGCCGCCTTATTCCTGAGGCGCGCGTTCATCGAAACGCCAGCGGATAAAGCGGCACGGATTGCCTCCGTACACGCCGCCCGCGTCCAGCGAGCGATGCACGACCGAAAGCGGCGTGACGACCGCCGAGCGCCCGATCGTCACGCCCATCTGCACCACGCATTTCGACGAGATCCACGCGCCGTCCTCGATCACGATGGGCGCGACGTGCAGATCCATGTTCGTGCGCATGTCGTGCGAGCCCGCGCTGAGAAACGCGCCCTGCGAAATGCAGACGTTCGAACCGATGCGGATAGGCGCCTGGTTGTAGATCCACACGTCCACGCCGATCCAGCAGTTGTCGCCCATCTCCAGGTTCCACGGCGCCTTCACGCGCATGGGGTGCACGAGGCGGCAACGCTCGCCGACCTTCGCGCCGAACAGGCGCAGCAAGCCCACGCGCAGCGCGGAGAGCGGCAGCAGACGATTGTCGAGCACGCACGTCTCGACCAGATACCACGCGGCCTGCACGAGCTTGCCGCGGCGCGCGACATAGTTGCCCTTGCCCGCGCGGCTCAAATCGATCACGCGGATTTCCGCGCCCTCGCCCTCGCCCGCGGACGGCGCCGCGGCTTGGGCGGGCGCCGCGCCAATGCCATCCCGGCGGCCAGCATTGCCGACGTTCGCGTTGACGTTTCCCTTGAGAGTGCCGAGACCTTCGACCGTTTCCGCCATGAACGCTCCTTGCCCATCATCAAGCGACGATTCGATTATCCGGCGGCCTCCGCTTCGGCTCGCGCGCGTGGCCGACACCGCCGGGGTTTTGGCGCGGCGCGGCGACGCGGCGTAGGCACCATGAAGGCTTGACGCCGCATCGTTCGCGGCGCGCGGGATCCATGCCATGTCCGTCTTTTCTCGTCGTCAGTTCGCGCTTTATACGTTCGCCGCGTCGCTACAGGCCGCGTGCGCGGCGTGGCCGTGCGCCGTGCTTGCACAGAATGCCCCTTACGGTGCGGCAACCGGCGGCTCGTCCCTCGGCGGCACGTCCGTTACGGCGGGCAGCCGGAGCAACACCGCGGCCAGCCCCGCGCAGCGTCAGCAACTCGACGAACAGCGGCTGCTCGGGGGCCCGAGCACGTCGTCGGGCAGCCCCTATAGCATGACGCCATACAAGAGCAATGGCGCTTCGCCGGACGACGCTCAGGACGCGCTCACGAACGAAAAGCACATGCACGTCGTGACACCGGGGGATTACGCGGCGAGCGCGGCAAGAGCCTCGGGCGGCCGCAGCGACAGAAGCGGCGGCGCGGGCAGCAGGATCGGGTCGAACGGCAGGTCGCGCGCCGGCAACGCGGTGGCGCGCGGTTCGGCTGGCACGCCCGCGGGTGGGCGCCGCTCGAGCGCCGGGTACGACTACGGCGCGAGCCAGACCTCGCCGACCGCCCAGGTCTATGGCAATCCGTACGGCAGCCCGTACGGCTCGCCCGACCAGTCCAACTCCGATCTCTACAAGTCGCCGTGGTAATGTCCTGGTGACGCACCGTGGTAACGACGCGCCGGCGGTTCAAGCCGGGCGCCGTCGATCACACGTCGGACTGTTCGACCTCCTGCAACGTCGATCCGCCATTACCCGCTTGTTGCGCCGAAGCCGCGCCCATCGCCGCGGGCTGCGGCTCGACGTGCGATTCGCCCGCCTGCCTGGCCGCCCCATCCGCGAGTCCTGCGAGCTTCGCTTCGAGCACCTCGAAGATCGCTTGCGGCGACAGCGTGCGCTTCGCGTAGCGCCGCGCGGCACGGCCTAGCGTGGCGCGCCGCGCAGGGTCGCCCGCCAGTTCGACGATTGCCGCAGCGAGCGCCTGACCATCCTCGGGCGGCACGACGATCCCGTGGTTCGACACCACGTCGAAGAGACTCGTGCCGGGCCGCGCCATGGCGACCACGGCGCGGCCGCTGGCGAGCATGCCGGTGAGCTTCGAGGGCATCACGAGATCGGCGGCGTCGTTGCGCTGCGGCAGCACGTGGATATCGGCCACGTTCAATAGTTCGTTGAGCATGGACACGGGCTGCAGCGGCAGCACATGGCAGTTCGAAAGCGGCTCGCAACGCGCCACTAACTCGCGCCTGGCCGCGCCGTCGCCGCAAAACACGAAGCTGATATCGGTGCGCGCGGCGAGCGCCGTGGCGACGTCCGCGAGAATTTCGATGCCCTGCTTCGCCCCCATGTTTCCCGAGTAAAGCACGACAGTGTTGTCCTGAGGGATACCGAGGCGCCGCCGGAACGCGCTCGGATACGGCAGCGGAAAGATGGCGCGGGTATCGACCCAGTTCGGCAGGCAAACGGCGCGCGACGCGTCCACGCCCTTGTCGATGGCGCGCTCGACCATGCGCGTCGAAATCGACGAGACCACGTCGAAGCGCCGTAATATCCAGCGTTCGGCGGCAAAGGCCATTCGCCCGAGCCGTGACTCCTGACCGCCCTTCAGCAAGCCCAGATCGAACGCCGCATCGACTTCGAAGTCCTGAATATGCAGCCAGCTTTTCGCCCCGGCGGCGCGCGCGAGCATGAGCGCGCCGGGCGCGCAAAAGAGCGTCGGCGCGATCAGCATGACGGCCTGCGGCCGCCACGCCGCGAGCCGCGCGAGAAGCGGCAGCGACGAGAGTGCGAAGCTCGCCAGATGCACGATGCGTTTGAGGCCGCCCTGCTGCGCGGGCACCCACAGCGGCGCGCGCCAGATACTCACGCCGCGCAACGTTTCGCGTGTGTAGCGACCCGCGCGATAGCCCTCGTGCACACGCCACTGCGGGTAATAAGGCGGCGCGCAGATCACGCGCACGTCATGGCCGTGCGCCACGAGCAGTTCCGCCATTTCGGCCGTGTATTTGCCGACGCCCGTTACCTCGGGCGCGTAATTCAGTCCGTAGATCAGGATTCTCATTGCGTGGGTTCCGTCCCTGAGCTGGCTCATGAGCGAACTCGTAACTGCTTATGTGCCGCTTATGAGTTGCTTTTTGTGCCGCTTTCAATCGTCTCGCGCGCCGAGCGAAAAAAAGCGGGCGTCGTGCATCCGGTCCGCGCACGACGCCCACCACCTAACCAGACGCCTTGTCTGCCAGCCATCGGTCCCCGTCAGGCCGCATCAAGCCCGCATGCCCGCCTCGTACGCCGGGGCGGCCCAGGTTTGAAGAAAGTCGTCGTAGGTGCGGGCGAGCCCCTCTTCGAGGCCAATGTGCGCGCGCCAGCCCAGATCGCCCAGGCGCGAGACGTCGAGCAGCTTGCGCGGCGTGCCGTCGGGCTTGGTCGAATCGAATACCAGTTCGCCATCGAATCCCACCACGTCGCACACGCGCTGCGCGAGATCGCGAATCGACAGGTCCTCGCCCACGCCGACGTTGTAGACGCCGTCGCCGGTCTCGTGCTCCAGCACGAAGATCGTCGCATCGGCGAGATCGTCCACGTGCAGGAACTCGCGGCGCGGCTTGCCCGAACCCCAGACGGTCAGCGTGCGCTGGCCGTTGCTGCGCGCCTCGTGCGCCTTGCGGATCAGCGCGGGGAGCACGTGGCTGCTGTTGAGGTCGTAGTTGTCGTGCGGGCCGTACAGGTTGGTCGGCATGAGCGAGACGAAATGCGTGCCGTACTGGCGGTTATAGGCTTCGCACAGCTTGAGGCCCGCGATCTTCGCAATCGCGTAGGCCTCGTTGGTGGGTTCGAGCGGCGAGGTAAGCAAATAGGTTTCGCGGATCGGCTGCGGGCATTCGCGCGGATAAATGCACGACGAGCCGAAGAACACCAGCCGCTCCACGCCCGCGTTGTACGCCGCGCGGATCACGTTGGTCTCGATTGCCAGGTTGTCCCAGGCGAATTGGGCAGGCTGCGTCGAATTCGCCAGAATGCCCCCCACGCGCGCGGCCGCGAGCAGAACCGCATCGATGGCTTCGCCTTCGAAAAAGGCGTCGACCGCGGCCTGGTCGGTGAGATCCAGTTCGGCATGAGTGCGCATGACGAGGTTCCAGTAACCCTTCGCCTGCAACGCCCGCACGAGCGCCGAGCCCACCATGCCACGATGGCCGGCCACGAAGATTCGGGAGTTCTTGTCCATGCGTTCACTCGTGATGTTCGAGAGCCTTGAATCCGGCCAGTTTGACGAGCGCGTCGCGCCGGGCAACCTGATAGTCGGCCCGCACCATTTCCTTGACCAGCTCCTGGAACGTCGTGACCGGCTTCCAGCCCAGCTTCTCCTGAGCCTTCGAGGCGTCGCCAAGCAGCGTCTCCACCTCGGTCGGACGGAAGTAGCGCGGGTCCACGCGCACGATCACGTCGCCGGGTTCCAGCCGCATGTCGCGCGCCTCCACGCGGTCGACGATGCCGACTTCGTCCACGCCGCTGCCCTCGAACCGCACCGTGATGCCCAGTTCCTCGGCGGCCGCGCGCACGAAGTCGCGCACGCTGTATTGCACACCGGTCGCGATCACGAAGTCCTCGGGCTGATCCTGCTGAAGCATGCGCCACTGCATATCGACGTAATCGCGCGCGTGGCCCCAGTCGCGCATGGCGGAAAGATTGCCGAGATACAGCATCTTCTGCAGCCCGACCGCGATACGCGCGATGGCGCGCGTGATCTTGCGCGTGACGAACGTCTCGCCGCGTTGCGGCGACTCGTGATTGAAGAGGATGCCGTTGCACGCGAACATGCCGTGCGCCTCGCGATAATTGACCGTGGTCCAGTACGCGAACAGCTTCGCCACCGCATACGGACTGCGCGGATAGAACGGCGTGGTCTCGCGCTGCGGCACCTCCTGCACGAGCCCGTATAGCTCGGAGGTCGAGGCCTGATAAAAGCGCGTTTTCTTCGTGAGGTCGAGAATGCGGATCGCCTCCAGAATTCGCAGCGTGCCGAGGCCATCCGCGTTCGCGGTGTACTCGGGTTCCTCGAACGACACCGCCACATGGCTTTGCGCGGCGAGGTTGTAGATTTCGTCGGGTGCAACGCGCTGGATCACGCGCAACAGCGCCGTGGAATCGGTCAGTTCGCCGTGATGCAACTGAATGCCGGGTTCCGGATCGTGCACGTCGCGATACAGATGATCGATGCGGTCCGTGTTGAAGAGCGACGAGCGCCGCTTGATGCCATGCACCTCGTAGCCTTTGTTCAATAGCAGTTCTGCCAGATACGAACCGTCCTGTCCGGTGATACCGGTGATCAACGCAACCTTGCGAGCCATCGCCATCGTTCTCTCCTCGCGTGAGCGAAATGGAATTCGGTGGTTCCACTATCCGCGCCGGCCCCCCGGCCGGCCGCGGACCTGCCGCTTTTTTCCCGCTATTTACCCTGAAACGCTTTCGTAACCGTAGTACCCGCCGCGATACCCGCCGCCGATGAACGCGCCCGTCTTCGGCACATCGGTGAGCAGCACGCCGCGCAGATTCACGCCGCCGATGCGCAGGCGCTTGACCGTTTCCTCCAGCTCCGAAATCGGGTGACGGCCGTGGCGGATCGCCAGCAGCGTCGTGCCCGCGTAGCGTCCGATCACCGTCGAGTCGGTCACCGCGAGCACGGGCGGCGTGTCGACGATCACGAGGTCGTATTTCGCGCCCAGTTCCTGGAGCAGCGACTCGAAGCGCGGACTCATCAGCAGTTCGGACGGATGCGAGTGCAGCGAACCCTTCGCGAGCACGTCGAGCCCCGGCAGCACCTCGTGCTGGATCGCGCGCTCCAGGTCCGCGCCGAGCAGCACGTCCGAGAGGCCCGGCTGGTGCGCGATGCCGAAGTGCGAATGCACGTCGCCGCGCCGCATGTCGCCGTCGACGATCAGCACGCGCTTTTGCACCGACGCAACCAGGGCCGCCAGGTTGACCGAAAGGAACGATTTGCCGATGTCGGGCCGCGAGCCCGTGAGCATCACGATGTTGTTGCGCGCGTCGTTCAGCGTGAGCTGAAGCGAGGTGCGAAGGCTGCGCACGCCTTCCACCGCGACGTCCTGCGGATTCTGCTGCGCGAGCACATGCAGCCCGCGGCGGCGCGACGACACGTGATGCTGCAACCGCAGTTGCTGCGGGCTGCGCGGCACCACGGCGAAGACCGGCACGCCGAGCGCGGCTTCGAGTTCGTCCGGGCGCTCCACGCCGCCGTACAGCGACTTGCGCACGAACGCGACGAGCACGCCGAGCACGAGCCCCGCGCCGATCGCGAGCGCGATCACGAGCAGCTTCTTCGGACGCACGGGGTCATCCGGCGCTTCGGCGAAATCGACCACGCGCACGTCGCCTACCTGGCCCGCGCGCGCCACACGCAGTTGCTGCGCGCTGTTCAGCAGGCTCGTGTAAAGCTCCGTGCTCACGTGCACGTCGCGCAACAGACGCACGGCGGACTGCTCGGTATCGGGCAGTTGCGCCACGTTGCGCGTGAGTTGCGATTGCGCGGCTTGCAGCGTGCCGATCTGCGCGTCGAGCGCCTGCACGGCCGGGTGATGCTCGGTGAAACGCTGCGCGAGTTCGGCGCGCTGCTGGCGCAGGTCTTCGAGACGAATCTTGTTGTCGCTCACCTGCTGCAGCAGCAGCCGGCTTTCTTCGCCGAGATCGACGGTGCCGTGCTCGTTACGGAACTTGTTGTACTTCTGTTCGGCTGCATCGACCTGCGCGCGCAATTGCGGCAACTGGTCGTCGAGGAAAGCGAGCATATGTTCGGCTTCGGCCGAACGGCTGGCGATGTCCTGCTTGATGAACTCGTGCGCCACGTTGTTGAGGATCGCGGCCGTCTGCTTGCTGTTGTGGCCTTCGAGACTCGCGCGGATCACGCCCGACTGCAGCCCGACTTCCTGGATTTCGAGCGCGCGCTCCAGCCGCTCGACGGTGGTGAGCGTCGAGGCGCGCGTGAGCAGGAACGGCGTGCCGGGTTCGCCGCTCAAACTGTCCACGTGCAGCGAGATCGGCCCGACCGAGGTGTTGGCGCTCACGTCCTCGCCCACGCGGCCTTGCAGGAGCGGAATGCCGTCCGGGTCGCGCAGCGTGAAGGTGCCGGGCTCGTCGCCGGCCACGACCGTGAAGTCGCGCTCGTACATCGCTTCGGGCGTATCGAAGCGCGACACCGTGATGTCGCCGCCGCCCCATGCATAGCCGGAAGGACGCATGAATCCGGGCAGGTGCCGCCCCCACGACGAACTCAGGATGCCGGAGAGCATGCCGCCGATCACGGGCATTTCGCGCGGCCGCGCGGAAATGTCGAGGTGCAGCTTGCGCACGGTTTCCTCGGTCACGTTGCGCGACTTCAGCATTTCGATCACGCCGTTGGCCGTCGACTTTTCGTCGAACATGCCCGTGAGCGGCGGCAGGCTGCTGTCCTTCTTGCTGGCATCGCCCTTGTCGACGAGATGGAACAGCACGTCGGCGCGATAGGTCGGCGTGGCGAGGAAGGCATAGGCCGCGCCGAGCAGCGTGACGGCGAGCGTCACGATCGCGATAGCGCGCCAGTTCGCGACCATCGTTTGCAGGTAGTCGCCTAGGTATCGCTCATCGGCGCCTGCTGCGCCATAGTAAGCGCCGTCATAATTCATCGCCATCTTGCTTCTCCCGAAACCTGGTGTTGCTTCGCTGGTGATGCTTGCCCGAATGCGCCGCCGCGCCCATTACCGTCAGTACACCTTAGTAGGCCTTAGTAAGCGTTACGGCCCCCGAGCCCATGAACGATCGTGGCCGCGATGATGCGCATATCGAGCCAGAACGACCAATGGCCGAGGTAATACAGATCGTGCGCGACGCGCATTTCCATCTTTTCGAGGCGATCGGTTTCGCCGCGAAATCCATTGACCTGCGCCCAGCCGGTAATGCCGGGCTTGATGCGATAGCGGTGGATATAGCCTTTCACCACGCTCTGATAAAGATCGTCGTGCTCGAGCGCATGCGGGCGAGGCCCCACCACCGACATCTCGCCGCGCAGCACGTTGTAGAACTGCGGCAGTTCATCGAGGCTCGTGCGGCGCAGGAACGCGCCCACGCGCGTCACGCGCGGGTCGTCGCGCGTCGCCTGGCTCACCGTACCGGGCGCTTCCTTGTGCTCGCGCATCGTGCGGAACTTGTAGATCGTGAATACGCGGCCGTCGGCTCCCTTGCGCCGCTGCTTGAACAACACCGGCCCCGGCGAGGAAAACTTCACCGCAATGGCAATGCCGATGAGAATCGGCGTGAGACTCACGAGCGCAAGCGCCGCGAACACGCGGTCGAACACCGCCTTCTTGAACTGCGCGCTCGCAGGCAGCGGCGAGGCGACGAGGTTGATCGCGGGCACGCCGAGCAGCTCGATCACCGTACTGGTGTCGAACAACGCCAGCGAGCGCACGTCCGGAATGAAGCGGATGTTCACGAGATCATTGCGAAACTCGCTCACGAGCCGCACGACCGTGCGCTCTTCGGCAAGCGAAAGGGCGAGCCACAATTCGTGCACGTCGTGCTCGCGGATATACTGCGCGAACGCCTCGATCGTCTCGCACACGGGCGCGACTTTTTCGCTCGCGGGCCGGGCCGACTGGGGCATGGTGTTGTAGAGCGCGCTCGCACGAAAGCCCGAACCCGGCTCCGCATCGATGCGCCGCACAATTTCATCGCACTGCGAAGCAGATCCGGCAATGGCGACCTGATGAAGATTCATGCCCGCGCGCCGCATGTGCGATAGCACGCCGTGCGCGAGAAAGCGCCACGTAATGAGCAAGCCGCCCGCAAGCGCCGTCCAGTAAGCAAACCACAGGCGCGAAACAGCATCGACATGATGCATCGTTGAATACATCGAGATCAGCGCGCAGCCCTGCACGACGAGCCAGGCAAGCGACACCTGGCCCGCCAGCAACGCCTTCGAGCGGCCGCGCCACGACTGATAAAGCTCGAACGCCGGGAAGATCACGAGCGCGAACGCCGCGGCGAGCAGCACGAATGATTCGTTCACGCCGCGCGGCGAGATATCGTCGAAGCGAATCTCCGAAGCCACGCTCGCGCCGATCATCACGGCCGATACGTCGAGCACTCTCGCCATCAGATTTTGCAGCTCGCGCATGCTTTCTCCTTTTTCTTCTCCCTGCAGACCGTGCCGCTGCCTTCAACCGCAGCGACCGTACGTATCGTCGAGACGGACGATGTCGTCCTCTCCCAGGTACGCTCCCGACTGCACCTCGATGATTTCGAGCGGCACCTTGCCCGGATTTTCGAGCCGGTGACGCACGCCGAGCGGTATGTAAGTGGATTCGTTTTCCGTCAGAAGAAAGGATTCCTCACCACGTGTGACGAGCGCGGTGCCGCGCACGACCGTCCAGTGCTCGGCGCGATGATGATGCAGTTGCAGCGAAAGCCGCGCGCCCGGCGTGACGACAATGCGCTTGACCTGGAAGCGCTCGCCGGAATCGATGGAATCGTAGAAGCCCCACGGACGTTGCACCTTGCGATGCGAATCCGCCTCGGGCGCGTGCGCGGCCTTGATGCGCGCCACGAGCCCCTTCACGTCCTGCACCTTCGAGCGGTCCGCGACGAGCACGGCGTCCGCCGTTTCGACCACCACGAGGTTCGACGTGCCGACGCACGCGACGAGCCGGCCATCGGAATGCGCGTAGGTTGCCACGGCGCCCTCGAACAGCACGCGCCCGCGTCCCACGTTGCCGTCCTCGTCTTTTTCCATCGCGGCCCACACGGCGTCCCACGAGCCGAGATCGGACCAGCCCGCGTCGAGCGCGACCACCACGCCCTCGGGCGTCCAGCCGTTGCTCGCCGATAGCCGCTCCATCACCGCGTAATCGATCGAGTCGGACGGTGCGCGCTTGAATGCTTCGGTGTCCGGACGGAACACCGCGCCGTCTTGCTGGCCGTCGACGAACGCGGCAAGACACGCGGCATGCATGTCGGGCTGCAGCGCGCGCAGCGAGTCGAGCCAGACGCTCGCGCGCATCACGAAGATGCCGCTATTCCACCAGTAGCCGCCCTGCGCGATGTATTGCGTGGCGAGTTCGGGCGCGGGCTTTTCGACGAATCCGTCGATACGGTGCGCGCCGTCGGCAATCGCCTCGCCTACGCGGATGTAGCCAAACCCCGTTTCGGGCGAACGCGGCGGCACGCCCAGCGTGACGATCGCGCCGCGCTGCGCATGGCGCGCGGCGCATTCGAGCGCGCGCTGCAACGCAACCGTGTCGGCGATCGCATGGTCCGAAGGCATGACGATCAGAATCGCGTCGTCGCCGTTTGCGCACGCGAGCGCCGCGCCGAGCGTGAGCGCCGGCGCCGTGTCGCGGCGCGCGGGTTCGACCACGAGCCGCGCGTCCATGCCGCACGCGCGCAACTGGTCCACTATCACGAAGCGGTGTTCTTCGCCACATACGACGATTGGCGAACTCGCGACCTCCCATTCCGACGAGAAGCCGTCGAGGCGATGCACGGTTGCCTGCAACAGCGTATCGCTGCCCACCACGCCGATTAGCTGCTTGGGGAAATGTTCGCGCGACACGGGCCACAACCGCGTGCCGGACCCGCCCGCGAGTACGAGCGGCACGATACGCGTGCACGCCGCGGCTTCGACCCGGGCCTGGCTCTGGCCCTCCTGAATCGGTGATCTTTCATTCATGTTCGGACTCCTGCATATCGGGCGGGATCGCCTCGACTCGCGACGAGCGACCCATGAGCAACCCTTAACGGCGATGTGCGATCGTTATTACCGCGGCGTGACAGCGTCCGCGGTTACAGTGCCTCTACCCCGGCCTCGCGACGGCTCTGCTCGCGATATTCGGTAGGCGAAATCATCATGCGTTTGCGAAAGATCTTGGCGAGGCGGTCGCCATTGCCCATGCCGGTGCGGCGCGCGATCTTGTCGACCGGCAATTCCGAATCGGTGAGCAGGCTGCAGGTAATGGCCAGACGTGCATGCAACAGGTAGTCCGATGGCGTGATGCCCATCTCCAGCTTGAAGCGGCGCAGGAAATTTCGCTCGCTCATCGCGGCGACCTGCGCAGCGTCCGCTATCGATATGGCGCGCTGACAGTTTTCCTGCAGCCAACGCGCCGCGGCACGCACCTTGTCAGCGGGAGCGCTGCCAAGCGCATCGCCGAGAAACGGCAACAGATTGCCGCCCGAGTCCGGCATGAGCCGCTCGGTCACTGCGCGCGCAACGTCCACGCCCAGGTCTCGCTTGACGAGCGTGAGCGCACTCTTCATCGACTCGAGCCGGTCGCCGGCGTCGCCGCCCGCGTCCTCGCGTCCCGTTTGCATCGCATACGAGCCGAACTCGTGCTGCGTGCGCTGGCCGCACAGGCTCGCCGCCTCGAGCAGCGAACGGCCTTCACCAATCGGACGAATGGTGCCGGTGTTCGCATGCACGCGACGCAGCCACGCGACGAGACGCTCGTCGTTGGCCGCCGCGAACGCGCCCTTTCCGCCCGCCACGAACAAAGCGTCGAAACCGACGTAGTGGCGTGCATCGAGTCCATCCGTCCAGACCCGTACCGACGACGAACACGTTACGTTGCCGCCATCGGCCGAAAGAATGCTGACATCGTATGGTGAACTGCGAGCGGTGTCTGTCGAGAGTTCATTCGCCACATGAAACACTTCAGCCACAATACCGGCGCCGAGGAGCGAACAACCATCGAACAGCAGAATTGCGATATGACGCACCTCTCGACTGATGCCCGCGGTCACGAGATGCGGGCGACTGAACGACGGTAAATCCAGACTTGCGTACGCCATGCTTTTCCCCTAAACAATCCCCCGTCCCAAGCGAAAAGTCGCGGTAATAGCATTTCGATAGCGTTCCGTGTGCAGTGCATCATATGCGGAGAAAAATTCCCGAAACGACGACTGACCGAAACTGGCGAGACATTGGCGCATTTAGTCCGGTCGAGGACCGTTTAGAAGTCCGTGCGCCGAGGTCGAATGGCCAAAAGCAAACTGCGAGCAAACTGCGTGAAAGGCAATTAGTTCGATTACATCGAATTGGGCAAAAGTGCCGGATAAGCGCGACGCGCCGGTATTTTCGCCTTTGTTACGACAAAATCATTCGATGCCTTCCGATCGATGCGCACGCATTGGATGGAAGTGAAACGGGTAATAAAAGACTGCGACGCTATTCGTCTGATTAAATGATGTTTAAGTCGCGTTGCACGTGGATTTCAAACGTGCGCAACGCATTTTAAACCTGTTAATTCCTGTTTGCGCCGCACAATAAAAAAATTCTCAAAAAGCCGCTTTATATGATTGGACTCCGCGAGCACTGCACAACACTCTAACGAGGCTTCCAGGGAAAATTGCGCGAAAAGCCTGGACGCTGGCGTCAAATGACTGGCTCGAACAACTAGGCTTACCCTTTCATGCTGTGAGGAACCTGCCAATGACATTGCGCCTAGCCCTTGCATCCACATTCGCGACTCCTCCTGGCGCGCGCCGCTCGCGCGCCTTTTCATGGGTGCAGGCTGCAACGCTCGCGCTCGGCACGTTCGGCATTCTTCTGACGGCAGTGAGTTGCCGCGCCGCCGACGCGCCCGTTTGCAGGAGCGCCGGCAGCCGCGCGGCGACGGACGCCAGCGACGATCCCATCACGGCCGACACGCCCGGCAGCGATGGTACGCGGCTTTTTCCGCGCGGCAAGAGCGTGCGCATCGACGTGAGTACGCGCGCAACGCGTGACGACAAGGTGAACTGGCAGATCACGGATACCTGGAGCCGCCCGCAGGCTAGCGGCAACTTCGCGGTGGCAGCCGGCCCGCGCGTCACGTCGCTGACCTGCGCGCTGCCGCAGGCGGGTTATTTCGCGTTTTCCGCGTCGCTGGCTTCGCAGCCCTCTGCGGGTTTGCCCCAGCGCGGCACCCGGCCGGCCGGCATCACCACGTTCGGCGTGCTGCCCGATGTGGGCGCGGCACTCCCCGCTCCCACCTTTGCACGCCAGGACCTCCACCGCTTCGGAGGGCAAGGCTCAGCATATATCGCGCCCGGCCAGCACTGCTGCGGCGGCGACGGCTTGCGTCCGCTCTATACGGACCTCGGCCTTGCGTGGGCCAACGACAAGCGCGGCTGGTACGTCATGGAGCCGAAGGATCCCAATACGTTCAATGCGGCCACCTCCCAGCTCGATCTGCAGTTCAAGCCCGGCGACATCATGCGGTTGATCACGGTGGACGGGTTTCCCGCGTGGGCGAGTCCGGGCAACCAGGAGACCCACAGCTATCTGCCTTCTTCGTTGCCGCAGTTGCGCGAGTACATGTCGCGCGTAGGCGCGGAGTCCGCACGCATCCGCGCGCGTGTTTTCCCGCGCCAGGCGCATAACTACTATCAGGTCACGTGGGAGCCCGACAAGGACGGAGGGCTGCCATGGAAAGACACGGACGCGCATTTCGTCGATCTCTACAAGACCGTCTACGAAGGTATACACTCCACCGACCCCTCGGCCATCGTGATGGGTCCGACCTATGCAGGCGTGCAGGGCAATACGGAATGGCTCAAGAAGTTCGCACCGCTCGGCATTGCTAAATATCTGGATGGCGTGACGATCCACGGCTATTACGATTTCGGCACGAGCCCTTCGCATCCGCCCGAGCGTCTTTACGGCGCGCCCGAGAAAGGCACGCTTTCGCTGCCCGAAGCCATGCGCGAGCTGCGCGCGACGATGCGCGACATGCTCAAGCCCGGCGCCCCGCTCTTCGTGACCGAAACGGGTATTAGTTACGACATCGGTACGAACTACGCGGCCAATTATCCCGATGCGCAAACGCTCTACGCGCAGGGCGCGGTGGTGGCGCGCGCGCATCTGATCCTGCTGGGCGAAGGCGCGGACACCACGTTCGTCTTCTATGGCGCGGACATGCCGGAGACCGCGGCCGGCTACGGCGTGTTTTTCGAACTCGAGCATCCGAAGGGCATGTACGGTGCGTCGAACATCAGCCCGAAGCCCGCCGCGCTCGCGGTCGCGGCCATGACGCGCCTGATCGACGGTACGTATACGCTCGGGCCGCTGCGAGGCACGCCCGCGGGCGTCTACGCTTACGCGTTCGCGCGCCCGGGCGGCGGCGGCAAGGTCGTCACGGCGTTGTGGAGCCACGACAACGCGCGCTGGAGCGCAAAGACGGGCTTCGACGCAACGCGCGCCACGAACTACACGCTTCAGGTTGACGCGCGCGGGCGCTCGGGCCAGGTGAGCGTGTTCGACATGATGGGCAACCCGACCTCGATGACCTACAACGACGGCCTGCTGCCGCTACGCCTGACCGAATCGCCCATATATGTAGTGTCGGACAACGCCGATGTCGCCCGATCGAACGCCATCACGCCCGCGGGTTATGTCGCGCCCAAGCCTTGAGCGCGCATGGGCCTGTGCCTGCATCTTGGCCCACGATAGCGAGACTTAGGCGGCTGCGGACAGTGCAACGCGATATCGGGCCGCCTAGACTGCTGTAGAACGCGACGCGTGCCCCGCACGCGCCGTATGCGCAGCGGCTGCGCATCGGACCATCTAATCGACACGACCGACACCCCGCGGATACGCTCGTCCATGCTCTCACCGACAGAATTCCTGGAGGTGGTGCGGCTCGCACCGCTCGTCGCGATCGACCTGATCGTCGCCGATGCCGACGGCCGCGTGCTCGTAGGCCAGCGGCGCAACCGCCCCGCGCGCGGCACCTGGTTCGTTCCGGGCGGACGCATTCGCAAGGACGAACGGCTCGACGCCGCCTTCACCCGCGTCGTCGAAACCGAGCTAGGCATTGCGAGCATGCAGCGCTCCGCGGCCCGCTTCGTCGGCGTGTACGAGCATCACTATCCCGACAACTTCGCGGCGGAAAACGGTATCGGCACGCACTACGTCGTGCTCGCCTATGCGTTCATGCTGGACAGCGCGGCGCCTGTGGGGCGCTTCGACCAGCATAGCCAGTACGCGTGGCTCTGGCCCGAGGAGCTACTCACGCGCGACGACGTTCACAAGAACACGAAACAGTACTTTCGCTGAAAGCGCGCCAGTGCGGCACACTTGCGCGTTCGCTTTTTCGCGCCCCGCGACGCTTGCGCGGGGCTCGCTTCGTGGCTCGCTTCCGGGTTTGCTTCGGGGCCGCCCCAATCTACAGTCCATACCGAGCCATTCTGCCAACTTCTCGGCATTTTCAGACTGTGCCGTGCGCCAGGGGCTCACGCGCCTATCATGAATCCCGAGAGCGTGATGTGACCGCATGTAACAGCCCCACACAGCCGGATCAGGGCGCGCGGCGCAAAAGCGCAACGTACTCCTGCGAATCCTTTCTGCGCGAGGAACCGGCCATGTACATCGACAGGGTGGTCTGCCGGCAAGCCGCTTTCCAGCCGCGCGGCGCTCACTTGAAGATCGGACACGTGGCCAAACGCATAGGCATCCTGGTTTTCGAGGGCTTCCCGCTCGGGGACGTGACCTTGCTCGCCGACGTGTTTCGTCTCGCCAACGACGCCTGCGCCGACACACTTCCCGCCTATTCGATCGTCATGCTGTCCGAGCCTGGCGGCAACGTGGCCAGCGGCTGCGGCCTGCGGATCTGGTCCGAGAGTCTGCATGGCCCGCTGCGCAGCGGCTTCGACACATTGTTCATCGCCGGCGGCCCCGGTGCGATCCAGGCGCGCGACAATGCGCGGCTCATCACGCGGCTGCAAACGCTCGCCCCGAAGGTGCGCATCATCCGCGCGCTCGGCGAAGGACGCGCCGTGCTCGCCGCCGCCGATGTGCCCTTCCTGCGCACGGGCGGCGGCAATACGGCAAGCTCGGCGCAGCGGCTGCGCCGCGCGCTGGAGGCGCGCAACGCAGGCGCATCCGTGGTGACGCCCTCCGAGGCGCTCGTCGCCGCGCTCAAGGTCGTCAAGCGCAATCACGGCGTGGCGCTTGCACAGCGCGTTTCGGAGGACTCCATGCCGGGCTCCTGGGAGCGGCTCGGCCCGATGCTCGACGACGGCGAGGCGGACAGCGCGAACGGCAAGATCAACTCGGCCGCGCACTGGCTGCGCGAGAACTACCATCAGCCGATCTCGGTCGCCGACGCGGCGCGCGTCGCGCAAATGAGCATGCGCAACTTCCTGCGCCACTTCAAGACGCAAACGGGCCTCACGCCCTCCGAATACCTGTTGCGTACCCGGCTCGACGCCAGTTGCCTGTTGCTCGCGCAAACCAATCTACCCATCGACGAGATCGCGCAACGCTGCGGCGTGCCGCGCGGCGAGCGTCTCGCACGAATCTTCCGGCGCAGACTCTCGATTTCGCCGTCGGGGTATCGCGCCGTGAACCGGCGGCCTTCGACAGAATGACTGCGCTCGCCGATCGCGTTGCAAATCGATACATGATTTACCGCTCCCCTAAGCGAGACGCCGCACTTTTCGCGCGGCGTTTTTTTACTTCGGTCTGCCAGGCGTTTTAATGTGTTTCGTTACAGCATGCCGGAGCCGAAAATCTCCGTGTGAATGCGCGAGGCATCGACACCGCGGGCGAGTAGCGCGTCGCGTTGTTCGCGCATGAACGCCACGGGGCCGCACAGATAGTAGTCGGCGTCGGGCAGCAGTACGTCCGCTTCGATTCGGCCGAGGTCGATGCGCCCTTCGAAGTCGTAGTCCACGCCGTGGCGATCGTTTGCGCCCACTTCCTCGTAGAACACCGCACGCCTGACGTTCGGATACCCGGAAACGGCGTTACGCAGAAAGTCGCGGAATGCATGCACCTTCGCGTTACGGCAGGCGTGCACGAACGTCACCTCACGCTGGCTGCGCTCGGCGATCAGCGTGGAGAGCATCGACTTCATCGGCGTGATGCCCACGCCGCCGCTCATCAGCACGACCGGCGTCGTCTTCTTGCGATCGAGCGTGAATTCGCCCATCGGCGCGCTCACGTGCACCACGGCGCCCTCTTCCACGCCGTCATGCATGATGTTCGACACGTGACCCGGCTGCGCTTCGCCGCGCCCCGCTTCCCGCTTCACCGAGATGCGCAGCCACTTGCCGTGGGGCGCGTCCGAGAGACTGTACTGGCGCGGCTGGTCCACGCCAAGCTTGTCGACGAAGCGCGTCACGCTCACGTACTGGCCCGGCTCGAAGCCGCCCGCGGATGCGCCGTCGGCCGGCGCGAGATAGAACGAGGTGATCTCGTCGCTTTCAACTTGCTTGCGCAATACCTTGAACGGGCGGAAGCCGCTCCACGACGCGCCCTCGTAAAGCTTCGCCTCGGTGCCGATCATGATGTTCGCCAGTTGCTCGTATGCCACGGCCCAGGCGTCGAGCGTGGGCTGGTCCACGGCGTCGCCGAGCACGTCCACGACCGCGCCGAGCAGATGGCGCCCCACGATCGGGTAGTGCTCCGGACGGATATTCAGACTCGCGTGCTTGTGCGCGATGTGCGTGACCGCGCCGCCGAGCGCGCCCAGGTTGTCGATGTTCGCCGCGTAGGCGTAGACCGCCCGCGCGAGCGTTTCGGGCTGGCTGCCGCTTTGCTGATGCGTCTGATTGAAGATGTTCTTAAGTTCGGGGTGCGCGGCAAACATCCGCTTGTAAAAATGCCTGGTGATCGTGGCGCCGTGCTCGGCGAAAACGGGCGCAGTAGCCTTCACGCGGGCCATCTGGTCGGCGGTGAGCGCAGTCATTCGCGGCTTCTCCTTTTAAAGATGTATAAACGATACATCTTTAATGCGACAGGCCAACCCAGGCATTTTGTCGCACCCCAGCAATTTTCAGATGGCGGTAAGAGGGTGGCCCGCGGCGGCCGGCCTTCCGGTATGGCTCTGCGCGCGTTTTGCGGTGCGGGAAATGGACGTATTGGCGCCCTTTTATGCTTTAGGCGCGCTCGTCCTTGCTCGCCCCGCGATCGTGCCGCCATAACACGTCGCTGCCGCCCGCAGCCCGATTGAGCACGCGTGCGAGCACGAACAGCAGATCGGAGAGCCGGTTGACGTAGCGGCGCGGCGTATCGGCGAGCGGAGGCCCCGAGTTCGGCGCGGCGCCGAGCGCGACGACCGCGCGCTCGGCGCGCCGGCAGACGGTGCGGCAAACATGCGCGAGCGCAGCCGCCCGCGAGCCGCCTGGAAGAATGAATTCCTTGAGCGGCGGCAGCGTGCCGTTGTAATGCGCGAGACCGGCATCGAGCCGCGCGAGGTGTTCGTCCGTGATGAGCGTGTGGCCCGGCATGCATAGCTCGCCGCCCAGATCGAACAGGTCGTGCTGGATGGCGACGAGCAAACCGCGTACGTCGTCGGGCAGCGTCTCGCACAGCAGGACGCCGATCTGCGAATTCAGTTCGTCGACGTCGCCAATCGCCGCGATGCGCGCGTCGTCCTTGCGCACGCGGCTGCCGTCGCCGAGTCCGGTCGAACCGTCGTCGCCGGTGCGCGTTGCGATCTTGCTCAGGCGATTGCCCATTTCGTGCTCTCCGAAGCTGAAAATTGGCGCTGGTTGCGCGTCTTGGGCGCCCGGCGGCCGATAAGGCGTCCCACCGCGCTCACACCCGGCGGCCATTATAGGTTTCGTGCAGCGCAGCATGCGGAGCGCCGCTTTGCGCTCCGGACGTTCGGCGTAAAATGGTCTGACCAGCAGTCATATCCATACGAAGGAGACACCCGCGTGAATCACCCCGCGCCGCCGGCCCTCGCACGCCGCCCGTTCCCCGCCGAACTCCTCGAACAACTGCGCAGCGCGTTCGGCGAACGCGTCTCCACCTCCGAAGCCGTGCGCGCCCACCACGGCCGCGACGAATCGCCGTTCGATCCGCAACTGCCCGACGCCGTGGTATTCGCGCGGAGCACCGAGGACATCCAGACCATCGTCAAGCTGTGCGGCCGCCACGGCGTGCCGATCATTCCCTACGGCAACGGCTCGTCGCTCGAAGGTCATTTGCTGGCCGTGCAAGGCGGAGTGTCGATCGACCTCTCGCAGATGAACCGCGTGCTCTCGATCAACGCCGAAGATCTCACCGTGACCGTCGAGCCGGGCATCTCGCGCAAGCAGCTTAACGAGGCGCTGCGCGACACGGGCCTGTTCTTCCCGATCGATCCGGGCGCCGACGCGAGCATCGGCGGCATGACGGCGACGCGCGCCTCGGGCACCAACGCCGTGCGCTACGGCACGATGCGCGAGAACGTGCTCGGCTTGACCGCCGTGCTCGCGGACGGCCGCGTGGTCAAGACCGGCACGCGCGCGCGCAAGTCGTCGGCAGGCTACGACCTCACGCGCCTTTTCGTGGGCTCGGAAGGCACGCTGGGTGTGATCAGCGAAATTACGGTACGGCTCTACCCGCAACCCGAGGCGGTCTCGGCGGCGGTGTGCGCGTTCCCTTCGATGGCCGAGGCCGTGCGCACCGTGATCGAAACGATCCAGATTGGCGTGCCGATCGCGCGCGTGGAATTCATCGACTCGCTCGCGGTGCGCGCGATCAACAAGCATTCGAACCTCACGCTGCGCGAGAAGCACACGCTCTTCTTCGAATTTCACGGCACCGAGGCAGGCGTCGCGGAACAGGCGCAACTCGTGCAGGAGCTTGCGGCGCAGCACGGCGGCGAAGGCTTCGAGTGGGCCACGCGCCCCGAGGACCGCAGCCGCCTGTGGAACGCGCGCCATAACGCCTACTTCGCGATGCTGCAGCTCAAGCCGGGCTGCCGCGCCGTGACGACCGACGTGTGCGTGCCGATCTCGCGCCTCGCCGAATGCGTGATCGAGACGGAAACCGATCTCAAGGCCTCGCCGCTGCCCTGCCCGATCGTCGGCCACGTGGGCGACGGCAACTTCCACGTGGCGATCCTGATCGACCCGGACAAGCCCGAGGAAATCGAGGAAGCCGAGCGCTTGAATCACCGCATCGTGCAGCGCGCGATTGCGATGGACGGCACCTGCACCGGCGAGCACGGCGTGGGCCTGCACAAGATGGGTTTTCTCGTGGAGGAGCACGGCGCGGACACCGTCGACACGATGCGCGCGATCAAGCATGCCCTGGACCCGCACAACCTGATGAATCCGGGCAAGATTTTCACCTGGGCGGCGTAACCGGCAAGCGCAAACGCGCGTCGATAAGCGCAACACACGGGAGGAGACATGAACGCACCAGAGGCGAACTTGCCCGAGCTGAGCCCGCAAGCGCTCGCGCAACGCCAGCGCGAGGTGGTCCAGGCGTTGATGGCCGTGTTGCCGGCGCATTGCCTGCTGCATCGCGAGGAAGATACCGTTCCCTACGAATGCGACGGCCTCGCCGCCTACCGGCGGCTGCCGCTCGCGGTGGCACTGCCGGAAACCGAGTCGCAGGTACAACGCATCGTGCAGATCTGCCGGCGCCTGGATGTGCCGGTCGTGCCGCGCGGCGCGGGCACCGGCCTCTCGGGCGGCGCCATGCCGATCCGGCACGGCATCGTGCTTTCGCTCGCGCGCTTCAAGCGCATTCTCGAAGTCGATCCGTACGCGCGCACGGCCACCGTGCAACCCGGCGTGCGCAATCTGTCCGTTTCCGAAGCGGCGGCGCCGTTCGGCCTTTACTACGCGCCAGATCCCTCCTCGCAGATCGCCTGCACGATAGGCGGCAACGTTTCGGAGAATTCGGGCGGCGTGCATTGCCTCAAGTACGGCCTCACCGTGCACAACGTGCTGCGCGTGCGCGCCGTGACGATGGACGGCGAGATCGTCGAATTCGGCTCGCTCGCGCCCGATGCGCCGGGCCTCGATCTGCTCGCGGTGATGATCGGCAGCGAGGGCATGTTCGCCATCGTGACCGAAGTGACCGTCAAGCTGATTCCGCGCCCGCAAACGGCGCAGGTCATCATGGCGAGCTTCGACGACGTCGTGAAAGGCGGCGACGCCGTGGCGGGCATCATCGCCTCGGGCATCATTCCGGCGGGCCTCGAAATGATGGACAAGCCGGCCACGCGCGCCGTGGAGGAGTTCGTGAACGCCGGCTACGACCTCGACGCCGCCGCGATCCTGCTGTGCGAAGCCGACGGCACGCCCGAGGAAGTCGCCGACGAAATCGCGCGCACGACCACGGTGCTGCGCGAGCATGGCGCCACGCGCATCCAGATCTCGCGCACGGAAGAAGAGCGCCTGCGCTTCTGGTCGGGCCGCAAGAACGCGTTTCCGGCGGCGGGCCGCATCTCGCCCGACTATTACTGCATGGACGGCACCGTGCCGCGCCGCGCGATCGGGCCGCTGCTCGCGCGCATCCACGAAATGGAAAAGCAGTATGGGCTGCGTTGCATCAACGTATTCCATGCCGGCGACGGCAACATGCACCCGCTCATTCTCTTCAACGGCAACGATCTCGACGAATGGCACCGCGCAGAGGCTTTCGGCTCGGACATTCTCGAAACCTGCGTCGAACTGGGCGGCACGGTGACGGGGGAGCACGGCGTGGGCATCGAGAAGATCAACTCGATGTGCGTGCAGTTCTCGCCGCAGGAGCGCGACGCGTTTCATGCCGTGAAACACGCGTTCGACCCCGCGCGGCTGCTCAATCCCGACAAGGGCATCCCCACGCGAGCGCGCTGCGCCGAGTACGGGCGCATGCACGTGCGGGGAAATCTGCTGCCGCATCCTGAGTTGCCCCGCTTCTGACAGACGTACTGGCAGACGGACAAACGCGCGCAACGCGCCGCGCCGCTTATGCGTTTCGCGTGACCCGCATGAGGGTCCGCTCCGGGTTGTCAGGAAAGGTTCGCTCAGTACAATCGAACGAACCATATAACGAACGAGCGCGACCATCACGACATGGAAGAGGACGACATCGTCTCGGACTGGTCCGAACGCATAAGGGCGGCGAGCGCCGATGGGCGAGCGCTGCGCATTCGCGGCGGGGGCACCAAGGACTGGTACGGCCAGACGCTCGAAGGCGAGATTCTCGACACGCGCGCGCACCGCGGCATCATCGCGTACGACCCGGCTGAACTGGTGATCACCGCACGCGCCGGCACACCGCTCGTGGAAATCGAAACGGCGCTTGCGGCCCACGGCCAGATGCTCGCGTTCGAGCCGCCGCACTTCGGCGCACAGGCAACGCTCGGCGGTTGCATTGCGGCAGGCATTGCCGGGCCGCGGCGCGCGAGCGCGGGCGCGCCGCGCGACTTCGTGCTGGGCGCGGTGCTCATGAACGGCCACGGCGAGGTGCTGCACTTCGGCGGCCAGGTCGTGAAAAACGTGGCGGGCTACGATGTATCCCGGCTCATGGCGGGGTCGCTCGGCACGCTCGGCCTGCTGGTGGAGCTTTCGGTGAAGGTGCTGCCGGTGCCGCAAGCGGAAACCACGCTCAAGTTCGACATGAACGGCACCGACGCCGTGCGCAAGCTCAACGAGTGGGGCGGCCGCCCGCTGCCCATGACGGCAAGCGCCTGGCGCAACGGCACACTCGCGGTACGCCTTGCCGGTGCGGAAGCGGCCGTGAAAACCGCGCGCGCGAGCCTGGGCGGCGAAGTGGTGGACGCGGTGGAGGCCGAACGTTTCTGGGCCGGCCTGCGCGAGCAGACCGATCCCTTTTTCGCCTCGATTGCCCCCAACGCGGCGCTCTGGCGCCTCGCGCTGCCCTCGATCGCCGAGCCCCTGCAACTGCCGGGCGCGCAACTCATGGAATGGGGCGGCGCGCAACGCTGGTGGATCACGGAAACCGACGCGCAAACGGTGCGCATCAGCGCAAAGCAGGCCGGCGGCCACGCCACGATGTTCCGCACGGGGCGCGACTATGACCGCAGCGCGGGCGTCTTCACGCCCCTGCCCGCGCCGCTCATGAAGATCCATCGCGGCCTGAAGGCCGCCTTCGACCCGGCCCGCATATTCAATCGCGGCCGGCTGTATTCCGACTTCTGACGACATCCACACGCGGCGATGCAGACGAACCTCGCGGACTTCATACGCAACACCCCGGACGGCGACGAAGCCGACGCGATCCTGCGCAAGTGCGTGCATTGCGGCTTCTGCACCGCGACGTGCCCGACCTATCAGTTGCTCGGCGACGAACTGGACGGCCCGCGCGGGCGCATCTATCTCATGAAGCAGATGGTGGAAGGCGCGCCGGTCACCAAGAGCACGCTCACGCACCTGGACCGGTGCCTCACGTGCCGCAGTTGCGAGACCACCTGCCCTTCGGGCGTGCAGTATGGGCGCCTCGTGGAAGTGGGACGCAAGCATGCCGAACAAATGGTGAAGCGCCCGCTGCGCCAACGCGTCATGCGTCGCCTGCTCGCGGGCGTGCTGCCGCGCCGCGCGCTCTTCACGCCGGCCATGCGCCTCGGCCAGCAGGTGCGCCCGCTCCTGCCCAAGCGCCTGCGCGACAAGGTGCCGGTGCGCCAGCGCTCGCTCGCGTGGCCCACTGCGAAGCACGCGCGCAAGATGCTCATGCTGCAAGGCTGCGTGCAGCCCTCGATGATGCCCAACATCAACATCGCCACCGCGCGTGTGCTGGACGCGCTGGGCATCGAAACGATCGTCGCGCCGCAATCGGGCTGCTGCGGCGCGATCCGCCTGCATTTGGGCTACGTCGACGACGCACTCGGCGACGTGCGCGCGAACATCGACGCCTGGTGGCCGCACATAGAGCAAGGCGTGGAAGCGATCGTGATGAACGCCTCGGGCTGCGGCGCGACGGTGAAGGAGTACGCCCACCTGCTGCGCGACGATCCGGCCTATGCGGAGAAAGCGCGCCGCGTGGTCGAACTCACGCGCGATCTTTCGGAACTGCTGCCTGCGTACGAGGAACAGCTCGTGGCCGCAACGAGACGGCGCAGCATCAAGACCGTGGCCTGGCACCCGCCCTGCACGCTGCAGCATGGCCAGCAGTTGCGCGGCGGCGTGGAAAAGCTGCTCACCGCGCTCGGACTCGACGTGCGGCTGCCCGCCGACAGCCATCTTTGCTGCGGCTCCGCGGGCACCTATTCGATCATGCAGCCGCGCCTTTCCTACACGCTGCGCAACCAGAAGGTGGACCGGCTGCAGGCGCTGGAGCCGCAATTGATCGTTTCCGCCAACATAGGCTGCATCACGCACCTGCAAAGCGGCACGGCGATTCCGGTCACGCACTGGATTGAACTGGTCGAACATATGCTGGCAACGAAATGAGCCATCGGGAACGGAATCAGCGTAACGAAGCGCGCGCCGCACCAACAGTCATCCATTCGGTATAGGCTTTCCGGCCAGTATTTCGCGCAGTGCGCAGTCCGTATAATGGCCCTCGTTCTGTTCGTTTTGGATCCAGAGGCGGCGCGGGCTGAACAGGCCAAACGCGCGCCAGCCTTCACGCCCGATGACCGATCTCTCCCATAATCTCGAAGCTGTCCGCGAGCGCATCGCGGCCGCCGCCCGCAACGCCGGTCGCGACCCGCAAGGCGTGGCGTTGCTCGCGGTGTCGAAAACGTTTCCCGCGCAGGACGTGCGCGCCGCTCACGCCGCCGGCCAGCGGGCGTTCGGCGAGAACTACGTGCAGGAATCCGTGGACAAGATCGAGGTGCTCGCCGACCTGCGCGCGAGCATCGAATGGCATTTCATCGGGCCGCTCCAATCGAACAAGACGCGGCCCGTAGCGGAGCGTTTCGACTGGGTGCATTCGGTCGATCGGCTGAAGATTGCCGAACGCCTTTCGTCGCAACGCCCCGCCGGCATGGCGCCGCTCAACGTCTGCCTCCAGGTCAACGTGAGCGGCGAGGCCAGCAAGAGCGGCGTCACCCCGCAAGAAGCGCAGCAAGTCGCAAGACAGATCGCCGCCCTGCCCAATCTGCGGCTGCGCGGGCTCATGTCGATCCCCGAGCCGGAAAGCTCGCTCGAGGCGCAACGCGCGCCGCACCGCCGGCTACGCGACCTCTTCGACTCGCTGCGCGCCGAAGGCCTCGCGCTCGACACGCTCTCCATGGGCATGTCGGCCGACCTCGAAGCGGCGGTGCTCGAAGGCGCGACGATCGTGCGCGTGGGCACCGCGATTTTCGGCGCGCGCGACTATTCTCACTGATTCACTGAACCACTCCCTCACCATGAAAATTGCCTTCATCGGCGGCGGCAACATGGCCGCCGCACTCATCGGCGGCCTGATCCGCAAGGGTGTTTCCGCCGACAACCTCTATGCGATCGATCCGAACGAGGAAGCCCGCAAGCGCACCGCCGAACAGTTCGGCGTGCGCACCGGCGCGGCGGCCGACGCCACGCTCGCGTCGTACGACGCGGTGCTGATCGCCGTGAAGCCGCAAATCGCCAAGGCCGTGGCCGTTGGCATCGCCCCGCACCTCGGCGCGCAGCAAGTCGTCATCAGCATCATGGCCGGCATTCGCATCGACGACCTGTCGCGCTGGCTGAACGGCCATGCGCGCGTCGTGCGCACGATGCCGAACACGCCCGCGCTGATCGGCATGGGCGCAACGGGTCTCGTCGCGAGCAGCGGCGTGGACGCGGCGGGCCGCCAGCTTGCCTCGGACGTGCTCGGCGCGGTCGGCCAAACGGTGTGGTTCGACGACGAAGCGAAAATCGACGCGGTCACGGGCGTCTCGGGCAGCGGGCCGGCCTACGTGTTCTATTTCATCGAAGCGCTCGAAGAAGCGGCGCGCCAGCTCGGCATGGACGAGCAGCAAGGCCGAGCGCTCGCCATCGCCACGTTCGCGGGCGCGGCGCAACTCGCGCTCCAGTCTGACGAGCCGCCCGCCGTGTTGCGCGAGCGCGTGACCTCAAAGGGCGGCACGACTGCCGCCGCGCTCGCGTCGTTCGACGCATCGGGCGTGAAGGCCGCCATCGTCAAGGGCGCGCTCGCGGCCGATGCGCGTGCGAAAGAAATGGGCGAGGAATTCGGCAAGCAGTAAGCCGGCCGCAGCATCCACAAAAAAAGCGCCGGGTGTGTCGTGCACCCGGCGCTCTTTCGGATGAAGCCGCTCCGGCCCTAGAGTCCCGCGACGGCGTAATGGGCTGCGATGCCCACGAACAGCACGCCGCCCAACCAGTTGTTGTGGCGGAAGGCGGCGAAGCAGGGCATGCGCTCGCGGTCCTTGATCAGCGTGTAGTGGTAAATCGCGCAGCCCACCGCAGCCGCCCAGCCGAGCCAGTAGAGCCAGCCGAAACCCAGCGTCACGCCCACCCACACGTAAATGCCGAGCGTGACTGCATAGCAGAGCATGATGGCGAGCACGTCGAACCGGCCGAACGTGAGCGCCGAGGTGCGAATGCCGATCTTGATGTCGTCGTCGCGATCGACCATGGCGTATTCGGTGTCGTAGGCCACGGACCAGAACACGTTCGCGGCCAGCATGATCCACGCGAGCGCCGGCACGTGATCCTGCACGGCGGCGAACGCCATGGGAATGCCGAAACCGAACGCAATGCCCAGGTACGCCTGCGGAATCGCGAAAAAGCGCTTGGTGAACGGATACGACGCCGCCACGAACAGCGCCACGACCGAAAGCTGCTTCGTGAGCGCATTGAGCGGCAGGATCAGCAGGAACGACACGAGCGCGAGGCCGGCGGCAATTGCCACCGCTTCCCAGGCGCGAATGCGGCCCGAGGTGATGGGACGCTCGGCCGTGCGCTTCACGTGGCGGTCGAAGTCGCGGTCGGCGTAGTCGTTGATCGCGCAGCCCGCCGAGCGCATCAGCACGGTGCCGACCGTGAAGATGACCAGCAGCGAAAGCGGCGGATGGCCGTCCGAGGCGATCCACAGCGCGTTGAGCGTCGGCCACAGCAGCAGCAGGCTGCCGATCGGCTTGTCCATGCGGACGAGGCGCAAATAAAGCGGGAGTCGGGCGAACATGATCGAGGCGGGAAAAGCGATGCCGCTATTGTAGGCCAGGGCGGTAGGCCAGGGCGGCGGCCCGTCGCCGCCAGCGTTGCCGCACGCCGCGTCCACGTAAAAACAAAGGCCCGCCGGACATCCGGCGGGCCTTTCACTTTCATCGTGCTGGTTATCAAGCCAGCAGCGAGCGCAGCATCCACGCGGTCTTTTCGTGCGTCTGCATGCGTTGCGTGAGCAGGTCGGCGGTCGGCTCGTCGTTGGCCGCTTCCGTCGACGGGAAAATCGCGCGCGCGGTGCGCACCACGGCTTCCTGACCTTCCACCAGTTGGCGGATCATGTCTTCGGCGGCCGGCACACCGTCCGCTTCGGGGATCGACGAGAGCTTCGCGAACTCCTTGTAGCTGCCCGGCGCATGCACGCCCAGCGCGCGAATGCGCTCGGCGATCGCATCCACGGCCAGCGCGAGTTCGTTGTACTGCCCTTCGAACATCAGGTGCAGCGTGTTGAACATCGGGCCCGTGACGTTCCAGTGGAAGTTGTGCGTCTTCAGATACAGCGTGTAGGTGTCCGCGAGCAGGCGCGAAAGACCATCGGCGATCTTCTTGCGATCCTTGTCGCTGATGCCGATATTCACGTGCTGTACGGTTGCTTTTTTCACCATGACGACTCCTTTTGTAGCAGTGAGATTACGCGTGCTCGTTGTGATCCGGGATCCTGTCGCGCAGTGTAGCCTGGAAACGCCGGAAACCCGGCGCATCCGGCCCTACTGGCCCGCAGCGTTCCGTCAGCGTGCCTGCCTCGTTCAGCGCCCCGCCAGGTGAGCGAAGATTTGCGTGGCGATCGCCACGAAGCCGCTCGCAAAAATCGCGAAGCCCACCACGCGGCGCACGATCTGCGTACCGTCCGCGCGCGTGCGCGCCATCGTGGCGGCAGTGCCGGCACCATCGTCCGCGCCCATGGTCTTGAGGGTCATCGTCATCGTTCGGGTCATGATCGTGCTCCTTGAGCGTTACCGTTTAGTGAGGCTTCAGGCGCGGCCGGTCGTCCCGGTGGTGTGACAACACACCGCGCCTCCAGTGCTACCTCGCGAGCTTCGCGATCGCGTCGATCACGCCTTGCGCATACGCCGGGTCGGCGCGGCGGAAGTGTTCGATCTGCCGCTCCACGATCTCCGCGGGCACGCCGTCGATGTGCCGCGCGATGTTCGCGAAGAGCCGCTCGCGCTGGCCCGCATCGAACAGCCGGAACAGCGCGCCCGGCTGGCTGTAGTAGTCGTCGTCCTCGCGGTGATCGTAGTGATCGACCGCACCCGCGGCGAGCGGCGGCTCACCGGCCTCGCGACGCTGCGCGAAGTCGCCGAAGCGGCTTGGCTCGTAGTTCACGTTACCGCCCAGGTTGCCGTCGGTGCGCATGGCGCCGTCGCGATGAAACGCGTGGAACGGGCAACGCGGCGCATTCACCGGAATCTGATGATGGTTCACGCCAAGCCGGTAGCGCTGCGTGTCGCCATAGGAGAACAAACGTCCCTGCAACAAGCGATCAGGCGAGAAGCCGATACCCGGCACCACGTTCGCGGGCGTGAAAGCGGCCTGCTCGACATCGGCGAAATAATTCTCCGGATTGCGGTTCAGCTCGATCGTGCCCACGTCGATCAGCGGATAGTCCTTGTGTGGCCACACCTTCGTGATGTCGAACGGGTTGTACGGCACCTTCGCGGCATCGGCCTCCGGCATCACCTGAACGCGGAAATGCCACTTCGGGAAATTGCCCTTCTCGATCTCGTTGAAGAGATCGCGCTGCGCCGATTCGCGATCCTGAGCAATCACCTGCGCCGCTTCTGCATCGCTGAAATTCTCCACGCCCTGCGCCGACTTGAAATGAAACTTCACGTAGAAGCGCTCGTTGTTCGCGTTGATGAACGAGAAGGTGTGCGAGCCAAAACCGTGTTGCTGGCGATAGTTCTTCGGAATGCCGCGATCGCTCATGAGGATCGTCACCTGATGCAGCGACTCGGGATGCCGCGACCAGAAGTCCCACGCCGCCATGTTGCTGCGCATGTTGGTGCGCGGGTCGCGCTTTTGCGTGTGGATGAAGTCCGGGAACTTGAGCGGATCGCGAATGAAGAACACCGGCGTGTTGTTGCCGACGATGTCCCAGTTGCCCTCTTCCGTGTAGAACTTGATCGAGAAGCCGCGCACGTCGCGCTCGGCATCGGCCGCGCCGCGCTCGCCCGCCACCGTCGAAAAGCGGATGAAGAGCGGCGTTTCCTTGCCGACTTCACCGAACACTTTGGCCTTCGTGTAGCGCGAGATGTCGTGCGTGACCTTGAGCGTGCCGAACGCACCCGAGCCCTTCGCGTGCACGCGGCGCTCGGGAATCACTTCGCGGTCGAAGTGCGCGAGCTTTTCGAGCAGCCACACGTCCTGCAGCATCACGGGGCCGCGCGGACCTGCGGTGAGCGAATTCTGGTTATCGACGACGGGTGCGCCGGCTGCCGTGGTGAGAGTACGGTCGGTCATGCTGGATTCCTTTCTTGTTTGCGTGTGTGTTCTGAATGCGGGAAATCCGCGGTACGGCGGCGCGAGTCCTTCAGGCGGACAGCGCGCGGTCGACCAGCAGCGAGAAACACACGGTGCGAAGGCCGGAATGGGCGCGGGCCGGGGCGCTGGTTACGGGTGTGTTCGAGTGAGGGGTTTGCATGGCTTCCTCCAGGTTTCCGTTTGGGATCGGTTGGAGGAAACTTTAACAATAACTATCTATCTCGATAATTTGATTTATTTAATCTATCGAATAGGCGCTGGTTATTGGGGTCGCAAGTCACATAAACAGGGGATTGCGGCGCGAACGACGCCGCGCCAAGGAGAGAACCGCGCCGCGCGGCATGAAGCGCGCGGCGCGGTGTACGTCAGGCCGCCTCGGCAGGCGCCTCGATCTTCTTCACGCCGGGCAACTCGCACGCGTGAATCGCGTCGACAATCGCCTCGATCGCCGGCATGCGCGTGAAACTCTTGCGCCACGCGAGCACCACGCGGCGGTCCGGCACGGGTTCGTCGAATGGCACGTAGGACAGCAGCCCGGAATCGACGCCGCCCGCGTGCGGCTTCACCTCGGTCACCGACATGCGGGGCAGCACGGTAATGCCCACGCCGCTCGCGACCATATGGCGAATGGTTTCCAGCGACGAGCCTTCGAAGGTCTTCTGGATACCGTCGGCGTTCTGCGAGAAGCGCATCAGTTCCGGGCACACGCCCAGCACGTGATCGCGGAAGCAATGGCCGCTGCCGAGCAGCAGCATGGTTTCCTGCTTGAGGTCGTCCGGGTCGATTTTCGGCCGCTGTTCCCACGCGTGGCCCGAAGGCAGCGCCACGACGAAGGGCTCGTCGTAGAGCGGGCGCAGCGTGAGGCCCGTTTCGGGGAACGGCAGCGCCATGATCGCCACGTCGATTTCGCCCTGCTTGAGCAGCTCGATGAGCTTGAGCGTGTAGTTCTCCTGCAGCATGAGCGGCATTTGCGGCACGCGCTTGATCATCTGCTTGACGAGCGTGGGCAGCAGGTACGGCCCGATCGTGTAGATCACGCCGAGGCGCAGCGGCCCGACCAGCGGGTCCTTGCCCTGCTTGGCGATTTCCTTGATCGCGAGCGTTTGTTCGAGCACGCGCTGCGCTTGCGTGACGATCTGCTCGCCGATGGGCGTCACGCTCACCTCGCTCGTGCCGCGCTCGAAGATCTGCACGTTCAGTTCGTCTTCGAGCTTCTTGATGGCGACCGAAAGCGTCGGCTGGCTCACGAAGCAGGCTTCCGCCGCGCGTCCGAAATGGCGCTCCCGGGCTACCGCGACAATGTATTTCAGTTCAGTGAGCGTCATTCGGGGACCAATCAAAAAAGGTGAATCAATAGCTTGTAGTTATACACCTATGGCGCGGATTCGCCAATAATCAGCGCCCCTATGCGGGGCGTGATCAGTGCAAAAGGGTCAGACGGCGCAGGTGTCCGCAGGTTCCGCGTAATAGCTTTTTACGCTTTCAGGTACTGTTCGCGCGCGCCGAGCCAGCGGTTCAGATGCTGCGTGACGACGAGCGGAAACTCGTGCAGCAGACGATCGGCGGCGCCGCGCGCGGGTTCGATCAGCCAGGCGTCGTTTTCGAGGTTCGCGAAGCGCAGCATCGCCGCCCCTGATTGACGCGCCCCCAGGAATTCGCCGGGGCCGCGGATTTCGAGGTCCTTGCGCGCGATCTCGAAGCCATCCGTCGTTTCGCGCATGGTTTGCAGGCGCGCGCGGCCCGTGAACGACAAGGGCCCCGTGTAGAGCAGCACGCACACCGATGCGGCGGTGCCTCGCCCCACGCGCCCGCGCAACTGGTGAAGCTGCGCGAGGCCAAAGCGCTCGGCGTGCTCGATCACCATCAGCGAGGCGTTGGGTACGTCCACGCCCACTTCGATCACCGTCGTCGCCACGAGCAGTTGCACTTCGTTGCGCGAGAACGCATCCATGACGGCGGCCTTGTCCGTGGAAGACAGGCGGCCATGCACGAGGCCCACGGTGAGTTCCGGCAGCGCGGCCACGAGCGTTTCGTAAGTCTCGACGGCCGTTTGCAGTTGCAGCGTCTCGCTTTCCTCGATCAGCGGACATACCCAGTACACCTGACGACCCGTGAGCGCCGCCGCGCGCACGCGGGCAATCACTTCCTCGCGGCGCGCGTCGGAAACGAGCTTCGTGAGGATCGGCGTGCGGCCGGGCGGCAACTCGTCGATGGTGGAGACGTCGAGGTCCGCGTAGTACGTCATGGCGAGCGTGCGCGGAATGGGCGTGGCCGACATCATCAGTTGATGCGGCTGGAACTCGCGGTGCGCCTGATCCGGCGAAGGGTTGACCCGGCGCGCGTTCTGCGCCTTGGCGCGCAGCGCGAGCCGCTGCTCTACGCCGAAGCGATGCTGCTCGTCGACGATCACGAGACCGAGGCGCGCGAATTCCACGGCCTCCTGAATGATCGCGTGCGTGCCGATCACGAGTTGCGCCGTGCCGAGCGCCGCGGCTTCGAGCGCCGCGCGCTTTTCCTTCGCCTTGAGACTGCCCGCGAGCCATGCCACCTGCACGCCGAGCGGCTCGAGCCAGCCGCGCAGCTTGCGCGCGTGCTGTTCCGCGAGAATTTCGGTGGGCGCCATGAGCGCGGCCTGATAACCCGCGTCGATGGCTTGCGCGGCGGCGAGCGCCGCGACCACGGTCTTGCCGCTGCCCACGTCGCCTTGCAGCAAGCGCTGCATCGGGTGCGGCTGTTCGAGATCGTGCGCGATTTCGGCCACCACGCGCTCCTGCGCGCCCGTCAGCGTGAACGGCAGCGCGCCGCGCAGACGCGCAAGCAGCGTCTCTTCGCTCCTGCGCCCCGCCACGTGCCGCGCCATGGCGGGAGCGGCGCGCGTGCGGCGCTCCTCGTGCGCGCGCTTGAGAGAGAGTTGCTGCGCGAGCAGTTCCTCGAACTTGATGCGCGTCCACGCGGGATGCGTGCCGTCGATGAGTTCGTGCTCGTCGGCGTTCACGGGTGGATGGTGCAGCGTCTTCACGGCGTCCATGAGCGGCGGCACGTTCAGCGGCGCCATGAATTCGTGCGCCACGGTCTCGGGCAGCAATTCGGGCAGATGCGCGCGCGAAAGGGCGTTGTCGATCGCCTTGCGCAGATACGCCTGGCTCACGCCCGCCGTGGACGGATACACCGGCGTGAGCGCCTGCGGCAGCGGCGCGTCGCCTTCCACGACCTTCACCGCGGGATGCACCATCTCCATGCCGAAGAAGCCGCCGCGCACGTCGCCGCGCACGCGCAGGCGCTTGCCGATCGCCATCTGCGCGACCTGCGAGCCGTAGAAGTTCAGGAAGCGCAGATGCAACTCGTCGCCGTTGTGATCCTGCAGCTTCACGAGAAGCTGGCGGCGCGGACGGTAGGCGATCTCGTTGTCGAACACCACGCCTTCGGTTTGCGCGACGCCGCCCGGCAGCAGTTCGCCGATGGGCGTGAGCGTGGTTTCGTCCTCGTAACGCATCGGCAGATGCAGCACGAGATCGATGTCGCTGCGCAGGCCGAGCCTCGCGAGGCGGTCGGCGGTTTTGGTGAGCTTGGGCTTGTCTTTGGCGGCGGCTTTTTCTGCGGCTTTTTCTGCGGCCTTTTCTGCGGCCTTGTCTGCGGCCTTCTTCGCGGCGCGTTTGCGCGCGGGCGGCGCGGCCTCTTGCGCCGCCTCCGGTTGCCGCGTGCGCGCGCCGTCGGGCGCTTCGCTCGCGGAATCGGGTTCGGACATCAATCGGCTAACGGATGGGGGCATGGGCAGCTTCGCAAGTACAATATCGGCTTTCCGGCATGGCGCGGCGCGTGCAGCGCGACGGCCTTTGCCTTCGGGCGCATCGCAAGCATCGTTATCGCGCATGTCCCGCAATCATAGCCGTTCGTCACGCACGAACGGCCATTGCAGCCGCTTTTTGGGGCGCAACCGTTCGGCGGTTCGGCCCCGCGAAGCCGCCGCGCGCCGGGCCTCCGGCGCATTTCCGTTACTTCAGGCCGCATGTTCAAGCTTTCCGATTTCGATTTCGACCTCCCCGAGGAACTGATCGCGCAAACCGCCCTGCCCGAGCGCAGCGCGAGCCGTCTGCTGGAGGTCGACAACAGCGCGCGACCCGCGCATCTGAGCGATCGCCGCTTTTCCGATCTGCCCGGGTGCGTCGCGCCGGGCGATCTGCTCGTCTTCAACGATACCAAGGTGCTGAAGGCGCGTTTCTTCGGCCAGAAGGCCAGCGGCGGCAAGATCGAAGTGCTCGTGGAGCGCCTGACCGGCGCGCGCACGGCGCTCGCGCAGATTCGCGCGAGCAAGAGCCCGGGCCCCGGCACGGTGCTGCGCCTCGCCGATGCGTTCGACGTGACGGTGGGCGAGCGCGTCGATCAGTTCTACACGCTGCATTTCCCCGACGACTGCCTCACGCTGATCGAGCAGCACGGCCGCTTGCCGCTGCCGCCCTACATCACGCACGACGCCGACGCGAGCGACGAAACGCGCTATCAAACGGTGTTCGCGCAGAACCCGGGCGCGGTGGCCGCGCCCACGGCGGGCCTGCACTTCGACGACGCCCTGCTCGCGAAACTCGACGCCCAAGGCGTGGAGCGCGCGACGCTCACGCTGCACGTGGGCGCGGGCACGTTCCAGCCGGTGCGCGTGGAGAACATCGCCGAGCACAAGATGCATAGCGAGTGGTACGAATTGCCGCAATCGCTCGTCGACAAGATCGCGGCCACGCGTGCGCGCGGCGGCCGCGTGATCGCCGTGGGCACGACCTCGATGCGCGCGCTCGAAGCCGCCGCGCGCGACGCCGACCGCGAAGGCCGCTCGCTCGCGGCGACGCAGGCGGAAACGGATATCTTCATCACGCCTGGGTACCAATTCCGGGTGGTCGATCGGCTGGTGACGAACTTCCATCTGCCGAAGTCGACGCTGCTGATGCTGGTGTCGGCGTTTGCCGGCATCGAAACGATTCGCGCGGCTTATCGCCATGCCATTCAGGAGCGCTATCGCTTCTTCAGTTACGGCGATGCGATGCTGCTCACGCGCACCGATAACGCGCTCGACAGATAACGCTCAACAATTTCCCTCAAGCCGCAGCGCGAAGGCAAAAAACGCGCGGCGGCGTTTTACCATCTGCGCCGGACTGTCTTCCGGTTGCACAGGAGTCCATCGCATGACCGACGGTCATCAAAACAACGCACGCGCCGAACATGGTGCTTATTTGGGTCAACTCGTGGGCGAACGCCCGCAAAATGGCCTGAAATTCGAGCTGCTCGGCACCGACGGCCTCGCGCGGCGCGGCCGCGTCACGCTGAACCACGGTGTGGTCGAAACGCCGATCTTCATGCCCGTTGGCACCTACGGCACCGTGAAGGCCACGCAGCCGCGCGAACTCGAAGAGATGAAGGCGCAGATCATTCTCGGCAACACCTTCCACCTGTGGCTGCGCCCGGGTCTGGAAACGATCGAGGCGCACGGCGGCCTGCACCGCTTCATGGGCTGGAACCGGCCGATCCTCACCGATTCGGGCGGCTTCCAGGTGTTCTCGCTCGGCGACCTGCGCAAGATTTCGGAGGACGGCGTGCGCTTCGCCTCGCCCGTGAACGGCGACAAGCTGTTCCTCTCGCCCGAAGTATCGATGCAGATCCAGAAGGTGCTGAATTCGGACATCGTCATGCAGTTCGACGAATGCACGCCCTACGCGACCAACGGCGTGCCGACCACGCACAAGGAAGCCGCCGATTCCATGCGCATGTCGATGCGCTGGGCGCAGCGCTCGATCGACGAATTCAACCGCCTCGGCAACCCGAACGCACTGTTCGGCATCGTGCAGGGCGGCATGTTCGAGGATCTGCGCGACGAGTCGCTGGCCGGTCTTTCGCAGATGCCGTTCCACGGCTACGCGATCGGCGGCCTTTCGGTGGGCGAGCCGAAGGAAGACATGATGCGCGTGCTCGAGCACATCGCGCCGAAGCTGCCCGCCGACAAGCCGCATTACCTGATGGGCGTGGGCACGCCGGAAGACCTGGTGGCGGGCGTGGCCGCGGGCGTCGACATGTTCGATTGCGTGATGCCCACGCGCAATGCGCGCAACGGCTGGATCTTCACGCGTTTCGGCGACATCAAGATCCGCAACGCCACGCACCGCAATTCGCTGCGCCCGCTCGACGAACAATGCGGCTGCTACACGTGCCGCCACTTCACGCGCGGCTACCTGCATCACCTGCACCGCGTGGGCGAAATCCTCGGCGCGCAGCTCAACACGATCCACAACCTGCACTACTACCTGGAATTGATGGGCGAGATGCGCGCAGCCATCGAAACGAAGACGTTCGCGGCGTTCCGCCAGCGTTTCGCCGAACAGCGCGCGCGCGGCGTGGACTGAGGGCCGCCGCCAGACATTACAATAACCTTTCGCAACAAATGACGCGGATGCGGCATGCGGTCCGCTCGAACCGCCTTGGTTTTCCCGCACGCGCACGCCGCGCCGGGGCGGGATTCGAGATAAGCACTTGATCGCAAAGCCTATTTTGCGTCATCGTCGTGATGAATGCCGGTGGTAGAATAACCGGCTCGCTTTTTGATCGTAAAAAACGGAGAGACCAACGTGTCGTTTATTTCCAATGCCTTCGCGCAAGGCGGTGCAGCAGGTGGTGCCGAATCGAGCCTCATGAGCTTCCTGCCCCTCATCCTGATGTTCGCCGTGCTGTACTTCATCATGATCCGTCCGCAGATGAAGCGTCAGAAGGAACATCGCAACATGCTCGCGGCCATGGCCAAGGGCGACGAAGTCATCATCAGCGGCGGTATCGTTGGCAAGGTGACGAAGGTCAGCGAAGCCTACGTGGGCGTTGAAATCTCCGACACCACGGAAGTTACCGTGCAGAAGTCGTCGGTTACGACCATCCTGCCGAAGGGCACGATCAAGTCGCTGTAAAGCTTCACGGAGTCATCGAGGCCGTTGCCTCCGAAAGAACGGCCTCGCACGCCCGGCCCGCCCTCGCAGCCACTGACCAGAAAACGTCAATGCCAGTACGGGCCGCGCGCGCAGCGCTCAAGGCCTTTCCCCTCCCCCGTTGGGTCAACCAATGAACCGTTATCCCCTCTGGAAATATGTCGTGATGCTGGTGGCGCTCGTCATCGGCTTCGTGTACACATTGCCCAATTTCTTCGGCGAAGCGCCCGCGGTCCAGGTGTCGAGCGGCAAGGCCACCGTCAAGCTCGACTCGGGCACGCTCGCCCAGGTCGAAGCCGCAGTCGCCGCGAACAACATCCACGCGACCGACGTCACGTTCGACAACTCGTCGATGAACGCGAACATCCGCGTGCGCGTCGCCGACACGGACACGCAACTGCGCCTGAAAGACGCGCTCAACAAGGCGCTGAACGCCGACCCGACCGATCCGCAGTACATCGTCGCGCTGAACCTGCAGAGCGCCTCGCCGCGCTGGCTGAGCGGCCTGCATGCGCTGCCGATGTATCTCGGCCTCGACCTGCGCGGCGGCGTGCACTTCCTGCTCCAGGTCGACATGAACGGCGCGCTCAACAAGAAGCTCGACTCCGACGCTTCGGACGTGCGAACGCTCCTGCGCGACAAGAACATCCGCGACGGCGGCGTGAACCGCGTGAATCAGTCGGTGGTCGTCAATTTCGCCGACGCCGACACGGCCGAACAGGCGCGCAAGCTGCTTTCGGGCTCGGGCGGCATCACCGAGCTGCAGTGGGCCTCGCAGAACAATCCTGAAGGCGGCGTGCAGCTCGTCGGCACGTTCACGCCGGCCGTGAAGACCGCCGTTCAGCAAGCCGCGCTCAAGCAGAACATCCAGACGCTGCATAACCGCGTGAACGAGCTTGGCGTGGCCGAGCCCGTGATCCAGCAGCAAGGCGACGACCGTATCGTGGTCGAACTGCCGGGCGTGCAGGACACCGCGAAGGCGAAGGACATCATCGGCCGCACGGCGACGCTCGAAGCGCGTCTGGCCGACCCGATGGGCCTGCATCCGGACGTGAACGCGCCGGTGCCGCCGGGCGACGAACTCTTCACGCAAGGCAACGCCGCGCCGGTGCTGCTGCGCAAGCAGGTGATCTTCACGGGCGACCGCATCATCGACGCGTCGGCGGGCTTTGACGAGCATCAGCGTCCGTCGGTCAACATCCGCCTCGACTCGGCGGGCGGGCGCGCCGTGCGCGCCGTCTCGCGCGACAACATCGGCAAGCCGATGGCGATGGTGCTGTTCGAAAAGGGCAAGGGCGAAGTGCTGACGGTGGCGACCATCCAGTCGGAACTGGGCGACCGCTTCCAGATCACGGGCCAGCCCACGCCGCAGGCCGCCGCCGACCTCGCGCTGCTGCTGCGCGCGGGCTCGCTCGCCGCGCCGATGGAGATCATCGAGGAACGCACGGTTGGCCCGAGCCTCGGCGCGGACAACATTCGCAAGGGTTTCGATTCGGTGATCTACGGCTTCGCCGCCATCGCCGTGTTCATGATCGCGTACTACATGCTGTTCGGCGCGATCTCGATGATCGGCCTTTCGGTGAACCTGCTGCTGCTCGTGGCCGTGCTCTCCATGCTGCAGGCCACGCTCACGCTGCCGGGCATCGCGGCTATCGCGCTGGCGCTCGGTATGGCCATCGACGCGAACGTGCTCATCAACGAGCGCGTGCGCGAGGAACTGCGCCACGGCGCGCCGCCGCAACTGGCCATCCAGAACGGCTACGCGCACGCCTGGGCGACCATTCTCGACTCGAACGTGACCACGCTCATCGCCGGTCTCGCGCTGCTCGCGTTCGGTTCGGGCCCGGTGCGCGGCTTTGCGATCGTGCACTGTATCGGCATTCTCACGTCGATGTTCTCGGCCGTGTTCTTCTCGCGCGGTCTCGTGAACCTCTGGTACGGCGGCAAGAAGAAGCTCAAGTCGCTCGCGGTGGGTCAGGTGTGGCGTCCGGAACCCGATGAAGGCACGCCCGCGCTCGCCGGCGCCGATGCCGGCACGGACACGGGCCGCGCGGTCGCGGCCACCACCAGCGCGCCCCGGCGCGAAGCGGCGAAAGCCGGCGCGAAGGGAGCCGCGCGCGCCAAGCCGGTCGTGCGCCGCCGCGACGCCCAGGGCGGCCCCGGCGGCTCGGGCAACAACACCGGCTCGTCCCGCTGATACGGAGTCAAGAACATGGAATTTTTCCGCATCCGCAAAGACATCCCGTTCATGAAGCACGCGTTGATCTTCAACGCGATCTCGTTCATTACCTTCATTGCGGCGGTGTTCTTCCTCTTCCACCGCGGTCTGCATCTGTCGATCGAATTCACGGGCGGCACGGTCATCGAAGTGCAGTACCCGCAGGCGGTGCCGCTCGAACCGCTGCGCGATTCGCTCACGAAGATCGGCTACGGCGACGCCCAGGTGCAGAACTTCGGCACCTCGCGCGACGTGCTGATCCGCCTGCCGCTCAAGCAGGGCCTCTCCTCGGCGCAGCAGAGCGACCAGGTGATGGCCACGCTCAAGGCGGCCGACCCGCAGGTGCAGTTGCAGCGCGTGGAATTCGTCGGCCCGCAGGTCGGCAAGGAACTCGCCACCGACGGCCTGCTCGCGCTCGCGTGCGTGGTGGCGGGCATCATCATCTACCTGTCGTTCCGCTTCGAGTGGAAGTACGCCGTGGCCGGCGTAATCGCGAACCTGCACGACGTCGTGATCATCCTGGGCTTCTTCGCGTTCTTCCAGTGGGAATTCTCGCTCTCGGTGCTCGCGGCGGTGCTCGCGGTGCTCGGCTACTCGGTGAACGAGTCGGTCGTTATCTTCGACCGGATTCGCGAGACGTTCCGGCGCGAGCGCAAGATGAGCGTCACCGAAGTCATCAACCACGCGATCACGAGCACGATGTCGCGAACCATCATCACCCACGGCTGTACGGAAATGATGGTGCTCTCGATGTTCTTCTTCGGCGGCCCGACGCTGCATTACTTCGCACTGGCGCTGACGGTGGGTATCCTGTTCGGCATCTACTCGTCGGTGTTCGTCGCGGCGGCGCTCGCGATGTGGCTCGGCGTGAAGCGCGAGGATCTCGTCAAGGACAAGAAGGAAAAGTACGATCCGAACGATCCGAACGCGGGCGCGCAGGTCTAGGCTGCGCTCCAGCCAAAAAGCCGGTTCTCGCGAACCGGCTTTTTTTTCGTGCATGCGCAACGGCCTGTCCTCGCTACTGCTTGATGCCTTCGGCCTGGATATGCAGCGTGGTCTTCATCTTGAAGCCGTACTGTTTGCCCGAATCCATGCCGAAGTCGTCGCGGTTGAAAGCGCCCTCGGCCTCCACGCCGCACACTTCGCGTTTGAGCATGGGGTGCTGCATGCACTTGAACGATTCGATCTCGAGCTTGAGCGGCCGCGTCACGCCACGCAGCGTAAGCTCGCCGATTACCTCCCTGGGCGTGTCGCCGTCGAAGACGATGCGCGTGCCCTTGTAGGTCGCGGTGGGATACTTCGCGACATCGAAAAAGTCGTCGCCCTGCAGATGCTGGTCGAGCTGCGGATTGCCGGTCTGGATCGAGGCCGGGTCGATCGTCACGTCCACGGTGCCCGTTTTCGCGGCGCGGTCCAGCGTGACCGTGCCTGTGGTCTTCGTGAACTTGCCGCGCCACGTGGAAAGGCCGCCGAAGTGGTCGGCCACGAAGCTCGGAAACGTGTGATTCGGATCGAGCTGGTAAGTATCGGCGGCGGCGTGCGCCAACTGGGCTGCGAGTGACACGGCAGCCGCGGCGGCCATCAATGCGAGCTTGTTCAAAGGCATCTCCTCAAAGCCGTCGATCTACTTGTGCGCGACGACGATATGAAATTTGATCAGCACTTCGTCGGCGACGATCGAGGTGTCCTTCCACTGGCCGGTGCCGATGTCGAACGCCAGGCGGTGGATGGGCAGCGTGCCGTCGAAGGTCTGCGTCCCGGCCTGCTGAGTGAGCACGACAGGAACGGCCACGGTCTGCGTGCGCCCCTTGATCGTGAGTTTGCCGCTCACGCTGTACTGGTTCGTGCCGGTGGGCGCGATCGCGGTCGAGACGAAGGTTGCCTGCGGGAACGCCTTCGCATCGAACCATTCGGGACCGCGCACCGAATCGTTGTAGGTCGCGTCGCCCAGATCATAGCTGCCCGTGTCGACCGTGATCTTCGCATTGCCGCCCGAAGGCTTTGCGGGATCGAAGTCGATTTGCGCGTCGAACTTCGTGAAGCCGCCCTGGACCGGCACGTTCATCTGGCGCGAAACGGCGACGATCGTGCTCTTCGCCGCATCGAGCTGCGCGTGGGCGCCGCCGCCCGAAAGCAACGCCGCGGCGGCGCCGGCCCACACCGCGACGGCCCCGGCCGCCGGGCGCCACCCGTAAGAACGAATCCGCTTCGACAATGCTTCCATGATCGCTCGCCTTGATTGTGTAGTTTTGCTTCGAGGATTGCCTTGGCCACGGCCCGTAGCCATTTCCGTGCCCATGTCGAAAGATAATCCAATTCAGGTGATGGCAAACATCCGCGGCAAACCTCCGCGGATACGGGCGGCCGCTGGCGAGCCCCACCCGCCAGCGGCCTGCGGGCCAGTTCCGGCACGCCGCCGGGCGCGTTTGGTAACATGGCGCGAGACGTTATTTGCACCTTTCCGACATGCGCGCCACCGCCGCACGTCCTTTCGTTCACGTCGTTTTGCGTCACCTGCCCGCATGGCCCAGGACAAACTCATCGCGTGTCACGATTGCGACGCGCTCTACCGCAAACCGCGGCTGCTCGGCCGCCAGAGCGCGCGCTGCTCGCGCTGCGGCGCCACGCTCTACAGCAGCGCCGCGACGCAGCTCGACCGCATCTGCGCCATCACGGTCGCGGCGCTCGTCACGTTCATCATCGCCCAGTCGTTCCCGATCATCGAACTCGATGCGAACGGTATCACTACCGAGTCGAGTCTGTTCGGCGCCCTCGTGGTGCTATGGCACGAGGACATGCAGGTCATCGCGCTGATCGTGTTCTGCGCAACCATCCTCTTTCCGCTCACGGAGATGGTGGCGCTGCTCTACGTCCTGCTGCCGGTGCGGCGCGGCTTCATTCCGCCGGGCTTCGACCACGTGCTGCGCGCCATCCAGTTCGTGCGGCCCTGGGGCATGCTCGAGGTGTTCATGCTGGGCGTGCTCATCACCATCGTGAAAATGGTGAGCCTCGCCCGCGTGATTCCCGAAACGGCACTCTTCGCCTTCGGCGCGCTCACGCTCATGTTCACCGTCGTCGTCACGTTCGATGCGCGCACGCTCTGGGACATCGCCGACAGCCTGCGCGACGCCGCCCGCGCGGCGCGCGAGGGCGGCGCGGGTCCGCAGGGGCAGGCAGACGGACCAGCCGGTTTCAGCGGGCCACCCGCGCCGCGCCCGCCCGCGCCGGTGCCGCCCGCGCCCGCGCCGGCATCCGCTCATCCGCTCGCCGAGCCCGAGATCCGCGAGCCCGGCGCCAGCGCGCCCGACCCGGCGCCGCCGCGCGGCCGCCCGCTCCCGAAGGGGCCACGATGAAATACCAGACCGCCACCGACGCCGGCTACGTCTCCTGCCACGCCTGCGGGCACGTGCAGCCCCATGAGCGCGCGCGCCAGCACGTTCGCTGCGCGCGCTGCGGCTCGCCCGTACACGAGCGCAATCCGGACAGCATCATACGCACGTGGGCGCTCCTCATTGCCGCGGCGCTGCTCTACATCCCCGCGAATTTGCTGCCGGTCATGCATACGGCCTCGCTCGTCGGCGACGAGGACGACACCATCATGAGCGGTGTGGTCTACTTCTGGACCTCGGGGGACTGGCCGCTCGCCGTAATCGTTTTCATCGCGAGCATTCTCGTGCCCATGCTCAAGCTCTCGGTGCTCGCGCTGCTGGCGTTCACCTCGCAGCGCGGTTCGACATGGCGGCCCGTCGAGCGCACGAAGCTTTACCGGCTCGTCGAATTCATCGGGCGCTGGTCGATGCTCGACGTGTTCGTTGTCACGCTAACCGTGGCGCTGGTACGCTTCCAGTCGCTTGCGGTCATCACGGCGGGCCCCGGCGCGATCGCGTTCGGCTCGGTCGTGATCCTTACGATGATCGCCTCGATGCAGTTCGATCCACGCTTGATCTGGGATCCAGTGGACGAAGACAAACACAAACCTGCGCAACACACACAGGATCAACCCCATGAATAGTCCGAAAGGACCGACCCCGCCCAGCCTGCCGGAGCCGGAGATCGTCAAGCCGCGGCGCTGGCTGCCCTCGCTCGTCTGGATCGTGCCGATCATCGCGGCGCTCATCGGCGTGGCGCTCGTCGTGAAGTCGGTCGCCACGCGCGGCCCGACCATTACCATCAGCTTCGTGAGCGCCGAAGGGCTCGAGCCCGGCAAGACCAAGGTCAAGTACAAGGACGTGGACATCGGCTCGGTGCGCGCGGTCAAGCTCTCGCCCAACCTTTCGCACGTGATCGCCACCGTCGAGCTGACCAAGGACGCCGAACGATTCGCCGTGAAGGACAGCCGTTTCTGGGTCGTGCGCCCGCGCGTGGGCGCAAGCGGCGTCTCGGGCCTCACCACGCTGCTCTCGGGCTCGTATATCGGCGCGGACGCGGGCCGCTCGCAGGAATCGCAAAGCGATTTCGTCGGGCTGGAAGCGCCGCCTGCCGTGACCATCGACGAGAAGGGGCATCGCTACACGCTCCATAGCGCGACGCTCGGCTCGCTCGACATCGGCACGCCGATCTTCTACCGGCGCATTCAGGTGGGCCAGGTGACGGGCTATTCGCTCGACAAGGACGGCACCGGCGTGACGGTGCAGGTATTCGTGAGCGCGCCCTTCGACCAGTACGTGGGCACCAATACGCGCTGGTGGCACGCGAGCGGCGTGAACGTGCAACTCGATTCGAACGGCATCAAGGTCAACACGCAGTCGCTCGCCACGATCGTGGTGGGCGGCCTCGCCTTCCAGGCGCCGCCCGGGCAGTCGATGGGCCCGCAAGCCCCCGACACCGCTACGTTCGCGCTCGCCTCGGACGAAAGCGAAGCGATGCGCGAGCCGGACGGCGCGCCGGTGCGCGTCGTGATGTACTTCAACCAGTCGCTGCGCGGCCTTTCGGTGGGCGCGCCCGTGGACTTCCGCGGCATCGTGCTCGGCCAGGTGACCGACATCGGCATCGAGTACAACCCGAAGGATCACAACTTCACCATGCCGGTGACGATCGACCTGTACCCGCTGCGGCTCTCGCGCCGCGTGCGCGGCGAGACACCCGCGCCGTACACGCCGCAGAGCCACGACCTGCTCAAACGGCTTGTCGACCGCGGCCTGCGCGGCCAGTTGCGCACCGGCAACCTGATCACGGGCCAGCTTTATATCGCGCTCGACATCTTCCCGAAGGCGGGTCCGGCGAAGGCCAACCTCGAACAGGAGCCGATGGAACTGCCCACGGTGCCGAATTCGCTCGAGGAGCTGCAGCAGCAAGTGGCGGACATCACGAAGAAGCTCAATCAGATTCCGTTCGACAAGATCGGCAACAACCTGAACGAATCGCTCAAGAACGCCAACCAGTTGTTCGGCAAGGTGAACGACCAGATCCTTCCGCAACTGCAAGGCACGCTCGACCAGGCGCAGAAGACCTTCAACGCCGCGCAGTCCACGCTGCAGCAGGATTCGCCGCTGCAGTCCGACGTGCACCAGGCGATGCAGGAACTCACGCGCACGCTGCAATCGCTCAACGCGCTCTCCGACTACCTGGAGCGCCATCCCGAATCGCTGCTGCGCGGCAAATCTGGAGACAAGCCATGACGTTCCGACGCGTCCCCGCCCTTGCCACGCTCGGCGCGCTTCTCGTTGCCGCCGCGCTCGCGGGCTGCAGTTCGCCCGCCAGCCGGTTCTACACGCTCAGCCCGACCGACGACACGGCGCGCACCGCGGCCGCGCCCGCGGCGGGCAATGCACGGTGGCTGATCGAGCTGGCGCCCGTGGATGTGCCGCCGCAGGTCGCCAAGGCCCAGATGGTCGTGCAAACCGACGCCAACCAGGTGCGCGTGCTCGAGCAGGAACGCTGGGCTTCGATGCCGGGCGACGAAATCCGCCGCGCACTTTCGGGCGACCTCACGCAGCAGCTCGGCACCATCGACGTGTACGGTTCGCCGCATCCCGAGGGTATCCCCGTGTACCGCGTGAGCGTGAACGTGCAGCGCTTCGAGTCGTGGCCGGGCTCGCATGCGCTTCTCGACGCCGTGTGGAGCGTACGGGCGCTCGACACGCAAACGGTCCTGACCTGCCGAAGCGTGCTCAACGAGAAGGTGGGTGACGGCTACGACGCGCTCGTCGTCGGCCACCGGCAAGCGGTCGAGGCGCTCTCGCAGTCGATCGCGAGCGGCGTGCGCGCGCTCGCGGCGGCCCCACGCGCGAGCGTGGCGGCGAATGGCGCGAAGGGTAATGCGCGCGCGACGCCGGCGCCGGGTGTTGCTTGTCCGCAGATGGATGCCGTTGGGGGGTGAGCAGAGGTTGTTGTCCCCAATGAAGTCCTGCGGCCTGATCCGGATCCAATAAAAAGAGCGGCACCCAGGGCTTCCGACGCGGGGCGGGCGACGAGGCAAATTGCAGCGAGATACGGGCATTGAGCGGTCCTCTCGTCCATACGCGGCATGCACGTCCGGCCGCTCCCGCAAGCCGCGTACAATAGCGCCTTCCCCGCAGCGTCCCATCCTCCTTCATGTCTTTCGATTTCTTTGCCCCTTGCCCGCGCGGCCTCGAAGCCGTGCTCGCCGCCGAACTGGCCGAAACCGCGCAACGGCGCCTCCCGCCCGGTGCCCTCCAGGTCGGCGCCGAGGTGCCCGGCGGCGTGCACTTCCGCGGCAACTGGGCCGGCGGCATCGCCGCCAACCTCCATTCGCGCATTGCGAGCCGCGTGCTCCTGAAGATCGCCCAGCGCCCGTACCGCAGCGAACAGGACATCTACACACTCGCGCGCGAGCAGCAGTGGGAGAAGTGGTTCTCGGCGAACGAGACGATCCGCATCGACATCACCGCGATCAAGTCGCCGCTGCGCAGCCTCGAATTCGCCACGCTGCGCGTGAAGGACGCTATTTGCGACCGCATGCGCGACAAGGCGGGCGCGCGTCCGAGCGTCGATACCGCGTATCCCGACGTGCGTGTGTTCGCATTCCTCACGGCGAACGAGTGCACGCTCTATCTCGACACCTCGGGCGAGCCGCTCTTCAAGCGCGGCTGGCGTCTGGACAAGGGCGCCGCCCCGCTGCGCGAGAACCTCGCCGCGGGCATCCTGCGCCTCACGGGCTGGACGCCCGGCACGCCGCTCTACGACCCGATGTGCGGCAGCGGCACCTTCCTCGCGGAAGCGGCGCAAGTCGCGCTCGACATCGCGCCGGGGCTCGATCGCCGCTTCGGCTTCGAGTCGCTCAAGCAGGCCGACATGGGCGCCTGGCGCCACCTCAAGAGCGAGGCGAACACGGCGCGCAATCTCGCGCAAAGCAAGACCGGCGATCTGCTGATTTACGGCAGCGACATCTCCGACGTCATGCTGGAAAAGGCGCGCGCGAACTTCAAGCGCGCGGGCTTCGGCGCCGTGACGCTCAAGCAGCTCGACGCGCGCAACATGACGCCGCCCGGGGCCGCGCCCGGCATTCTTGTGGCGAATCCGCCGTATGGCGAGCGTATCGAGGTGCGCGGCCGCAATGCGCGCGGCGAGGCGCGCCCAACAGCGCGGGAACTGCGCGGCGACGACGATGGCGCAAGCGGTGAAGGCTTTCGCCGCGCCAAGGACGAGGCACCCGACGCCGAGTTCTTCCAGGCGCTCGGCGACGCGCTCAAGCAGCGCTTCACGGGCTGGCGCGCCTTCGTCCTCACCTCGGACCGCAAGCTGCCGGGCCAGTTGCGCCTGCGCGAAGCCGCCAAAACGCCGCTCTACAACGGCGCGCTCGAATGCCGCCTGTTCCGCTTCGACCTGATCTCCGGCAGCGTGCGCCAGCGTCCCGCCAGCGGCGGCGCGAACCCCGCCACCGGCAACGACGACGCCAACTAAGTGCAACTAAGTGCAACTGCGCGCAACTGAGCGGCCGACGTTCGCAAACACGCACGACAGGTGACGTTTTCCCTGCCGTGCGCGCCGCGCGTGGCTCAGCCCTGGGTCACCGCATCGACGGGCAGCGGATATCCTTCGTACTCCGGAAACATCTTCTGCAACGTGAACGCCGGCATCGAATAGCGCGAAAAGCAGCGCGAGGTGGAAGCCGGGTGGATGAGATGCAGGCAGCTCGCCTGCGTGTCGTCGGCGGCAAGCACCTTGCGGCCCGCTTCGACAATACGGCGGATAAAGCTCTCGTCTTCGCTCAGGTCGATATCGTCGAAGCGCGCCTCGTTAAACAGCGCCTTGCGATACACGTATGAAAACCCGTAGAAGAGGATGAAGTCCGCGCCGATCTTCATCTTGTCGTGGAACTCGACCGTCGCGACGCTATTGCCGGTCAGCACATAGTGCAGCCCCACGCGTGCGTTCAGGTCCATGTAGCCGAAGAACTGCGTGTGCGGCGCGTACATCCAGAACGTCGCGAGCTTCATGAGATCCGCGCCGTTCTCCTCCAGCATCTTCACCATGCCCGCGAGATAGTGCGAGGCGTAGTGGTCGTCGTCGTCGAAGTGGGCGATCAGCGCGCCGCGCGCATGGTTCACGAGCACGTTGCGCTTGGCCCCGATCGACATGCGCGTTTTCGACCAGTAGTAGCGCACGCGCGCGTCGGACTTCGCGAGCGCGCTCAGGAAGGCGCTCGGCTGCGGGCTGTCGTCGAGGATGAGCCATTCCCAGGCCACGCGCTGACGCTGGATGCAGCGCCAGATAGCCGGCAGAAAAGCTTCGCGATTGCCCGTGGGCGTGATGATGGAAACGGTGGGAGACATGCGGGTGCGGGGATTTCGAACCCCTCGATTACAGCAGAGCCGCGTCGAAGTCTCTCTCGAAAAGATTCGAAACGACCGCCGCTGATCGCGCGGCGCGCTGCGTCAAACCTGCTGACAACACGCTGTCAGCAGCCCCCAGGCACACTGCTTCTACGCCATCCGGCGAGGCCGCCGCCGCCCGGCTGCCGCCATTCACCGTCCGCAGTTGCCTTCGAGGAGCGCATCGTGCCTACCGATCTGTCCCGTGTGATCTCGTGGTTCGAAATTCCCGCGCACGACCTGGAGCGTGCCGCCCGTTTCTACGAAACCGCCCTGGACACCGCGCTGCAACGCGAAGTGTTCGGCGGCGTGCCGATGGCGCTATTCGCTCACACCGATACCGACACCGGCGGGTGCATCGTGTTCAATCCGCACGATGCGAAACCCGACCCGAAGGGCGTGCTCGTGTATCTGAACGCGCAGCCCTCGGTCACGGCGGTGCTCGACCGCGTGGAGAGAGCCGGTGGCAAGCAGCTAGGGCCGACGCTCGAGTTGCCGAACAACTTTGGCTACATCGGCTTCTTCATGGATACCGAAGGCAACCGCGTCGGTCTGCACGCGCCCAAGCTCGGTTGATCGCTGCCGGGCGCCGCGTGCCCGGCGCTATCATCTGTGCTTGTCCCGTCACCGTGCCCGCCTTCGCGACCGCCCATCCATGACCCGCCGCGCCGACCGCCTTTTTCGCATCGCCGAACTGCTGCGCGGCCGCCGTCTCACCACCGCGCAGCAACTGGCCGATTGGCTCGAAGTTTCGCCGCGCACCGTTTATCGCGACGTGCGCGATCTGCAACTCTCCGGCGTGCCGATCGAGGGCGAAGCGGGCATTGGCTACCGGCTCGCGCGCACGGCGAGCCTGCCACCGCTCACTTTCACCGCCGACGAACTCACGGCGCTCGCCGTGGGCGCGCGCATGGCCGAATCGTGGGGCGGCGCCGCGCTCGCGAGCGGCGCACGGGGCGCGCTCGCGAAGATCGCGGCGGCAATGCCCGCCGAAAAGCGCGCCGTGCTGGAGCGGCTGGCCGTGTTCGCGCCCGCGTACCACATGGATCACGCGTTCTCGGACAAACTCGACGCGCTGCATCGCGCCGTCGACACGCGGCTCGTCGTGCGCTTCGCGTACTGCGACCGCATCGGCGCGCAAACGCAGCGGCGGGTCTGGCCGCTCGGGCTCGTGTACTGGGGCGCGCAGTGGACCGTGGGCGCCTGGTGCGAAATGCGCGGCGACTTCCGCAACTTCAACATCGCGCGCATGCAAAGCGTGGAAGTGCTCGAACCCTTTCCCGATGTGAGCGGCCGGCGGCTCGCCGATTATCTGCGGCGGGTGAATGCGCCTTCGCTGTGAAAGGCGCCGGGATGCGAGCGCCGATGAAAAAGGCGCGCATCGCTGCGCGCCTGCTGCGGACCTGCTGCGGACCTTTCGCGTGGAAGCGAAGCACGCCGCGCTTACTCCACCGCCTTCACCATCTCCTCGATCACCTTCTTCGCGTCGCCGAACACCATCATCGTCTTGTCCATGTAGAACAGTTCGTTGTCGAGGCCCGCGTAACCCGCCGCCATCGAACGCTTGTTCACGATGATCGTGCGTGCCTTGTACGCTTCGATGATCGGCATGCCCGCGATCGGCGACTTCGGATCGTTCTTCGCCGCCGGGTTCACCACGTCGTTCGCGCCGAGCACCAGCACCACGTCGGTCTGGCCGAACTCGTTGTTGATGTCCTCCATCTCGAACACCATGTCGTAGGGCACTTCGGCTTCCGCGAGCAGCACGTTCATATGACCCGGCATGCGGCCCGCCACCGGGTGGATCGCGTAGCGCACGTCCACGCCCTTTTCCACGAGCTTGTCGGTGAGTTCCTTCAGCGCGTGCTGTGCGCGCGCCACCGCGAGACCGTAGCCCGGCACGATCACGACGCTTTCGGCATTGCCGAGCATGAACGCGGCGTCGTCGGCCGAACCCGACTTCACCGGGCGCTGCTCCTGCGCCCCGCCGGCCGCCGCCCCGCCCGCCCCGCCCGCCTCGCCGCCGAAGCCGCCCAGCAGCACGTTGAAGAACGAGCGGTTCATCGCGTGGCACATGATGTACGAGAGGATCGCCCCCGATGAGCCCACCAGCGACCCCGCGATGATCAGCATGGCGTTGTTCAGCGAGAAGCCGATGCCCGCCGCAGCCCACCCCGAGTACGAGTTCAGCATCGAAACGACCACGGGCATGTCCGCGCCGCCGATCGGAATGATGATGAGCACGCCGAGCGCGAACGCGATCAGCGTCATGACGATGAACGGCAGCCACGACTGCGTGAGGAAGAACAGGACGCCGAAGCCGATCATGGCGATGGCGAGCATCAGGTTGATCAGATGCTGACCCGGATACACGACAGGCGCGCCCTGGAACAGGCGGAACTTGTACTTGCCCGAGAGCTTGCCGAAGGCGATGACGGAACCGCTGAACGTAATCGCGCCGACGAACGTGCCGATGAACAGTTCGATCCGGTTGCCGTATGGCAGGAAGCCCGGATACGGCGCGTCGTCCGCGACCAGTCCGAAGGCCGCCGGTTCGGAGACGACCGCATACGCGATGCACACCGCCGCGAGACCGATCAGCGAGTGCATGGCCGCGACGAGTTCGGGCATCTTCGTCATCTCGACGCGCGCGGCGACGTAGGCTCCAAGGCCGCCGCCCACCACGAGCGCCCCGAACAGCAGCGCAAGCCCGAGCCCCAGGTTCGAGCCGAACTGTGCGGACTCCTTCGCAATCAGCGCAAGGGTCGTGAGAATGGCGATGGCCATGCCGACCATGCCGAACAGGTTGCCGGCACGCGCACTCTTCGGATTTGACAGCCCCTTGAGCGCCTGGATGAAGCAGACCGACGCCACCAGATAAAACAACGTAACTACGTTCATGCTCATTACGCGCCCTCCTTGCTACCGGGCGCAGAGAGCTTTTTCGGCTCCTTCTTGCGGAACATCTCCAGCATTCGCCTTGTGACGAGGAACCCGCCGAACACGTTCACGGCCGCCAGCAGCACGGCAAACGTGCCAAAGAACTTGCCCGCGCCGCCCACGGTCAGGCCCGTGGCGAGCATCGCGCCGACGATCACGATCGCCGAGATCGCATTGGTCACGGCCATGAGCGGCGTATGCAGCGCGGGCGTGACGTTCCAGACCACGTGATAGCCCACGTACACGGCCAGCACGAAAATGATCAGGTTGATGACGGTATGGTTGATGACTTCCATTGTTGGTCTCCTCCTCGTCATGCCTTGCGCGTGACCTGGCCGTCGCGGGCCAGCAGCGTGGCCGCGACGATGTCGTCCGCGAGATCGATGTTGAGCGTGCCTTCCTTCGTGAGAATCAGCTTCAGGAAGTCGAGCAGGTTGCGCGCGTAAAGCGCGGAGGCGTCGGCGGCGACCATCGAGGCGAGGTTCGTGTAACCGCAGATCTGCACGCCATGATGCGTCACGACCTTGTCGGCCTCGGTGAGCGGGCAGTTGCCGCCGCGCCGCCCGCTTGCCTCGTCGGCCACCGGCCCGCGGCCTGCCGCGAGATCGATCACCACGGAGCCCGGCTTCATTGCCTGCACGGTTTCCGACGGCAGGAGCGTGGGCGCGTCGCGGCCCGGAATCAGCGCGGTCGATATGACGATGTCGGCCTGCTTCGCGCGCTCGTGCACCAGTGCCGACTGGCGCGTGAGCCACGATGGCGGCATGGGCCGCGCGTAGCCGCCCACGCCGACGGCGGCTTCGCGCTCCTCGTCGGTTTCGTAGGGCACGTCGAGAAATTTCGCGCCGAGCGATTCGATCTGCTCTTTCACGGCCGGGCGCACATCGGACGCCTCGATCACCGCCCCCAGGCGCTTCGCCGTCGCGATGGCCTGCAGGCCCGCGACGCCCGCGCCGAGAATGAGCACCCGCGCGGCTTTCACGGTGCCGGCGGCGGTCATGAGCATCGGCATGAAGCGCGGATAGAGGGTCGCGGCCAAGAGCACCGCCTTGTACCCGGCGATATTGGCCTGCGACGAGAGCACGTCGAGGCTTTGCGCGCGCGTGGTGCGCGGCGCGGCTTCGAGCGCAAAGGCCGTCACGCCCGCTTCGGCTAGCTTCGCGGCGTTTTCCGCATTAAAGGGGTCGAGCATGCCCACCAGTACCGCGCCGCGCTTCATGAACGGCAATTCGCTGATGGCGGGCGACTGGACCTTGAGCACGAGGTCGGCGCCGAAGGCCGCGGCCGCATCGGCGACTTGCGCGCCGACTGCCGTGTAGGCCTCGTCGAGATAGCTCGCGCCGACGCCCGCGCCGGCCTGGATCGTGACCGTGTGGCCCTGCGCGACGTACTTCTTGACTGTCTCCGGCGTCGCGGCCACGCGGGTTTCGTTCGCCCGCGTCTCTGCAGGCACTCCGATATGCATCGTTGTTTCCTCCTCGACCTTCTTGTTCTAGCTGTTCTGGCTCGAATCGAGCGAAGGGAGACCGACGGCGTTCAGGCGCCGGCATCCATTGCAACGGCAAACGACGGCACCACTTTAACCGAAACGAGCGGCGGCTTTGTAGCGGGATTTGCCCGCTTTTGTGCGATGCACACAACACGCGGCGCCGCCCGACCGGACGGTCGGCAGTGCCAGGCAAGCCGGCAAGCGCGCCGATCCGGCCCCCGGCAGCGTTCGCGCCGTCCCGGTAAAATACCGGTCCATGAACGAGGAAACCTGGGCACCCCACGTCACCGTGGCCGCGATCGTCGAGCGCGACGGGCGTTTTCTGCTCGTCGAAGAGCACACGCCGGCCGGGCTGCGCCTGAACCAGCCCGCCGGCCATCTGGAAGCGGGCGAGACGCTGCACGAGGCCGTGGTACGCGAAACGCTGGAGGAAACCGCGCATGCGTTCACGCCCGAGGCGCTGGTCGGCGTGTATATGACGCACTTCGGCAAGCCGGGCGAAAGCGGCGCGACCTATGTGCGCTTCACGTACTGCGGCAGCGTCGCCGACGCGCCGGAAAACCGCGCGCTCGATCCCGACATCGTCCGCACGGTGTGGATGAGCGCCGACGAACTGCGCGCGGCGAGCGAGCGGCATCGCACGCCGCTCGTCATGCGCTGCGTCGACGATTACCTCGCAGGCAGGCGCGTGCCGCTGGATTTCATCCAGACGCACGCGACGGCGCCCAAGGCAGCGCCCAAGATGAACGAAGGCAGCAACAAGGCAGCAACGAAATGAGCAAACGTAAGGTCGTGGTAGGCATGTCGGGCGGCGTCGATTCGTCGGTGACCGCGTGGCTGCTCAAGGAGCAGGGGTTCGACGTGGTCGGTCTCTTCATGAAGAACTGGGAAGACGACGACGACGGCGAGTACTGCTCGACGCGCCAGGACTGGATCGACGTGGTGTCGGTCGCGGACCTGATCGGCATCGACGTGGAAGCCGTGAACTTCGCCGCCGAATACAAGGACCGCGTGTTCGCGGAGTTCCTGAGCGAGTATTCCGCGGGCCGCACGCCGAACCCGGACGTGCTCTGCAACGCCGAGATCAAGTTCAAGGCCTTTCTGGACCACGCCATGTCGCTCGGCGCGGAAACGATCGCCACGGGCCACTATGCGCGCGTGCGCCAGAACAACGAGCGCGACGGTCGTTTCGAACTGCTGAAGGCGCTCGACCACACGAAAGATCAGTCGTACTTCCTGCATCGCCTGAACCAGGCGCAGCTTTCGAAGACGATGTTCCCGCTCGGCGAGATTCCGAAGACGAAGGTGCGCGAGATCGCCGAAAAGATCGGCCTGCCGAACGCAAAAAAGAAGGATTCCACAGGAATCTGCTTCATCGGCGAGCGGCCGTTCCGCGACTTCCTCAACCGCTATCTGCCGACGAAACCGGGCCCGATGATGACGCCCGACGGCAAGGTCGTGGGCGAGCATATCGGCCTCGCGTTCTATACGTTCGGGCAGCGCAAGGGCATCGGCCTTGGCGGCAGCAAGGACGGCAGCGGCGAAGCATGGTTCGTGGCGGGCAAGGACATGGCTTCGAACACGCTCTACGTGGTGCAAGGCCACGATCATCCGTGGCTGCTCGCACACGAGCTGCGCGCGGGCAACGTGAGCTGGGTGGCGGGCGAGCCGCCGGCGCAGGACCACGCATGCGGCGCGAAAACGCGCTATCGCCAGGCCGATGCGCCCTGCTCGTTCAATACCGCGGACGAATTCGGCGCGGGCCAGTTCACGCTGCGTTTTCCCGACGCACAGTGGGCCGTGACGCCTGGCCAGTCGGCGGTGCTTTATGACGGCGACGTGTGCCTGGGCGGCGGCATCATCGAAGCCGTGACGACGCTCGCGCCGCACGTGCCAGCGGTACTGCCGCCCGAGGCGCCGAAGAAAAAGAAGCGCGCGCCGCGCAGGAAGACCGCTGCGGCCAGTGCGGCATGACGCAAGCAGCGTCACGAAAACCGTAGGAAAACACCGCGCGGCGCCTTGGGCGCCGCTTTTTTTGCGGACTGCCGACGCTTGCTAAACGCCGCTCAAACGGCGTGCCCGCTTCCCTGCCAGATTCACGAACTTGCGGCATCATTCCCGCACGCCGCGCCATGCAACCGCGCGGCCGATGCGCCCTGCCCCTTCACGAGAGGAGAGCCGGGCGCGCAATACATCAAGTTCGAGGAGTTTCCCCCCAATGTTTTCCCGACGTTATCTCGCCATGTGGGGCGCGGTGCTGCTGCTCGCGGCCTGCGTCGCCGCGGCGGCGCTGCATCGCCTGTCGTGGTACTGCGCGATCGTGCCCGCGCTGCTCGTCGCGCTCGGCCTCTACGACATGTTCCAGGAGCGTCACGCGATCCTGCGCAACTATCCGATCTGGGGCCATCTGCGCTTTCTGTTCGAGTTCGTGCGGCCCGAAATCCGCCAGTACTTCGTCGAGGACGACACCGACGAAAAGCCGTTCTCGCTCGCCCAGCGCAGTCTTGTCTACCAGCGCGCGAAGAACGCGGTGGACAGCCGCCCGTACGGCACCGAACTCGACGTGAAGGCCGTGGGCCACGAATGGATCAGCCATTCGCTCGCGCCGACGAAGCTCGCGGGCAGCGACTTCCGCGTGCTCGTGGGCGCCAACCGCGCGCAGCCGTACTCGATGTCGATCTTCAACATCTCGGCGATGAGCTTCGGCGCGCTCTCCGCGAACGCGATCCGCGCGCTCAACATGGGCGCGAAGAAAGGCGGCTTCGCGCACGACACCGGCGAAGGCTCGATGTCGAAGTATCACCGCGAGAACGGTGGCGACATCATCTGGGAAATCGCCTCGGGCTACTTCGGCTGCCGCAACGACGACGGCACCTTCAGCGCCGAAAAATTCCAGCGCCTCGCGAGCGAGCCGCAGGTGAAGATGATCGAGGTGAAGCTCTCGCAAGGCGCGAAGCCCGGCCACGGCGGCATGCTGCTCGCGGCCAAGGTCACGCCCGAGATCGCCGAAACCCGCGGCATTCCGATCGGCAAGGATTGCGTTTCGCCCTCGCGCCACTCGGAGTTCTCCACGCCGCGCGGCCTGCTCGAATTCGTCGAGCGTCTGCGCAAGCTCTCGGGCGGCAAGCCCACGGGGTTCAAGCTGTGTGTCGGCCATCCGTGGGAGTTTTTCGGCATTGCCAAGGCGATGCTCGAAACCGGCATCCTGCCCGACTTCATCGTCGTGGACGGCGCGGAAGGCGGCACGGGCGCGGCGCCCCTCGAATTCACCGATCACATCGGTACGCCGCTGCAGGAAGGGCTGCTGCTCGTGCACAACACGCTCGTGGGCATCGGCCTGCGCGACAAGATCAAGATCGGCGCGAGCGGCAAGATCGTCACCGCGTTCGACGTCGCGCGCACGCTCGCGATCGGCGCGGACTGGGTGAACTCGGCGCGCGGCTTCATGTTCGCCGTGGGCTGCATCCAGGCGCAGAAGTGCCACTCGGACCGCTGCCCCACCGGCGTCGCCACGCAAGACCCCGTGCGCCAGCGCGCGCTGAACGTGCCCGACAAGGGCGAACGCGTCTTCAACTTCCATCGCAACACGCTGCATGCGCTGCAGGAGCTGATCCAGGCCGCCGGTCTCGCGAGCCCCGGGGATCTGCGCGCGCATCACATCGTGCGGCGCGTGTCGTCGTATGAAGTGCAGTTGATGTCGGAACTGCTCAAGTACCTGAAGCCCGGCGATCTGCTCGAAGGCCGCTATCGCTATCAGTTGTACGAGAAGTGGTGGCCGGTCGCGCGCAGCGATTCATTTGCGCCGGCCGAGGAAAAGATCGTCTGAGAAAGGCGTCGCGCGATGCTCGCGAAAACGCCCGACGGCAAGCCATGCCGTCGGGCGTTTTCACATCGACCAGCCTGTGAGCCGCGAATCAGCCTTGCGGCAAGGTGTCGATGAACGACTGGCGCTGCGAGAGCTTCTCGAAGTGGCGCGCGAGATCGGGATGCGCCTCGCGCCAGTTCAGCTCCGGCATGCGGAAGTCGAGATAGCCGAGCGCGCAGCCCACGGCGATATCCGCGATCGTGTAGCGGTTGCCCGCGCACCACGGGTTGCCGTCGAGCCCCTTGGCCATCGCGGCAAGCCCCTCGCGAATCTTGCGCTCCTGGCGCTTCACCCACGCCTCGCTGCGCTGCTCCGGCGTGCGTTGCGTGCTTTCGAGGCGGATCAGCACGGTGGCGTCGAGCATGCCGTCGGCGAGCGCCTCCCAGCAGCGCACCTCGATACGCTCGCGGCCCGCGGGCGGAATGAGCTTGGCCACGGGCGAAAGCATGTCGACGTATTCGCAGATCACGCGCGAATCGAACACGGCCTCGCCGTCGTCCATCACGAGACACGGAACCTTGCCAAGCGGGTTGAAATCGTGGATCGCCGTTTCCTCGGTCCACACGTTTTCGAGCACCAGCTTGTAGTCGATTTTCTTTTCGGCGAGCGTGATCCGCGCCTTGCGGACATACGGGCTGCCGAGCGAACCGATAAGTTTCATACCACCTGCCTTTTCTGGAATCCGGCCGAAGTATACGTTGGATTCGCATTTTTCTGACGCGCCACCTGTTGCGGCGCCGGATTTTTCCTACAAATGATGTAAGCAGGACACAACGCCCGGCGGCTGCGGCGGCGCCCACGGGTCATCGCGGCCCAGCGCGCCCGTTTGTAGCCAGCGCTACAATCTCACGATGGACTCGACCCTCAAGCACAGCGCCCCGGCCGCCCCGAGCGAAGCCCACCCTGCGGCCACCGTGGCCGACGCAGCCGACATGCAGCGCGGCCCCGACGGCGGCGCGGCGCTCTATCGCGCGCGCCGCGAGCGCGTGCTTGCGGCGCTGCGCGCGCAAGGCGGCGGCGTCGCGCTCGTGCCGACCGCGCCCGAAGCGTTACGCAATCGCGACGCGGACTATCCCTACCGGCACGACAGCTACTTCTACTACCTCACAGGCTTCACGGAACCCGAGGCGCTGCTCGTGCTCGACGCGAACGCGGGCGAGAACCAGCCCGCCGCCATCCTGTTCTGCCGCGCGAAGAACGTCGAGCGCGAGACGTGGGAAGGCTTTCGCTTCGGCCCCGACGCCGCGCGCGAGGCGTTCGGCTTCGACGCCGCATTTCCCTTCGACGAACTCGATGCGCGCATCCCTCAGTTGATCGCGAATCGTCCCGCGCTGCACTATGCTCTCGCGGCTTCCGGGCGCTTCGACGCGCAGGTGAAACGCTGGATCGACGCCGTACGCGCGCAGGGACGCAGCGGCGTGAGCGCGCCGGCCGCCGCGTACGACCTGCTGCCGCTCCTCGACGACATGCGCGTGATCAAGGACGCGCACGAACTCGACACGATGCGCCGCGCCGCGAAGATTTCGGCGCTCGCGCACGTTCGCGCGATGCAGACATGCCGGCCCGGCATGCGCGAATACGAAATCGAGGCGGAACTGCTCTACATGTTTCGCAAGCACGGCGCACAGGCGCCCGCCTACGGCTCGATCGTCGCCGCGGGCGCGAACGCGTGCGTGCTGCACTACCCCGCGGGCAACGCGGTGGCGCGCGAGGGCGACCTCGTGCTCATCGACGCCGCGTGTGAATTGAACGGCTACGCCTCGGACATCACGCGCACGTTCCCGGCGAACGGCCGCTTCACGAGCGCGCAACGCGAGCTGTACGACATCGTGCTCGCCGCGCAGCAGGCCGCCATCGACGCCACGCGCGCCGGCGCGAACTTCGAGGCGCCGCACGACGCCGCGGTGCGCGTGCTCGCGCAGGGTCTGCTCGATACCGGCATCATCGACCGGCAACGCTTTGCGAATGTCGACGATGCAATCGCCGAGCGTGCGTACGCGCGTTTCTACATGCATCGCACGGGGCACTGGCTCGGCATGGATGTGCACGACGCCGGCGATTATCGCGAGCGCGGCGGTGAAGGTAACGTCGCGGCAAGCGCCGAAAAGCCCGACGCCCCGCCGCCCTGGCGCACGCTGCGCCCCGGCATGACGCTCACGATCGAGCCGGGCCTCTACATCCGCGCGGCCGAAGACGTGCCCGAGCGTTACTGGGACATCGGCATGCGCATCGAGGACGACGCCATCGTCACCGAAACGGGCTGCGAGTTGATCACGCGCGACGTGCCCGTCGCCGCCGGCGAAATCGAAGCGCTGATGCAGAACGCGCAGCGCGGCGCCTGACTCGCGGACGCAAACGCACGCGAACCGCGAAGATTCCACACGAAGCGAAGCAAACGACATGAACGCAGTTTCCGGCAGCGCGAACGACACCTCCGCCAGCGCCCACGCGCACGCCCATTTCGATCACGACGTGACGATCGTCGGCGCGGGGCCGGTGGGTCTCGCGCTCGCGGGCTGGCTCGCGCGGCGCAGCGCCACGCAAGCGCTATCGATTGCGCTGATCGACACACGCGAACCCGAGGACAGCGCGGGCGACCCGCGCGCCATCGCCGTTTCGCAAGGCAGCCGCACGCTGCTCGAAGCGCTCGCGTGGCCGCACGACGCCACGCCCATCGAGCGCATCCACGTGTCGCAGCGCGGCCATTTCGGGCGCACGCTGATCGACCGCCACGACTACGACCTGCCCGCGCTCGGCTACGTGGCGCGTTATGGCGCGATCGTTCAGGCGCTCGCGCAGGCCGTGCGCGGAACGCAGGTGCACTGGCTGCATCACACGCAGGCGCACGATCCCGTCGTGGAGAACGACGGCGTAACGCTGCCGGTCGTGAGTGCAGGAGTCGAGCGGCTGCTGCGCACGCGCATCCTCGTGAACGCCGAAGGAGGCCTGTATCGCAAGCCGCAGCAACACGCCGCGCAAGACGACGCGCAAGACGATGCCGACGAAGCCAGCGCGAAAGCCACCGGGGCGGCCGCCGAAACGAAGCACCTGACCAAGCGCACGCGCGACTACGGCCAGACGGCGCTGGTCGGCGTGGTGACGCTCGCGGCACCGCAGCCCCATGTCGCGTGGGAGCGCTTCACGAGCGAAGGCCCGATCGCGCTCTTGCCGATGGGCGGCGTGCGCGGCGCGGATTACGCGCTCGTGTGGTGCTGCTCGCCTGCGCAAGCCGAACGGCGCGCTCAACTCGACGACGCCGACTTTCTCGCCGAACTCGGCGCGGCGTTCGGCGCGCGCATGGGCCGCTTCACGCAGATTCACGGCCGCGCGGCCTTCCCGCTCGGCCTGAACGCGCTCGACGCGCTCGTTTCCGGACAGGGCCGCATCGCCGCGGTCGGCAATGCGGCGCAAACGCTGCATCCGGTAGCGGGCCAGGGCCTCAATCTCGGTCTGCGCGACGCCCACGCCCTCGCCGATTCGCTCGCGCAACACGGCGCCACGCCCCGCGCGCTCGCCGAGTTCGCGGGGCGCCGCGCATTCGACCGCCGCCTGACCATAGGCGCGACGGATACGCTCGCGCGCCTGTTTACCGTCGATTTCGGGCCGCTCGCCACGCTGCGCGGGCTCGCGCTCACGGCGCTCGAATTCGCACCGCCCGTGAAAACGGCGCTCGCCCGGCAGATGATGTTCGGGCAGCGGAGTTAATACAGTCGAAAAGCGGTCCCGCGATCCAATCCCCAGCGGCACGAACGATCGACCATCCGCCATATAAGGGTCGAGTCTCATTTCATTGAGCAGGCACGCGTGCGTGGCTCACGCTCCTCCCACGGAACCAGGGTCCGCGGTGCGCGACCTCGCACCCCGCTTACGCTAAAATATGCGTTTCCCCTTTTTCAAATTCACGCCGTTCGCCGCGCCAGCCGGATGCCATCCGGGTCGCGGAACCGGCGTCGCCCGCGCGTCATGTTCACTATCGGCCGTCACACCCTGCGTAATAACCTGTTCGTCGCCCCCATGGCGGGCGTCACGGACCGGCCGTTTCGCCAGTTGTGCAAGCGACTCGGCGCGGGCTATGCGGTGTCCGAAATGGTCGCGTCCAACGCGCAGTTGTGGAAGAGCGAAAAGACCATGCGCCGCGCCAATCACGCGGGCGAAGTGGAACCCATCTCCGTGCAGATCGCGGGCGCGGATCCGGACATGATGGCCGAAGCCGCGCGCTACAACGTCGCGAACGGCGCGCAGATCATCGATATCAACATGGGCTGCCCGGCCAAGAAGGTCTGCAACGTCGCGGCCGGCTCGGCGCTGCTGCAGAACGAGCCGCTCGTCGCGCGCATCGTCAAGGCCGTGGTCGACGCCGTGGGCGTAGGCCCCGACGCCGTGCCGGTCACGCTCAAGATCCGCACGGGCTGGGACCGCGACAACCGCAACGCGCTCACCATCGCGCGCATCGCCGAGGAAAGCGGCATTGCCATGCTCACCGTGCACGGCCGCACGCGCGCCGATCTCTACCACGGTCACGCGGAGTACGAAACGATTGCCGCGGTGAAGGCCGCCGCGCGCATTCCGGTGGTCGCGAACGGCGACATTACGTCGCCGCAGAAGGCGCGCGAGGTACTCGCGCTCACGGGCGCCGACGCCATCATGATCGGCCGCGCGGCGCAGGGGCGCCCGTGGCTGTTCCGCGAAATCGAGCATTTCCTCGCGACGGGCGAACTGCTGCCGCCGCCGCGCGTGGATGAAATCCAGTCGATCATGAACGAGCATCTGGAGGATCACTACGCGTTTTATGGGGAATTTACGGGCGTGCGTACTGCGCGCAAGCATATCGGCTGGTACACTCGCGGCCTTTGCGGCGCCAATACGTTCCGGCATCGCATGAATACGCTGGACACCACGCGCGAGCAGCTCGTCGCCGTCAATCAGTTCTTCGACGAACAGAAGGCGCGCTCCGAGCGCCTCGTCTACGTCGACGACGAGAACAACGACAGCGACGGCAGCGACGAATCAACCGATCGACTGGCAGCATGAGCAAGCACAACATCGAACAATCCGTCCGCGAGAGCCTTGGCATCTATTTCCAGGACCTCGACGGCAGCAATCCGCACGACGTCTACGAAATGGTGATGGCGTGCGTCGAAAAACCGATGCTCGAGGTGGTGCTCGAGCAGGCAGGCGGCAATCAGTCGCTCGCCGCCGAGTACCTCGGCATCAACCGCAATACGCTGCGCAAGAAGCTCCAGCAGCACGGCCTGCTGTAACGCCGCTGCGTTTTACTGGACCTTCGGCGCTGACTCCTCGATCTATCGGCAACTCTCCCACATCATGATCAAGCAAGCGCTCATCTCCGTTTCCGACAAGGCAGGCATCGTCGATTTCGCGAAATCCCTCTCGGATCTCGGCGTCAAGCTCCTGTCGACCGGCGGCACCGCGAAACTGCTCGCGGACGCGGGTCTTCCCGTCACCGAAGTCGCCGACTACACCGGCTTTCCGGAAATGCTCGATGGGCGCGTGAAAACGCTGCACCCGAAGGTGCACGGCGGCATCCTCGCGCGCCGCGACCTGCCCGAGCACATGGCAGCGCTCGAAAAGCACGACATCCCGACGATCGACCTGCTCGTCGTGAATCTCTACCCGTTCGTCCAGACGATCTCGAAGGAAGAGTGCTCGCTCGAAGACGCGATCGAGAACATCGATATCGGCGGCCCGACGATGCTGCGCTCGGCGGCGAAGAATCATCGCGACGTGACCGTGGTCGTCGATCCGGCCGACTACGCCAAGGTGCTGGACGAAATGCGCGCGAACGGCAACAGCGTGAGCTACGCCACGAATTTCCGCCTCGCGACCAAGGTGTTCTCGCACACGGCGCAGTACGACGGCGCGATCACGAATTACCTCACGAGCCTGACCGACGCGCTCGAGCACAAGTCGCGCAACACCTACCCGGCTGTGCTCAACCTCGCCTACGACAAGGTCCAGGACCTGCGTTACGGCGAAAACCCGCACCAGAGCGCGGCGTTCTACCGCGACCTCGCGACGCCCGCCGGCGCGCTCGCGAACTATAAGCAGATCCAGGGCAAGGAACTCTCGTACAACAACATCGCCGACTCGGACGCCGCCTGGGAATGCGTGAAAACGTTCGACGTGCCGGCCTGCGTGATCATCAAGCACGCGAACCCGTGCGGCGTGGCGATCGGCGCGAACGCGCACGAAGCCTATTCGAAGGCATTCCAGACCGACCCGACCTCGGCGTTCGGCGGCATCATCGCGTTCAACCGCGAAGTGGACGAAACCGCGGCGCAAGCCGTGGCGAAGCAGTTCGTCGAAGTGCTGATCGCGCCGTCGTTCTCGGATGCGGCGAAGGCCGTGTTCGCCGCCAAGCAGAACGTGCGTCTGCTGGAAATCGCATTGGGCGACGGCCATAACGCGTTCGACCTGAAGCGCGTGGGCGGCGGCCTCCTCGTGCAATCGCTCGACTCGAAGAACGTGCAGCCGCACGAACTGCGCGTCGTGACGAAGCGTCACCCCACGCCGAAGGAAATGGACGATCTGCTGTTCGCATGGCGCGTCGCGAAGTTCGTGAAGTCGAACGCGATCGTGTTCTGCGCGAACGGCATGACGATGGGCGTGGGCGCGGGCCAGATGAGCCGCGTGGATTCGGCGCGCATCGCCAGCATCAAGGCCGAAAACGCGGGCCTCAAGCTCGCGGGCACGGCAGTGGCCTCGGACGCGTTCTTCCCGTTCCGCGACGGCCTCGACGTGGTGGTGAACGCAGGCGCGACCTGCGTGATCCAGCCGGGCGGCTCGATGCGCGACGACGAAGTGATCGCCGCCGCCGACGAGCACAACATCGCCATGGTGATGACGGGCATTCGCCACTTCCGTCACTAACCCGGTAGTCGATCGTTGTCGATGTCGGCAAAAAGCCCGCTTCGCGCGGGCTTTTTCTTTGGGCCGCGCGCCGTGTTCGCTTGGGCCATCAAGGCTCGCGGCAACTATGCCGTTCGTTGTACCATCGCAGCACATCCGTTTTCCCCGCATTTCATGAGAATTCTCGGCATCGACCCCGGCTTGCGCGTGACCGGCTTCGGCGTGATCGAGCGTCACGGCCATCAGCTCACGTATGTCGCAAGTGGCGTCATCCGCACCGCCGATGCCGATCTGCCCACGCGCCTCGGCACCATCTTCGAGGGCGTCTCCACGCTGATCCGCCAGCACGCGCCCGACCAGGCCGCGATCGAAAAGGTCTTCGTCAACGTCAATCCGCAGTCGACCTTGCTGCTCGGGCAAGCGCGCGGCGCGGCCATTTGCGGGCTGGTGTCGGGCGGTGTGCCGGTGGCCGAGTACACCGCGCTGCAACTCAAACAAGCCGTGGTGGGCTACGGTCGCGCGACCAAGGAGCAGATGCAGCAGATGGTCGTGCGCCTGCTCGCCCTCACGGGCACGCCCGGCACCGACGCCGCCGACGCGCTCGGCATGGCCATTTGCCATGCTCACGGCGGGGATGCGCTGGCCGCGCTCGGCGGGCTCGCGCCCGCGCTCGCGAAGAAGGGCATGCGCGTGCGGCGCGGGCGGTTGATCGGCTGAATTCACGCTTCATGCACCTGGCCGAACGGCCAGCGTTCCGACCGCGCACGCCGCATCGCCCTGCCTCCGCTACACTCTCCACCTTTCCCTCATCACAGAAACCGCCATGATCGGTCGCATTGCCGGCGTATTGCTGGAAAAGAACCCGCCGCACCTGCTTGTCGACTGCAACGGCGTCGGCTACGAAGTCGATGTGCCGATGAGCACGTTCTACAACCTGCCCGGCACCGGCGAAAAAATCGTGTTGCTCACGCAGATGATCGTGCGCGAAGACGCGCATCTGCTCTTCGGCTTCGGCACGCAGGAAGAGCGCGCGACGTTTCGCGAACTGCTCAAGATCAGCGGCATCGGCGCGCGCATGGCGCTCGCCGTGCTTTCGGGCATGAGCGTGCACGACCTCTCGCAAGCGGTCACGCAGCAGGATGCGGCGCGTCTCACGCGCGTGCCCGGCATCGGCAAGAAAACGGCCGAGCGTCTGTTGCTCGAACTCAAGGGCAAGCTCGGCGCGGACCTCGGCGCGATGGCGGCCGCCGCTTCGCCTTCCGACCACGCGAACGACATTCTCAACGCGCTGCTCGCACTCGGCTATTCGGAGAAGGAAGGGCTCGCCGCAATCAAGAACGTGCCCGCGGGCACCGGCGTTTCCGAAGGCATCAAGCTCGCGTTGAAGGCGCTTTCGAAGGGCTGATTTCCATCGCGCGCGGACAACACCGGCTGTTAGTTGCACCTCCGGCGCCGCGCGGGAGACGGCCCCGCCGCCGCATAGTCTGCGCGGTACAATCGCCGGATGATCGAAACCGACAAACTCGCCGCCAACCACGCCGGCGCCGACCGCGTGATCGCCGCCACGCCCGTCTCGACCCACGAGGAGGCGTTCGAACGCGCGTTACGCCCGCGCCAGCTCGACGAATATGTCGGCCAGGAAAAGGTGCGCGGCCAGCTCGAAATCTTCATCGAGGCTGCGAAGCGCCGTTCGGAGCCGCTCGACCACGTGCTGCTGTTCGGGCCGCCGGGGCTCGGCAAGACCACGCTCGCGCACATCATCGCGCGTGAAATGGGGGTCAATCTGCGGCAGACGTCGGGGCCCGTGCTCGAGCGCGCGGGCGATCTCGCGGCGCTGCTCACCAATCTCGAAGCCAACGACGTGCTTTTCATCGACGAAATTCACCGGCTCTCGCCGGTCGTCGAGGAAATCCTGTACCCGGCGCTCGAGGACTACCAGATCGACATCATGATCGGCGAGGGGCCGGCCGCGCGCAGCGTGAAGCTGGACCTTCAACCGTTCACGCTCGTGGGCGCGACCACGCGCGCGGGCATGCTCACGAACCCGCTGCGCGACCGCTTCGGCATCGTCTCGCGCCTGGAGTTCTACAACTCGGCTGAACTCTCGCGCATCGTGCAGCGCTCGGCTTCGCTGCTCGGCGCGCAGATTCATCCCGATGGCGCGCTCGAAATCGCGCGCCGCTCGCGTGGCACGCCGCGTATCGCGAACCGCCTGCTGCGCCGCGTGCGCGACTACGCCGAGGTGAAGGCAGACGGCGCGATCACCGCGAAAGTCGCCGACGCCGCGCTGCGCATGCTCGACGTCGATCCCGTGGGCTTCGACCTGATGGACCGCAAGCTGCTCGAAGCCATCCTGCACAAGTTCGACGGCGGCCCGGTAGGCGTCGATAACCTCGCCGCCGCGATTGGCGAGGAGCGCGACACGATCGAGGACGTGCTCGAACCGTATCTGATCCAGCAGGGCTATTTGCAGCGCACACCGCGCGGCCGCGTGGCCACGCAGCTTAGCTATCGCCACTTCGGCCTCACCGCGCCGGACGACGCATCGGCAGGCGGCGACTGGGAACCGGACGCGTCCTAGGGCGCGGCGCACGCGCGAGAGCACGATGTCCGACCACGCCGGCCTGCCTCCCAACGCGCCTGAACCGACCGGCCTTGCCGGCCAGCTCGCGCGCCGCGTGCGCATGACGCTCGCCGAAAGCATCACGCACCTCACCACCGGCAGCGGCCCGAAGCTCGATTACTCGAACCCGCCAGGCGACCCGGGCCTTTTCGGCCCCGACGCCATCTGCTGGATAGTCCATGCCGATTTCGCGGCAATGATGGCGGGCGGCGTCAGCGCGCTGCTGCTCCAGGCGCTGCATCCGCTTGCGCTCGCAGGCGTGTGGGACCATTCGACGTTTCGCATCGACATACTCGGGCGCTTGCGACGCACCGCGACCTTCATCGCCGGCACGACTTACGGCAGCCGCGCCGACGCACTGGCGTTGATCGAACGCGTCAAGAAAATCCACCTCTCGGTGACGGGCGCCGCGCCCGATGGCAGCTCCTATCGCGCGAGCGACCCCGCGTTGCTGACGTGGGTGCATGTGGCCGAAGTGGCGAGCTTTCTCGGCGCGTATTTGCGCTTCGTGAATCCCGCGCTGCCGGGCGGAATGCAGGATCAGTACTACGCCGAAGTCGCGCGCATTGCCGAATTGCTCGGTGCGACGAACGTACCCCGCTCGCGCGCCGAAATCGCTGCGTATCTACAGTCGATGCAGCCCGAACTCGTCGCGAGCGAGCGCACGTTCGAGGTCGTGCGCGTGCTTATGCAAGCGCCCGCGCCGCGCCCGGGAATGCGCCCCGCCGGCGCGCTGATCAGGCACGCGGGCATCGACCTGCTGCCGCCCTTCGCGCAGCAGATGCTCGGATTCGACTCCTTCGCGTTCGCACGCCGCGCCGTCGTGCAGCCCGGCATGCGCGCGGTCGCGCCGGTATTGCGCTGGGCGCTCGTCAACGGCGTATCGAAACGCGCGCGGCGGCGGGCGGCCGCAAAACCCACGCAATAAACGCCGCAGGGGGCGCGGAATAGAAAAACGGCCAACCCGCTCGCGCAGGTTGGCCGCTCTCCATGCAGCGCGTTGATGCGCCTGCGTGCTTACATCTTCACCACGTCGAGCAGCGTCTTCTTGCCCGCCTTGTAGTTGTAGAGCGAGATCACGCCATGCTTGAGATCGCCCTTCGCGTCGAACGTCGTCTCGCCAATCACGCCCTTGTAGTCCGTACCCGGGATCTGCGCGAGGATCTTCGCGTGGTCGGTCGAGTTCGCGCGCTTCATCGCATCGACGACGATGTACACCGCGTCATACGTGAACGGCGCATCGAATTCGATCGGGTGACCGAAACGCTTCTGGTATTTCGCCGCGAACGCCGCGCCGCCGTTCATGCGCTCGACCGCCATACCGGCCTGCGAGCAGACGATGTTGTCCGTCGCCGCGCCCGCGAGATCCGCGAGGCTTTCCGTGCACACGCCGTCGCCGGAGAGCACCTTCGCCCGCAGACCGAGTTGCTTCGCCTGCTTCGCGAACGGACCGCCCGTGGCGTCCATGCCGCCGTACATGATCGCGTCGGGGTTTTCGCCCTTGATCTTCGTGAGAATGGCGCGGAAGTCCACGGCCTTGTCGTTGGTCGCGTCGTGCGAGAGCACCTTCATGCCGAGCGACTTCGCCGTCTTCTCGAACTCGTTCGCGAGGCCCTGGCCATAGGCCGTCGAGTCGTCGACCACGGCCACAGTCTTCACGTTCAGCGACTTCGCCGCGTAATCGGCGAGCGCCGGACCTTGCTGCGCGTCGGTCGCGACCACGCGGTACGTGGTCTTGAAGCCCTGCTGCGTGTACGACGGATTGGTCGACGACGGCGAGATCTGCACGATGCCCGCGTCGCTGTAGATCTTCGAAGCGGGGATCGATGCGCCCGAGTTCAGGTGGCCGATCACGGCAACGACCTTGTCGTCCACCAGTTTCTGCGCGACCTGAGTGGCCTGGCGCGGGTCGGCGGCATCGTCCTGGGCGTCCAGCACGAGCGTGACCTTCTGGCCGTCGATCGTGAGGCCCTTGGCGTTGATTTCCTCGATGGCGAGGCGCGCGCCGTTTTCGTTGTCCTTGCCGAGGTGGGCCGAACCGCCCGTGAGCGGGCCGACGTGGCCGATCTTGACGACCTGGTCGGCCGACGCGTTGCCCGACAGCGCTGCGAGCGCCATGACTGCTGCGCTCACCGGCAGCAACTTGTGAAGCTTGAACGTCATTGAACTTTCTCCTGCGTGTTTTTCTGGGAATACCCGTTCGTATTGCACCCTTGAGCGCGCGGCCTCACGCTTGTCGTGCGCGCGCGTCCCTCTTCAACGCAGGGTCGGGCTTGCGGCCCGGTGGCAGAGCGCCCAAAGGCAGGACAAATGTTAGCAGGACGCTTAACTTTGTGGTTGGGCTTCGGAAAGAACCTGCAAGCAGGCGGAAAGGAAATCGCGGGGCTTGGCCGTAACGCGGGCTTAAGCCGGCGGGCCAGGCAGGAGGAACAGGACAGCGCGGATGCGGCCCGCGCTGTGCGGGAAGCCAGATTAGCGGCCCGGCTCGGGCGTGCGCCTGAAGCCGTCGTCGGCGCTGACGCCGCCCAGATGCGCCACGTCGCCCCATGCGACGACATGCGCCTGCGTCACGTAGCCGTCGCGCTCGAAATCGACGACGTTCACGCTCGTGTTGAGGAGCGGCCATGCGCGCGGTGCGTCGAGCGTGAGGCCGCTCGCGAACCGGTACACGCAGTCGAGCACGCCGCCGTGCGCGACACAAGCAATACGGCCGCCAGGATGCATGGCGAGGATAGGTTCGAGCGCGTGCAGTACGCGGTGGTAGAACTCGCGCTGCGACTCGCCCTCGGGCGGCGCGAAGCCGGGATCCCGCGTTTGCCAGTGTGCGTATTCGTCCGGAAAGCGCTCGGCGATTTCGTCGCTGTCGTGGCCCTGGAACGCGCCATAGTTGCGCTCGCGAAGGCCATCGGTGAGTTGCACCGGCAAGCCCAGGGCTTCGGCAATGGGTTGCGCAGTTTGTTGCGCGCGCAACAGGTCGCTCGACCAGATCGCGTCAAGCCGCGCGCCCGACTGCGCTTCTTTCGCGAGCCGCGCGCCGAGCAACTGCGCCTGCGCCACGCCGCTTTCGGCAAGCGGAATGTCGATATGGCCCTGGATGCGTTTGATGCGGTTCCAGTCTGTTTCGCCGTGGCGGATAAAGAGAATCTGCGTGTTCATAGGCAAAAGCGCATCGTCAAAAGCGCATGAGTCAGTTACGCACTTGCAGCCAGAACGTGACAGGGCCGTCGTTGACGAGCGACACCTGCATGTCCGCGCCGAACTCGCCTGTCTCGACGGTTGGATGCTTCTCGCGCGCGGCGGCGACGAAATAGTCGAACAGACGCCGCCCTTCTTCGGGCGGTGCGGCCGGCGTGAAGCTCGGGCGCAGGCCGCTGTTCGTATCGGCAGCAAGTGTGAACTGCGAGACCAGCAGCAGACCGCCTGCGGCGCCGTTGCCGTCGACGTTCTGCACGCTCAGGTTCATCTTGCCCGCCGCGTCGCTGAACACGCGATAGCCGAGCAGCTTCGCGAGCAGTTTGTCGGCGTTGGCCTCGGTGTCGCCACGCTCCGCGCAAACCAACGCGAGCAGCCCCTGGCCGATCGCGCCCGTCACGCGTTCGCCGTCGCCTTGCGCCACACACACTTGGGCGCGGCGCACGCGCTGGATCAGCGCAATCATGCGGTGAGCGTCACACGCGCGAAGCGCCGCTTGCCCACCTGCACGACGAACTCGCCCGCTTCGACCTTGAGGCCCTTGTCGGAGACGGTAGCGCCGTCGATCTTCACGCCGCCTTGCTCGATATTGCGCAGCGCTTCGCTCGTGGACGGTACGAGCCCCGCCTGCTTGAGCAACTGGCCGATGGCCAGCGGCGCGCCCGCGAGCGTGATCGACGCAATGTCGTCTGGCACGCCGCCCTTCGCGCGGTGGTTGAAGTCTTCGAGCGCGCGCTCGGCGTCTTGCTGCGAGTGAAAGCGCGCGACGATTTCCTGCGCCAGCAGCACCTTGAAGTCGCGCGGATTGCGGCCCGCCTCGATCTCGCGCCTGAAGCCCTCGATTTCGTCCATGGGACGGAACGAGAGCAGCGTGAAGTAACGCCACATCAGCACGTCGGAAATGCTCATCAGCTTGCCGAACATGTCGTTGGGCTTTTCGCTGATGCCGATGTAGTTGTTCTTCGACTTCGACATCTTCTCGACGCCGTCGAGGCCTTCGAGCAGCGGCATCGTGAGAATGCACTGCTGCTCCTGGCCGTACTGCTTTTGCAGTTCGCGGCCCACGAGCAGGTTGAACTTCTGGTCCGTGCCGCCGAGTTCGAGGTCGGCATTGAGCGCGACCGAATCGTAGCCCTGCATGAGCGGATACAGGAATTCGTGGATCGAGATCGGCACGCCGCCCTGGAAGCGCCGGGTGAAGTCCTCGCGCTCCAGAATGCGTGCAACGGTGTAGCGCGAAGCGAGCTTGATCATGCCGTCGGCGCCGAGCGGCATCGACCATTCGCTGTTGTAGCGAATTTCGGTCTTTTCGCGGTCGAGCACGAGTGCGGCCTGCTCGAAGTACGTTTTCGCGTTCGATTCGATCTGCTCGCGCGTGAGCGGCGGACGCGTGGCATTACGGCCCGACGGGTCGCCGATCAGCGAAGTGAAGTCGCCGATCAGGAAGATCACCGTGTGGCCGAGATCCTGAAGCTGGCGCATCTTGTTGAGCACGACCGTATGGCCGATATGGATGTCGGGCGCGGTCGGGTCGAGGCCGAGCTTGATGCGCAGCGGCTTGCCCGTGGCCGCGCTGCGGGCGAGCTTCTGCTCGAATTCTTCTTCGATCAGCAGTTCGTCCACGCCGCGCTTCGTGACGGCAAGCGCGTGACGGACTTCGTCGGTGACCGGAAAGGCGTCTTTTGCGCCGCTGGTAGGAGTGGACTCGTTGCTCATGCTTCGATCGGTTCTGTCGTTAAGTCTGGGTCTAGACCGCGATTTTACGTGATTCGACGCGCCAGGCCGGGGTTTGCGGGTCTTTGCGGGTCGTGCGCAACGCGAACCCCGCGCTCAACGCGCTCAGGAACGGGCGGCGGCGCGCTCCACGCGCGGAACGCCTTTCACGCGCGCCTGCCAGAGATCGTAGGCGATCTGCATGGCGAGCCACAGATCGGCGCGGCCGCCGTTCTCCTCGCCAAGCCACGCCTCGAGGCGCAGGGCCATTTCCGGCGAAATGCCGGCGCGGCCATTGAGCACGCGCGAGAGCGCCACGCGCGTGACGCCAAGCTGCGCCGCGGCCTCGGTCACGGTGAGTCCAAGCTCCGGGAGAATGTCCTCCCGCAGCGTTTCGCCGGGGTGCGGCGGGTTATGCATGCGTATCGTGTCGTTCATCTTCATGCCTCAGTGATAATCGTGATAGTCGACAAGCACCGCATGGCGGCCTTCGAACGCGAAAGTCAGACGCCAGTTGCCGTTGACGAGAATGGCATGGTGGCCGTCCAGACGGCCCTCCAGCGCATGGCAGCGCCAGCCCGGCACGTTCATGTCCCGCGGCGACTCCGCCTCGTCGAGCCGTGCCAGTTGGCGCCGCAGGCGCGGTATGTGATCGGGCCGGATGCCTGCCTTGCTGCCGGTGAAGAAGAACGCCTTCAGCCCTTTGTGATTCCACGACTTGATCATGATTCTCCAGACTAAGCAGATGAACATCGGTGGGTCTGGAGCCAGGGTCCGGCTTGGTCGGTGCGCGTTCTCCGTATAGCGTATAGCCTCACTATACGGATGGCGCATCGCGCGGTCAACAACAAAACCCCAAGGGTTGATCTCGCACAGGCTCCAGTGCCGCCCGTGTTCGAGCGGCAGAAAGAAGCGTCCCACGCCGCGAAGGCGGCCAACAGTCAGCCGTTCGGCTTACGCTCGAACGGCATTGCGTCGATAATTCCCTCGCAGGAACACTGAATGGCATTGATAAAGGAGCACAACGTGGCGCCACGCGACGCACGAAACGAGAGCGCACACGCCGCCGACGGCGTGTATTTCGGCCTGATGTCGGGCACGAGCATGGACGGCGTGGACGGCATCGCCGTGCGCTTCGAGGCTGGCCAGCGGCCAGTGGTGCTGGCGGAGGCCTTCGTCGGCTTCGCTCAGGGGCTGCGCGAGGCGCTCTTTTCGTTGCAGCAACCAGGCGAGAACGAGATCGAGCGCGAAGCGCTCGCCGGCAATGCGCTCGCGGCCCGCTACGCGGTGTGCTGTCACGAGCTGCTGCGCTCGGGCAATGTTTCGGCCGGCGACGTGCGTGCCATCGGCGCGCACGGCCAGACCGTGCGGCATCGTCCGGAGAAGGGCTATACGGTGCAGATCCAGAACCCGGCCCTGCTCGCGGAACTCACCCACATCGACGTGATCGCCGACTTCCGCAGCCGCGACGTCGCCTCGGGCGGTCAGGGCGCGCCGCTCGTGCCCGCGTTCCACGCGACGCTGTTCGGCTCGCAGGAAGAAACGCGCGTGGTCTGCAACCTGGGCGGCATCAGCAACATCACGGTGCTTTCGTCCACGGGCGCGGTGCGCGGGTTCGACTGCGGCCCGGCCAACGCCCTGCTCGACCTCTGGGCCGAACGCCATCTCGGCAAGCCTTACGACGAGAACGGCAAGTTCGCCGCCAGCGGCAATCTGCATCAGCCGCTTCTGAACGTCCTGCTGGACGACCCGTTCTTCGAGCAGCAGCCGCCCAAGAGCACAGGCCGCGATCTTTTCAACGCGCAATGGCTCGACGACAAGCTCAAGGGTTTCGAGTCGCTCACGCCCGCCGACGTGCAAGCCACGCTGGTCGCGCTGACTGCCGTGAGCGTCGCGCGCGAGATCGAACGGCATGCGAGCGATTGCCGCGCGGTGTATGTCTGCGGCGGCGGCGCGCGCAATGCGGCATTGATGGCGGCGCTGCAAAAAGCGCTCGAAACGGGCGGTGTGGCGGGCGTCCCCGTCATGACGACGGAAGCGCTAGGCGTGCCGCCTAATCAGGTGGAGCCGCTTGCGTTCGCGTGGCTCGCCATGCGCTGCCTCGCTCGCGAGCCGGGCAATCTTGCGGCCGTCACGGGCGCGGCCGGCGAACGCGTGCTGGGCGCGATTTATCCGCGCTGAGTGCGCACGCCCGCACGTCAACCGGGCGCACGAATGAAAAACGGGGCCGAAGCCCCGTTCCGTATTTTACCGCAGGCAATCGATCAAACCGAGAACGACGAGCCACAACCACACGTGGTGGTCGCGTTCGGGTTCTTGATGACGAATTGCGCGCCGTTCAGATCGTCCTTGTAGTCGATCTCGGCGCCGACGAGGTACTGATAGCTCATCGAGTCGATCAGAAGCTGGACGCCGTTGCGGTTCATCACGGTGTCGTCTTCGTTGACCGTCTCGTCGAACGTGAATCCGTACTGGAAGCCCGAGCAGCCGCCGCCCTGCACGAATACGCGCAGCTTCAGCTCCGGGTTGCCTTCCTCGTCGATCAGTTGCTTGACCTTGTCAGCCGCTGCTTCGGTGAAAACGAAGGGACCGGGCATTTCGGTCGCGGTAGTTTCGGTGACAGCGCTCATTCGAACTCTCCAAAAAAGCTTCTAGCCGCTATTGTAGGGCTCTTCCCGATATCGTGCTTAAGCCCACGAAATCAAGGGTTTCTCCAGATTATCGCGGCTTGCGCGCCACGCATGGGACGCGCCGATAAAACGAAAAAGCCGCCCGGCGCACGGAGCGCGGACGGCTTTTGCAGCGGCGCTGCGCCCCGCGAGGGGCGCAGGCCCAAAGCGCCAATTAACGCTTCGAGAACTGCTTGCGGCGACGTGCCTTGTGGAAACCGACCTTCTTACGTTCCACTTCACGTGCGTCACGGGTGACGAAGCCAGCTTGCGACAGTGCCGGCTTGAGCGTTGCGTCGTAGTCCATCAGCGCGCGCGTGATGCCGTGGCGAACTGCGCCGGCCTGGCCGGTTTCGCCGCCGCCCGTCACGTTCACCTTGATGTCGAACGTCTGGCCGTGGTTCGTGAGTTCCAGCGGTTGACGCACGATCATGAGCGACGTTTCGCGCGAGAAGTAGTCGGCGATGGGCTTGCCGTTGACGACGATTTCGCCCTTGCCCGACTTGATGAAGACACGAGCGACGGCGCTCTTGCGGCGGCCCGTACCGTAATTCCAGTTACCGATCATGTGGGCTCCCCTTAGATCTCGAGCGCCTTCGGCTGTTGCGCCGAGTGCGGGTGCGTTGCTTCAGCGTAGACCTTCAGCTTCTTGATCATCGCGTAGCCGAGCGGGCCCTTCGGCAGCATGCCCTTCACGGCCTTCTCGAGCGCGCGGCCCGGGAAGCGTTCCTGCATCTTGCCGAACGTCGTTTCGTAGATACCGCCCGGGTAACCCGAGTGACGGTAGTACTTCTTGTCGGTGGTCTTGTTGCCCGTGACCTTCAACTTGCCGGCGTTGATGATGATGATGAAATCACCCGTATCGACGTGCGGGGTGAACTCAGGCTTGTGCTTGCCGCGAAGACGGCGTGCCACTTCGCTGGCGACACGGCCGAGAACCTTATCCGTCGCGTCAATCACGTACCATTCGCGCTGCACTTCATGTGCCTTGGCGGAAAAAGTCTTCATGATCGATCCAAAAAATATGCTTTGCCCAGTTTCGTCCTGCTTGTGTGGTGACGCTCGTTGACGTCGGCGCAGGCTCTCCCTGTTTTTCTCCCGCGGGCATGGATGCGGGAAACCCAAGATTATAAAAGGAAATTTGCCGTCAAGTCAAAAAATTGCTTGCAGCAAAGCAAAACGCGGGGTGAGGACGAAAAAAAGCCCGAACGCGTTGTTCGGGCTTAATCCACTCTTTGGAGGAGGGTGGAGGAGACATGCTGAGGTGTCGTGAAGCACGACAACCAATGAGCTGAATTATACGGACAGGCCTTGTGCGACGCAAGAGCGTTTGCATTACGAAATGCAACACCACGATATGAAATGAAAATATCAAGGCACACCCAACATAAATTCCTTAAAAATCAAACACCTACCAAATGTCACCTCAAAAATGCGGCGACTTGGCTAGAGCGAAACCCCTAATTGCGTAAGGGAAATCCGCCTTGTTTGACGGATGTCGCGCCGCAACATTCAGGCGTAGGACGTAAGAGGCTTCTGCCCCTGTCCCCTCGGACATACCTGTAAGTGGCGGGCTACAATGCCGTCTGAATCAAGAAACCGCGCAGAGGCATACGCACATGGAATGCAAAGTTAGCTGGATGGGACAGGACGGCATGGCGTTCGCCGCCGAAACGGGCAGCGGCCATCTCGTCAACATGGACGGCGCGCCGGAAGGCGGCGGCCACAACCTCGCGCCGCGGCCGATGGAAATGGTCCTGCTCGGCACGGGCGGCTGCACGGCCTACGACGTGGTGCTGATCCTCAAGAAGAGCCGTCAGGAAGTGAGCGGCTGCAGCGTGACGCTCAAGGCCGAGCGCGCGAGCGAAGATCCCAAGGTTTTCACGAAGATCCACTTTCACTTCACCGTGACCGGCAAGAATTTGAACCCGGCCACCGTGGAGCGCGCGATCAACCTCTCGCACGACAAGTACTGCTCGGCGTCGATCATGATCGGCAAGACCGCCGAGATCACGCATACGTTCGAGATCGTCGCGGCTTAAGGCCCTGCGACGCTCAGGCGGCGACAAAAGAAAAAGCCGGCACGGTTCTTCGATGAACCGTGCCGGCTTTTGCATGAATGAGGCTGCAAAGCAGGCCGATAAGCCGGATTCTGTGCACACGCCGCGTCCGAAGACGCGCCGCGCGTGGCAGCCATTCCTCTAGGCGCGCCATTGCTGACGCGCTCAAGCTTCCTACCCGCTGGCGTGACAGGGGCCCCGTCCTGCATCTCGAAGATGCTAGCCAGCCTACTTGGAATTGCTCCGGGTGGAGGTTACCGTGCCGTCTACGTCGCCGCAGACGCGGTGCGCTCTTACCGCACCGTTTCACCCTTACCTGATCCCGACCGAAGTCGGGCCATCGGCGGTCTGTTCTCTGTTGCCCTGTTCCGCGTGTCGCCACGGATGGCCGTTAGCCATCACCCTGCCCTGTGGAGTCCGGACTTTCCTCGCCTCCTCGGCCGAAACCTCGGAGCCGCGACTGCCTGGCCTGCTTTGCGAGGCGCGATCTTAGCACGTACGCGCGCGCGGCACCTGGGGCCGGATCGAGCCCCGCGTGCCGGTCTTCAGCGCGACCGCCGACCGGCGCGAAAGACCGACGCGTCGTCGTAGAACGACGGGTCCTCGTTCGGCGCCCACCAGCCGGGAATACCGAGCACCGGCAGCGGCGCGAAGCTGCGCCCGTTGAGCGCGGCGTCGGCGGCGAGCGCGGCGCTCACCGTCTCGTCCAGATACGCGTTGCGTTGCGCGCGGGACCACGTGAAATACGCTCGCGGCACCTCGACCACCCATGCGTGCGCCGTACACGCCGCATAGGGCGAGGTCAGCTTTTCGAGCAGCGCATGGCCGAAAACGCGAACTTCGCAGCGCGCCTCGCCAGGCGTCTCTCCGCCCACGGCTTCCCAGCCCGTGCGCTGCGCCACGAACAGCGCGCGCCAGTCGAAGCTGCGCAACGCCGCGATGAGCGCCGCGTCAGACGAGGCAAAGAGCACCGCATTCTCGTCGAAGAGCGTAAGCGCGTCGCGCACGCCGCCGCGCGTGGCGCCCACGCCCAGCACGTCGATCGCCGCGGCCTGGCGTGCGTTCAGCGTCGCCTTGATGCGCGGGAACGCGAACCATGCCAGTGCGTTGAAGAAGTCGTGGAGATTGTGGCGCGTAGGCACGCAACCCGTCGCCGCGATATGCGCCTCGTAGGCCGAGCCTTCGGGCAGGTCGTCCTGCGCGATAAAGCGTAGCGGCTGGCCGCGGCCCGTGCTTTGGGCGGCGGCGCGCGCGTCGGCGTTCAGTTCATCCAGGTATGCCGCGTATCCCGCCAGCGCGGCCTGCTGCCAGCGCCGGCCGCGCGCTTCGTGCTGCGCGGACCAGGGGCGTGACCAGTCGATGTCGTTGAAACTGCCCAGCGGCATGGTCCGGCGCGGCGCGCGGGCCGGCATCGGTGCGTGCGCATCGACTGTGCGGACCGCGTCGATCGTTGCGCCCGCAGCCACGCGCGGCCCCGCCTCGTTCAAGCGAGTTTCCAGCCGATCGTCTCGCCGCCGCGCAGCGGCACGACGGGCGTGTCGCCGGCCTCGACCTCGGCCGGCAGCGTCCAGGTCTCGCGGCGCAGCGTGACGGTTTCGGTCGCGCGCGGCAGCCCGTAGAAGTCCGCGCCGTAAAAGCTCGCGAAGCCCTCCAGCTTGTCGAGCGCGCCAGCATTGTCGAACGCTTCGGCGTACAACTCGAGCGCATGCAGCGCCGTGTAGCAGCCCGCGCAACCGCACGCGTGCTCCTTCAGGCCCTTCGGGTGCGGCGCGCTGTCGGTGCCGAGGAAGAAGCGATGGTCGCCCGAAGTCGCCGCCTCCACGAGCGCCACGCGATGCGTCTCGCGCTTGAGCACCGGCAGGCAGTAGTAGTGCGGACGGATGCCGCCCTGGAAGATCGCGTTGCGGTTGTACAGCAGGTGATGCGCGGTGATCGTCGCGCCGAGCAGGCCCGGCGCGGCGTTATCGGCCCGGATGTAGTCCACGGCGTCCTTCGTCGTGATGTGCTCGAACACCACCTTGAGCGCCGGGAAATCGCGGCGCAGCGGCGTCATCACGCGGTCGATGAAGACCTTCTCGCGATCGAACAGGTCGATGTCGGCGCTCGTCACTTCGCCGTGCACGAGCAGCGGCATGCCCACTTCCTGCATGGCTTCGAGCGTCTTCGCGCACTTGCGGATATCCGTCACGCCAGCGTCCGAGTTGGTCGTCGCGCCCGCCGGATACAGCTTCACGCCGTGCACGAAGCCGCTTGCCTTCGCGCGGCGGATTTCCTCGGGCGGCGTGTTGTCGGTGAGATAGAGCGTCATCAGCGGCTCGAACGCCGAGCCCGCCGGCAGCGCAGCGAGAATGCGCTCGCGGTAGGCGGCGGCCATTTCCGTCGTCGTGACGGGCGGCTTGAGGTTCGGCATGATGATCGCGCGGCCGAACTGGCGCGCCGTGTGCGGCAGGACGGCCGCGAGCATCGCGCCGTCGCGCACGTGCAGGTGCCAGTCGTCGGGACGGGCAAGCGTGAGAGTCGTGGGGGAAGAGGCGTTCATGGCGGCAATCCTGCAATGCATCCGACAAATTTCGTATTGGCGACCCGCAGGCCGGTGATATGCTTGGGAAACCATTATTGTAACGGGTCGACGGCGGGCCCCGCCTTCCACTGCTGCCGCCGCACGAGCCGTCTCAGCCGCCTTCGTTGCATCACGCATCATCAGCACCATGTGCCAACTTCTCGGAATGAATTGCGCCGCGCCGACGGACGTCACGTTCTCCTTCACCGGATTCGCGGCGCGCGGCGGCGCCACCGATCACCATGCCGACGGCTGGGGTATCGCGTTCTTCGAGGACAAGGCCTGCCGCCTCTTCATCGACAACGAGGCTTCGGCGCGTTCGCCCATCGCCGAGATGGTCAAGCATTACCCCATCAAGTCGCGCAACACCATCGCCCACATCCGCAAGGCCACGCAAGGCAACTGCGCGCTCGAGAACAGTCATCCGTTCCAGCGCGAGCTGTGGGGCCGCCACTGGATCTTCGCGCACAACGGCGACCTGCAGGACTTCAATCCGGTGTTGTCGGGCGTATACCAGCCGGTGGGCACGACCGATAGCGAGCGCGCGTTCTGCCTGCTGCTGCAAGGCTTGCGCAAGGCGTTTCCGGGTGCGCAGCCGCCGCTCGACGAACTGTTCGCCGCGCTGGAGTCGCTCACGCGCGAGGTCACGCAGTTCGGCGTCTTCAACTTCCTGATGTCGAACGGCCAGGCGCTGTTCGCGCATTGCTCGACGCATCTCTACTATCTCGTGCGGCGCTGGCCGTTTTCGACGGCGCATCTCGTCGATGCCGATGTCTCCATCGACTTCGCCAAGTACACGACGCCCGAGGACCGCGTGGCCGTGATCGCCACCGCGCCGCTCACCGACAACGAGGTGTGGACGCGCTTCGCCCCCGGCGACCTGCTGATGTTCCAGCACGGCGACGTGATCGCCCAGACGCGCGTGCCGGTGCCGCAAAAGGTGCTCGACAAGCTCGCCAATCCGGCGCTCGATGCGTCGGCCAGCGCGCCGTGCGCCGCGCAGCCCGGCGAGGTCGACTCGCAGGCCGTGGCCGCCCTGCAAACCTGGGGCGAATAAGCGGGGCGAAGCCGAAACGAAAAAGCCGCGCATCGGGCGCGGCTTTTTGCTTGCTGCCAGCGTGCAAAGCTCAGTGCAGGATCTTCGCCAGAAAATCCTTCGCGCGGTCCGATTTCGGGCTCGCAAAGAAGGCTTCCTTCTGGTCGTCCTCGACGATGAGCCCCTGGTCCATGAAGATCACGCGGTGCGCGACCTTCCTGGCAAAGCCCATTTCGTGCGTCACGCACATCATGGTCATGCCTTCCTGGGCAAGCTCCACCATCACGTCGAGCACTTCGTTGATCATCTCGGGGTCGAGCGCCGAGGTCGGCTCGTCGAACAGCATGGCGATGGGGTCCATCGACAACGCCCGCGCGATCGCCACGCGCTGCTGCTGACCGCCCGAGAGCTGCCCCGGGAATTTATCGGCATGGGCACGCAGGCCCACGCGGTCGAGCAACTTCAGGCCCTTTTGCGTGGCCTCGTCCTTGCCGCGGCCGAGCACCTTGATCTGCGCGAGCGTGAGATTCTCGGTAATCGACAGATGCGGGAACAGCTCGAAGTGCTGGAACACCATACCCACCTTCGAGCGCAGCTTCGAGAGGTTGGTGCGCTTGTCGCCCAACGACTCGCCGTTCACGAGAATCTCGCCCTGCTGGAACGGTTCGAGCCCGTTGACGGTCTTGATGAGCGTGGATTTGCCCGAGCCCGAGGGCCCGCAGACGACCACCACCTCGCCCTTCTTCACTTCCGTCGTGCAGTCGGTCAGCACCTGGAACTGGCCGTACCACTTCGAAACGTTCTTAATTGAAATCATCTTGCGACCTTTTTCTGAAGACCTTTCACAAGGCTCGACGCGATCACGCAAATCACGAAATAACACGCGCCCGCGAACAGTACCATCTCGACCATCGTCCCGTCACGGTCGCCGATATTGGTGGCCGTGCGAAAGAAGTCGGCGAGGCTGATCACGTACACGAGCGAGGTGTCCTGAAAGAGCACGATGGCCTGCGTGAGCAAGAGCGGCACCATCGCGCGAAATGCCTGCGGCAGCACCACGTACTGCATGGCCTGGCCGTAATGCATGCCGAGCGCGAACGACGCGTTCACCTGCCCGCGCGGCACCGCCTGAATGCCCGCGCGAATGATCTCCGAATAATACGCGGCCTCGAACAGCGAAAACGCGATCATCGCGGAAGCGAGGCGAATGTCGATGTCGGGCGACAGGCCCAGCACGTTTTGCAGCACCTGCGGCACGATCAGGAAGAACCACAGCAGCACCATCACGAGCGGGATCGAGCGGAAGACCGTGACGTAGCCCTTGGCGAACCATTCGAGCGGCTTCACGCTGGAAAGCCGCATGAGCGCGAGCAGCGTGCCCCACAGAATGCCGACCACGATCGCGCACAGCGTGATCTTGAACGTGATGATCGCGCCCGTCCACAGCGTGGGCAGCGCGCCCGGAATGCCGCTCCAGTCGAAGTGATGCATTACTTGCCTCCGATGTAGCCGGGCAGACGCGCCTTCGCCTCGACCCAGCGCATGAGCGTCATGACGACGAGGTTGATGAGCACATACGCGAGCGTGACGGCGATGAACGACTCATAGGTCTGCGCCGTGTAATCGACGAGCTGACGCGCCTGGGCCGACAGGTCGAGCAGCCCGATCGTCGAGGCGACCGCCGAGTTCTTGAAGATGTTGAGGAACTCGGATGTAAGCGGCGGCACGATGATGCGGTACGCGACCGGCAGCAATACATACCGGTAGGTCTGCCACTGCGTGAAGCCCATTGCAAGGCCGGCCGCGCGCTGACCGCGCGGCAGCGCGTTGATGCCCGAGCGCACCTGCTCGCATACGCGCGCCGCGGTAAAGAGCCCGAGACATATGACCGATGCACTGAAGAACTGCACGGCCGGCGGCGACTGCTTGAATGCATTGCCTATCGATTGGGGCACGATTTCCGGCAGCACGAAGTACCAGATGAAGAACTGTGCGATGAGCGGAATATTGCGGAAGATCGCCACGTAGACCGTGCCGATGCCCGCGAGAAATCGGTTCGGCACCGTGCGCAGCACGCCGAAGAACGACCCGACGATGAGCGCGATCACCCACGCGCACAGCGACACCGATACCGTCACCCAGAGGCCGGAGAGAATCCAGCCGAGGTACGTGGTGGGTTCGCCCGTCGAGACCGGGCTGAGCAGAATGCCCCAGTTCCAGTGATAGGACATCGAGAGACTCCAAGAAAAAGAACGGAAGAAGCGGCGCTTCTTCCGTTCCGTGCTAAACGCTAAATGCGGGGTCGACCGGCCGAGGCCGTATTAATCGATCGCCTTGTCGTTCGGATTCTTGAACAGCGCCTTCATGTCGTCGCTCATCGGGAAGTTCAGGTTGAGACCCTTCGGCGGAATCGGCGATTCGAACCACTTCTTGTAGATCGTGTCGCCTTCGCCCGAAGTCTGGACCTTGGCGATGGCGTCGTCGGCGACCTTCTTGAACTCAGGATCGTTCTTGCGCATCATGCAGCCGTACGCCTCACGCGACTGCGGCTGGCCGACGATCACGAAGTCGCCCGGATTGTTCGACTTGGCGCGCTCGCCCGCGAGCAGTGCGTCGTCCATCATGAACGCCACGGCGCGGCCCGTGGAGAGCGTCATGAACGACTCGCCGTGGTCCTTCGCGCTGATAACGTTCATGCCCATGCTCTTCTCCTGGTTCATCTTGCGCAGGAGGCGCTCGGACGTCGTGCCCGCCGTCGTCACGACGGTCTTGCCCTTGAGATCGGCGAAGTCCTTGACGCCCGAGTCCTTCTTCGTCATGAGGCGCGTGCCGATCACGAAGATCGTGTTCGTGAAGGCGGCCTGCTGCTGACGCTCGACGTTGTTGGTGGTCGAGCCGCATTCGATGTCCACCGTGCCGTTCTGCACGAGCGGAATGCGGTTCTGCGACGTGATGGGCACCAGCTTGACCTTCAGGTTCGGCATGTTCAGCTTCTGCTTGACCGCCTCGACGATTTTCATCGCGTAGTCTTGCGAGTAGCCGATCACATTCTGCTTGTCGTCATAGTACGAAAAAGGAATGGACGACTCGCGGTGCCCCAGCGAGATGACGCCCGTGTCCTTGATCTTCTTGAGCGTGCCCGCGTCCTGCGCGTACGCGCTGGTGGCGACGAAACCAAGGAGGGCGAGCAGAGCGGCGGTCTTTTTGATTTGCATTGTTTTCTCCGGTACAGGAACCGCCGCCAGTGTAGCAAAGTAATTTTTTTGAAAGAATCAAGAGTGACCCTGGCGTAGCACCTGGATGCGGCCTGAATGTGCGAAGGCGGACGCCCTCTTGTGGAGAACGTCCGCCTTCGGTGCGCCTGGATATGGGGCGCAAAAACCTGTCACTGATTCGTCATTCGATCAGGGGTACAGGCCGCGCATTTCGCGCGCCATCAGGATGCGCTTACATGCAACGATGAACGCCGCGGTACGCATCGAGACCTTCTGCTCGCTCGACACCTGCCACACCGCCGTGAAGGCTTCGCGCATCACGCGCTCGAGCCGTTCGTTGATTTCGTGCTCGGTCCAGAAGAAGCTCGAGAAGTCCTGCACCCACTCGAAGTACGAAACGGTCACGCCGCCCGCGTTCGCCACCACGTCGGGAATCACGAGCACGCCCTTGTCGTGCAGGATGTCGTCGGCGGCCGTCGTGGTCGGGCCGTTCGCGCCTTCCACGATGATCTTCGTACGGATCTTGCCGGCGTTTTTCTCGGTAATCTGGTTTTCCAGCGCGGCCGGAATGAGAATGTCGGTTTCGACGGTCCAGAATTCGTCGTTCGCCATGACTTCGGCGCCCGCGAAACCTGCCACGCCGCCCGTCTTCGCGACGTGCTCGAGCAGCGCTTCCGCGTTCATGCCGCTGGAGTTGTAGAGCGAGCCGGTATGGTCCTGCACGGCGACGATCTTCGAACCCGCTTCCTGGAAGAGGCGCGCGGCAATGCCGCCCACATTGCCGAAGCCCTGCACGGCAATGCGTGCGCCGTCGATCGACAGACCCGTGCGGCGCGCGGCCTCGCAGCCGACGACGAACACGCCGCGGCCCGTGGCTTCGCGGCGGCCGAGCGAGCCGCCGAGCGAGATGGGCTTGCCCGTCACAACGCCCGTGGCCGTCTGGCCCTGGTTCATCGAGTAGGTGTCCATCATCCACGCCATGATCTGCTCGTTCGTGTTGACGTCCGGCGCGGGAATGTCGGTGTTCGGCCCGATGATGATGCCGATTTCGCTGGTGTAGCGGCGCGTGACGCGCTCGAGTTCACCGCGCGACAGCGTGCGCGGATCGACGCGGATACCGCCCTTCGCGCCGCCGTACGGCACGTTCACCGCGGCGTTCTTCACCGACATCCACGCGGAAAGCGCCATCACTTCGGAGAGCGTAACGTCCTGGTGATAACGCACGCCGCCCTTGCCGGGACCACGCGAAACGTTGTGCTGGACACGATAGCCTTCGAAGTGCGCAACAGTGCCGTTGTCGAGTTCGATCGGGCAATCGACGATCAGGATGCGCTTCGGACGCTTGAGCGTTTCGAGCCAGCGCGAAAGCGAGCCGAGATACGGCGCGACGCGGTCGACCTGACGAAGATAGTTGCCCCAGGGGCCGAGATCATCGGCGTGGAGATAGGAAGGAACCGACTGCAGTTGGGATGACATGAACGCTCCGATCGAACAAGTGGTGCCATTGTCAGAAAAGGCCCCTCTGAAATCCAATGCCGTTTGTTCATCCCGTTATGCTTTTCGTGCATAACGTCCCCGAAGTCGAAAAAACGTGTCGCGCTCCGTGACTCCGGCCTTACGGGCTGCCGCTTTGTCAGCGCTTACCCTGCGCAAGCTCCGCGCTAACCGCCTCCCACAACTCGCGCACGAGCGCCTGGCGCGCGTCGTCGCCCTGCGTCGCGAGCTTGTCGCGATAGAGGCGAATTTCCATGTCGAGCGTGAACTGGCCCTCCGGCATACCGCGCGTGCCCCGGTCGAGGCGGATCAGCTCGCCTTGGGCTACGGCGTCCTCCACCGCGCTGTGCGGCAGGAAAGCGATGCCGTGACCGGCGAGCGTCATTGCCTTGAGGCCTTCCGCCATGTCGGTTTCGTACACGCGGTCCAGATAAAGCCGCGCTGGGGCGTTGGCGACAATTACCTCGGTCATGCGGCCGAGATACGCATTCGGCGTGTAGGAAAGATACGGCGTGGGCGCGTCGGGCGTGCCGGGCAGAATGTATCGCGCGCGCCCGGCGCGCTGGGGCGCCGAATAAGGGCTGATCGACTCGATGCCGAGCGTGAGCGTGTCGTACCGCGCGGGGTCGAGCGTCACGGGATGGCTCGGGTGGTGATAGCCCATCACCAGATCGCAGCCGCCTTCCACGAGCGACAGCACGGCGTCGTGTACGTTCAGCGCGCGCAGCCGCGTGTGAATGCGGCCGAGCTTCGCCTCGATGCGCTGCAGCCATCGCGGAAAGTACGTGAGCGAAAGCGTATGCGGCACCGCGAACTCGATGGTCGCGGCAGGAGTGGCCGTGTGGCCGCGCAACAGGGTGCGCGCCTCGTGAAACTGCGAAAGCATCGCGAGCGCCTGCTCATAGAACACCTGGCCCGCCGCCGTGAGGCGCGTCGGATAAACCGAACGATCGATCAGTTCGGTGCCGAGCCACGCTTCGAGCGCCTGGATCCGGCGCGAGAAAGCCGGCTGCGTCACGTGGCGCAACTCGGCCGAGCGGCTGAAACTATGCGTTTCCGCGAGCGAAACGAAGTCTTCGAGCCATTTGAGTTCCATGCGGGGCCAGCGAGCGGATGAGAAGTCCGCATTCTAGGCCCGAGGACGCTCGCCCGGGCACCGGCGCGGCGAATTTCGCGCGAGCGCCGGGCCGGATCCTTTAGCGCAACGGCTAGGAGAGCGCGGTTTCCAGTTCGGCAACTACGCCGCGCCAGTCGCCGAGCGTGGCCTGGCGGAACACGCGCGCCGACGGATACCAGACCGAATCCGCGCGATCCTTGCCCCAGCGCCAGTCGGGCTGCGCGGCCAGCATCACCCATACCGGCTTGCCGAGCGCGCCGGCGAGGTGCGCGACCGACGTATCGACCGTAATGACAACGTCGAGCGCCTCGATGAGCGCGGCCGTGGCCGCGAAGTCGTGCAGATCGTCGCCGAGCGCTTCCATCGGCCAGCGGCCCGCGACCGGTGCGAGTTGCGCGGCTCCCGGGCCCTTCTGGATCGCGAACCATGCGTTGCCGGCGAGTGCGGAGAGCGGCAGAAGCGACTTGAGCGGCACGGAACGGAAAGCGTCGAAATGGTGGCGCGGGTTGCCCGCCCAGACGAGCCCGATGCGGCGGTTCGCCGGCCCGGCCAGCGCGTTCACGCGGGCGCGCCAGGCGGCGGCCTGCACGGGATCGGCGTGCATATAGGGCGTCTCGGCATAGATCGGCCGGCCTGGAAACTTCAGCGGCAGGCTCATCACGTCGCACCAGTAGTCGTATTCCGATGCGATTGCTTCGTCGCTCGGCGCGGTGTCGAGCACGCGCGCAACGCCCGGCACCGTCGCCACGAGCGACGCCAGTTCCGGCGCGACCCACGCGTGCACCTGCGCACCCATCTCCGCCAGCAGACCTGCATAGCGCACGAACTGGATCTGATCGCCCACGCCCTGCTCGCGGCAGATCAGGAAACGCTTGCCGGCGAGCGGCTCGCCCTGCCACTCGGCGCCCGGCCGCTTGCGGTAGTTGGCCTTAGCGGTCGAAGTGAGCTTGCGGTTCTCGAAGAGCGGCCAGCCGTCCGTGTAGTCTTCGCGCCGCAGCATGAGCATGCCGAGCTGGAAACGCGATTCGGGCAGGTCCGGGTTCAGCGCCAGCGCGCGTCGATAGTCGATCTCCGCTTCGTCGTAGCGCGCGAGCGCCGTCAGCGCGAATGCCAGATTGTTGATGATGCCCGCGCCATCGGGCTTGAGCTGCGCCGCACGCCGGTAAAGCGGAATTGCGTCTTCATAGCGATGCATCGCGTCGTAGGCATAACCGAGTTCGAAGAGCGCGAGCACGTTCTCAGGCTCGTGGGCGACCACGGTCTCGAAGCAGGCGGCCGCTTCGCCGTGCTTTTCCATCATGCGCAGCAGCCGGCCCGTGTGGATAAACGCCTTCATATCATGGGGATCGAGCGCCACAGCGGCGCGGAACTCCGCAAGCGCGGGGTCTTTTTCGCCGTGGGCTTCCAGTGCGCGTCCGAGATTGAAGGCGAAGTGCGCGGATTGCGGCTCCAGCGAACGCGCTCGTCGATAGTGCTGCGTAGCGAGCGCGGAATCGCCGAGTTCCATCAGCGCGTTGCCGAGATTGTTGTGCGCGTTCGCGAAGTCCGGTGCGAGCGCCAACGCCTTGCGTTGCCAGGCGGCCGCGCCCGCGTGGTCGCCGAGCCGGGTCGCCAGCACGCCGCGGTTAGCCAGATATTCGGCGTTGTCGGGCGCCCCTGCGAGCGCGCGGTCCATGAGGACGGCGGCTTCCTTCAGTTGGTCGCGGCCAAGCGCGATCACACCCAGGTAGTGCAATGCGTCGGCATGTTCGGCGTGCGCGGCGAGCGCAGACTGATAGTAAGTGTAGGCGTCGTCGATCTGGCCCGCGCGGTGGCAAGCAAGACCGGTATTGATTAGCGCGGCGGCCTCGTCGGAAGAAAGGGAGGAAATATCCGTAGTCATGGCGACAAATACTTGATTAAGCGCAAACTTTTGATGTGTCCGCACTCTATATCCGTCTCAAAACTCCCGATCGCGATAAAAGGCAGGCGCGACGTCACGCCTCAGGGAAGGCCGCGACCTGCCGCTCAGCCCGCCGCCGACAGCCCCGCCCGCGGCCCCGGTCGGCAAGGTGATAAAATCTTTGGCTTGCGCCGTCTCGAATCTGACTGCAACTGTCTGCCAACTGAGCCCAACCGAACGTAACGCACCACGTTACGTCCCCATCATGTCCGACACTCGTCCCGATACCCTCTTCGCGCTCAACGCGCTCTCCCCGCTCGACGGCCGCTACGCCTCGAAAACCGAAGCGCTGCGCGACTGGCTCTCGGAAGCCGCGTTCATGCGCAACCGCGTGACCGTGGAAATCCACTGGCTGATCGCGCTTTCGCAGGCCGGCTTCGCGGAAGTGCCGCGTTTTTCGGAAGCGTCGGAGCAGTTCCTGCTCAAGCTCGCCGAAAACTTCACGGCGCACGACGCCGCGCGCATCAAGGACATCGAGCGCGTGACGAACCACGACGTGAAGGCTGTGGAGTACTGGCTCAAGGAGTCGGTGAAAGGTCAGCCGGAACTGGAGCGCGCAAGCGAATTCATCCACTTCGCCTGCACTTCCGAAGACATCAACAACACGTCGCACGGCCTGATGCTCGCGGGCGCCCGCGAGCACGTGATCCTGCCGGCGCTGCGCTCGGTGCATCAACGGCTCGTCGCGCTCGCGCACACGCATGCCGCGCAGCCGATGCTCTCGCGCACGCACGGCCAGCCGGCCAGCCCCACGACGCTCGGCAAGGAAATCGCCAACGTCGCGGCGCGTCTTGCTCGCGCGATCCAGCGCATCGAGAAGGTCGAACTGCTCGGCAAGATGAATGGCGCGGTCGGCAACTTCAATGCCCACCTCTCGGCGTATCCGGAATTCGACTGGGAGGCGTTCTCGAAGGAAGTCGTCGAAAAGCGTCTGAAGCTCACCTTCAACCCGTACACGATCCAGATCGAGCCGCACGACTACATGGCGGAACTGTTCGACGCCGTGGCGCGTGCGAACACGATCCTGCTCGACCTCGACCGCGACGTGTGGGGCTACATCTCGCTCGGCTACTTCAAGCAGAAGACGAAGGCCGGCGAGATCGGCTCCTCGACCATGCCGCACAAGGTCAACCCGATCGACTTCGAAAACTCGGAAGGCAACCTCGGCCTGGCGAACGCCACGCTGCGCCATCTCTCCGACAAGCTGCCCATTTCGCGCTGGCAGCGCGACCTCACCGACTCGACGGTGCTGCGCAATATCGGCGTGGCGTTCGGCTATTCGCTGCTCGCCTACGACGCGCTGATCCGCGGTCTGGACAAGCTCGAAGTGAACCCGCAACGCCTGAACGACGACCTCGACGCCACGTGGGAAGTGCTGGCCGAGCCGGTGCAAACCGTCATGCGCCGCTACGGCATCGAGAATCCGTACGAGCAACTGAAGGAACTCACGCGCGGCAAGGGCATTACGCGCGAAGCACTGCAAACGTTCGTCGGCACGCTTACGATTCCCGAAGACGCGAAGAAGCGCCTGCTGGACATGACGCCCGCGTCGTACGTCGGCAAGGCAGTGGAACTGGCGAAGCGGATTTCGTAATCGCGGCACCGTAAGGCCATAAAAAAAGCGCTCGATTGAATCGAGCGCTTTTTCGTTTACACCGCGACGCGAAATCAGGAGGCCTGATCGCCGCGCGTTTCCATCTGCTTCAACACTTCGTCGACGATCTGTTCCGGCGTGAGTTCGATGCTCACCTCGATCGCCTCGTCGGCGCCCGGCACTTCGAGCGTGTCGAGCTGGCTTTGCAGCAGCGACGGGTCGAAGAAGTGGCCGGTGCGCGAGGCGAGGCGCTCGTGCAGCACCTCGAACGTGCCCTTCAGATAGACGAAGCACACGTCGCGATCGTTGCCGCGCAGGATGTCGCGATACGAGCGTTTGAGCGACGAGCAGGTGAACACGGCCGTTTCGTGCGCGCGCTGCTTTTCCTCGATCGCCGCGCGAATGGTGCGCAGCCACGGCCAGCGGTCTTCGTCGGTGAGGGGAATGCCGTCGTGCATCTTCTTCTTGTTGGCTTCGCTGTGGAAGGCGTCGCCGTCGGTGAAGGTGCACTCGAGGCGCTCGGCGAGCAGTTCGCCGATGCGTGTCTTGCCCGCGCCCGACACGCCCATCGCTATCAGAATCATTGACCGCTCCAGTTTTACAGCACCGCCGCGAGAGCGAACGTAAGGCCAAGCCCCAGCAGCGAAATAATGGTTTCGAGCAACGACCAGGTCTTGAACGTCTGACCCACGGTCATGCCGAAATATTCCTTGATCAGCCAGAATCCGCCGTCGTTGACGTGCGAGAAGATCAGCGAGCCCGAGCCCGTGGCAAGCACGAGCAGTTCAGGCTTCACCGTCATGGCGCTGGCCGATGCGATCGGCGCGACGATGCCGCAGGCCGTGGTCATCGCGACCGTGGCCGAACCCGTTGCGAGACGGATCAACGCGGCGACGAGCCAGCCGAGCAACAGCGGCGACAAATGCTCGTTCTGCGCGAGTTCGACGATCTGCTTCGACACGCCGCTGTCCATCAGCACGCGGCCGAAACCGCCGCCCGCGCCCACGATCAGCGTGATGCCCGCGATTGGCGCAAGGCAGTCGCCGCAGAACTTCTGGATCTGCTCGCGCGTGAAGCCGCGTTGCGCGCCGAAGGTCCAGAAGCTTACCAGCACGGCGATCAGCAGCGCGACGTCCGAGGTGCCGATAAAGTGCAACAGATTGTTCGGCAACGTCTTGGGCGCGAACACGAGATCGGCCCAACTGCCGATCAGCATAAGGATCACCGGCAGCAGGATCGTGAAGAGCGTGATGCCAAAGCCCGGCAGTTCGCTGTCGGGCTTGGGGTCGGCCTTGCTCACGAACTGCTCGGCGAGCGGATTGCTTTCCGGCAGCTTGATGAAGCGGTGGATGAAGATCGCGAAGAGCGGCCCGGCGATGATCGCGCAGGGCACGCCCACGATCAGACCGTAAGCGATGGTCCTGCCGATATCGGCGTGATAGGCCTGCACGGCGAGCAGCGCGGCCGGGTGAGGCGGAATCAGCCCGTGGACGACCGAGAGACCGGCCACCATCGGCAGGCCGATGAGCAGCAGCGACTTGCCGGTGCGCCTGGCGACGTTGAACGCAATGGGAATGAGCAGCACGAAGCCGACTTCGAAGAACACTGGCAGGCCGACGATGATCGCGACGACCATCATGGCCCAGTGAATGTTCTTCTCGCCGAACCAGCGAATGAGCGTCGTGGCAATGCGCTCGGCGCCGCCCGACTCCGCCATCATCTTGCCGAGCATGGTGCCGAGGCCCACCACGATGGCAATGTGGCCGAGCGTGTTGCCGTTGCCGGTTTCGAACGACTTGACGATCTGATCCATCGGCATGCCGACGGCCAGACCGAGCAGCAGCGAAACGATGATCAGGACAAGAAACGGATAGACCTTGAAGCGCGTGATCAGCAGGATCAGCGCGGCGATCGCGACGAGCGCGTAAATCAGCAGCATGCTGCCGTGGGCCACTCCCATGAGGCTCCTCTCCAGGTAGTTGTTCGAAGTCCTTTCACCCTGTGCGGCGACGCGTGTGGCGCGCAACGGCTGCGGCACACGTGGAACTGATTGGGAACGAAAGGGCCAGCCGTCGCCGGGCCGGCGATTGTAGAGCTTATAACGACTTTTGGTGCGGCGTGCTCGAAAGACGAGCGAGCCGCGCAAGGCGCGCGCCGAAAAGGCGTCGTTTGCGCGGCTCGTTGCACCCGCTCATAGGCGCGGGGGCGCGGTGTGCCAGTCGTCGTTGCGCCGCAGCATACGGCGCACGCTTCGAGTGAAAGCGCTCGTTCAGGGCACCGGACGGGAAAGTTCGCTCGCGGCGCGCGCAAGGCGCGTAACTTCGTCCCAGTTCTGCGCGGCAACTGCCGCCTTAGGCGTGAGCCACGAACCGCCCACGCACACCACGTTGGGCAGCGCGAGGAAGGTCGGTGCGGATTCGGCGCTGATCCCGCCCGTCGGGCAGAACTTGAGCGTCGGGAACGGGCCGTGGAAGGCTTGCAGCATGTTCAGGCCGCCGGCGGGAACCGCCGGGAAAAACTTGACGATCTCGTAGCCCAGTTCCATCGCGACGATGATGTCGGTCGGCGTCATCACGCCCGGCAGGAGCGGCAGGCCCGCGTCGAGCGATGCCTGATGGATCTCGCGCGTGAGCCCCGGCGAAACGCCGAACTGTGCGCCGGCCTTCTTCGCGAGCGCGCAGTGTTCCGGCTTCGTGATCGTGCCCACGCCCACGACGATGTCCGGCGCGATCTTCGCGGCGCGCTCGATGGCTTCGAGCCCGGCCTTCGTGCGCAACGTGATTTCCAGTACCTTCACGCCGCCCGCGTGGAGTGCGCGGGAAACGTGCTCGCCCTGCTCCGGCGTGTCGAATGCGAGGACCGGGATGACAGGACCCAGGCGGACGATATCGGCGACTGCGCTATTTGCCATATTCAGGCTCCTTGATGATGAATTCAGTTAGCGGCGTGGGCCGGCGCATGGGTGGCCGCAACGGCGGGTGCGGGTGCGGGCGCGGGTTGCTCGCCCACGAGCGGACCGAACACCGTCGCGCCGAGTTCCGCCGGCGCGGCAGTGGCGCGGAACACGCCGAACAGTTCGCGGCCGAAGCCCACTTCGTTGAGTGCCTGGTGCGCGGGCTGCGCGACCGGGCGCGCGTCCCAGTCGGCTTCGTCGACCTCGACGTCGAGCACGCCTTCCACCGCATCGATCACAATCGTATCGCCGTCGCGCACCTTGCCGATCGGGCCGTGCAGCAGCGTTTCCGGCGAAACGTGGATTACGGCGGGCACCTTGCCCGACGCGCCCGACATGCGTCCGTCGGTCACGAGCGCCACGTGAAAGCCCTTGTCCTGCAGCACGCCGAGCAGCGGCGTGAGACGGTGCAGCTCCGGCATGCCGTTGGCGCGCGCGCCCTGGAAGCGCACGACGGCCACGAAATCGCGCTCGAGTTCGCCACGGTCGAACGCTTCCTGCACGGCTTCCTGCGAATCGAACACCACGGCGGGCGCGCGCACCTTGCGGCGCTCCGGCGCGACGGCGGAAACCTTGATGACGCCGCGGCCCAGACGCCCCTGCATCAGGCGCAAGCCGCCGTCCGGCTGGAACGGCGCCGGCAGCGGCCGCAGCACGGACTCGTCGGCGCTCTTCTCGACGGCCGGCACCCATGTGAGCTTGCCGTCGATGAGCTTCGGCTCCTCGGTGTAGTGACGCAGGCCACGGCCCGCGACGGTATTCACGTCTTCGTGCAGCAGACCGCCGTCGAGCAGTTCGCGCACGAGGAAGGCGATGCCGCCCGCTGCGTGGAAGTGGTTCACATCGGCCTTGCCGTTCGGATACACGCGCGCGAGCAGCGGCACCGCGTCCGAAAGCTCGTCGAAGTCGTTCCAGTCAACGATGATGCCAGCCGCTCGCGCCATCGCCACGAGGTGCAGCGTGTGGTTGGTCGAGCCGCCCGTCGCCATCAGCGCGACGATGCCGTTGATCACGGCCTTCTCGTCGACCACATGGCCGATCGGCGTGTAGTTGCCGCGCTCGACGGTGAGTTCGAGCACGCGGCGCGCCGCGGCGGCGGTCAGTTCGTCGCGCAGCGGCGTATGCGGGTGAATGAAGGCCGAGCCGGGCAGATGCAGGCCCATCACTTCCATCAGCATCTGGTTGCTGTTGGCCGTGCCGTAGAACGTGCAGGTGCCGTGGCCGTGATAAGCCGCCGCCTCCGATTCGAGCAGCGCCGCGCGATCGCACTGGCCGGTGGCGAATTGCTGACGCACCTTGGCCTTGTCGTCGTTCGTGATGCCGCTCGTCATCGGGCCGGCGGGCACGAAAATCGTGGGCAGGTGGCCGAATTGCAGCGCGCCGATCAGGAGCCCCGGCACGATCTTGTCGCAGACGCCCAGACACAGCGCCGCATCGAACATGTTGTGCGTGAGCGCCACGGCCGTGCTCATCGCGATCACTTCGCGCGAAAAGAGCGACAGTTCCATGCCGGCGTTGCCCTGGGTGACACCGTCGCACATCGCCGGCACGCCGCCCGCGAACTGCGCGACGCCGCCGCCTTCGCGGGCCGCCTTCTTGATGATGTCGGGGAAATCCTTGTAGGGCGCGTGTGCCGAAAGCATCTCGTTATAGGCCGAGACGATGCCGATATTCGGCTCGCGAATCGACTTGATCGCGATCTTGTCGCGACCTTCGAGGCCCGCGAAGCCGTGCGCGAGATTCGCGCACGAGAGCGCGCCGCGCGCGGGGAACCGGTCCTGAGCAGCCGCGATGCGGGCCAGATAGGCCTCGCGTGTGGGCTTGCTGCGCTCGATCACGCGCTGCGTGACCTTCATCAACTGAGAATGCGGGGAAATCATCGAATCTCCTTCCTTCTTTGTCTCGGCGGGGACGCTCGGGGCCGGATCGGATGCGTTATCGACGGTCCGATCAGCGATGGCGCGATGTTAGTAGAAAAACTACACGCCGACAATCCCGGAAAGACCCTGAGAGCGCCGCCGTAAACGAACGCCTATTCTTATTGTGGCTGGGCCACACATCGAATAGCGCCGGGTCGGCCGGAAAGAAGCAAACGGTGGTTCTGTAGTTTTTGTACATAACGTCCGATCCGCTATAGTCCACGGATCTTTCAGCATAGTGCGAGTTTCCTGATGCTGCTGTCCCAGGTGAAAGCCATGCGCGAGCAATTGCGCCCGTCGGAGCGCAAGCTCGCCGATTACGTCGTCGAGGCGCCGCGCGAAGTGCTCGATCTCTCGATGACGGAGGTCGCCGAACGCGTGGGCGTGAGCCAGCCGACCATCGCGCGGTTCTGCCATGCGCTGGGATTCTCGGGATTCCGGGAATTCAAGATCCGGCTGGCACAGGCGGTCGCGGCGGATCTGCCCACAGAGCATCCGGCCGTCTACCGCGACGTGAGCCCGGATGAGCCGGTGCCCGGCGTCGCGGCCAAGGTGCTCGACCGCACGATTGGCGCGCTCGTGCAGGTCCGCAACAACCTTTCGACCGACTCGCTCGCCGCCGCGATCAATCTGCTCGCGCGTGCGTCGCGCATCGAGTTCTATGGCGCGGGCGGCTCGGGTATCGCCGCACAGGACATGCAGCACAAGTTCTTTCGCCTCGGCATGCCGAGCGTCGCGTATTCCGATCCGCATACGTTCCTCATGTCCGCGGCGCTGCTCGGGCCCGGCGACGTAGTCGTGACAATCTCGAACACCGGGCGCACGCGCGACATCGTGGATGCCGCGCGCACCGCCCTCGATCGCGGCGCGAAGGTGATCGCGATCACGCACGGCACCTCGCCGCTTGCGCGCCTCGCCAGCGTGGGACTGCATGCCAACGTCGATGAGGACACCGACGTTTTCTCGCCGATGACCTCGCGGACATCGCATCTCGCGATCGGCGACATCCTCGCGGTGGGCGTGGCACTGCAGCGCGGACCGGAGCTTGCGGAAAAACTCGCCGACGCGAAGGACATCATTGCGCGGCGACGGCTCGATGCAAAGGGCTGAAGCCTGGCTGTCCGAGGCCTGCGGCGTCGTCCGGAAACGCCATCGCTGCGCCGCCCTCAGCAAAACAAGCTAATGGCGACCAGCCTCCGACAAGCGATCAGAAAATCCTGACTATAATCAGGCCAATCACGGTGAAAACAAGCAGGAATCGGGTCCGCGCCGGGCTGGCCGCGCCGGGCTGGCCGCGCCGGGCTGGCCGCGCCCGGCTGGCCCCGCCCGCGGCCACTGATTTGAGTCGACTATCTGACGTCCATGACGAACGCAACCTCCGGCTTGTGTATCGCAGTGACCAACGACCCTCCAGCCGGCCCGACGGCCATCGCCGACTCTCGCGGCGCAGCACGGAGCCACGCTGTCTTTGAAGCGGCCGGAAACGCGTAATGCCACGCCGATTCCGCCCCAGCGCTTCGCCCGACGCCTCGCCAGCCATTGCGTTGAACGCGCTCGAACGCAGCCTGAAGCGCGAGCAGCGTGTCTTTACGATGCTGACCGGCCTGCTGATTTTCGCCGCATTGTGCACGACGGCGATCGCCATCAGCAGCGTGCTCTTCTCCGCGCTGCGCGAGCAGCGGCTGGAGGCGCGCGTAATGAGCGCACAAGCCAATGCACAGATTGGGCGGCAGTTCGCCATACTTGGCGGCGCGGCAGTTGTCCTTTCGCTCCAAAATACGTCGCAGACCGGGGCGCAGACCGATGTCATAACGCCTTCGCGCTGCTCGCCAACCTTCGAGGGCATCCAGGATTCGCCGGATCTGCTTGCGGCATGCGAGAAGTTCGTCGCAGGCATCACGATTTCGTCCGACTTCCCCGTCATGCTGGCGCGCATCGACGGCAGCGCCGCCTACGGCTACCGCCTGCCCTCCAAGGGCGCACAATTGCCGTCGGGAGAGGCCGTGCACCTTCTCGTCGACACAGTGCTGCTGCAGATCGCGGCGCGAGGTCAAAATCCTGAAACCGCCGCGAAGCAATTCAAGATAGTCTGGTTCCGCCCTCCTGCGACGCTGGGTTTCGCGCCCGATCTCGTGCTCGGTGCGGTTCCGGTGCTCAAGGAAGGCAAGCCTTACGCGCTCGTGATCACGAGTATCGATCTCGACACGCTCGGCGCGACCGCCCCCGCAAACGCGGGGCAGCTCAGATTCACGCTGTTCGGCACGAACGGCGCAATCCTGGCGACACAGCTCTCCCCTGCCGGCGCTCAATACCTCGATCGTCGAGTCGAGAATCTGCCGCTCGGAGTGGCCCACGCTATCCCGCGCTTCGGACTCGTAGTGCGCGAAGAGCCGCTCGCACGCGACTTCGGCCACTACATGGTCGCGCTCTCGTGGCTCGACCTTTTCGCGCTGACCCGCACCCCGGTCATCCTCATCCTCGTCCTCACCGCGGCGCTCGTTGCCATGCTCGTCACGCTCTCGCGCTACTGGAATCGCCGCGTGCTGACGCAGACCTATAACGAGGCGACACGCGCCCTCGAAGGGGAACTGCTCAACCATCTGCTCGTTCATGCTACGCCGGTCGGGTTGTGCATCGTGAGGCGCAGCAACTTCGAGATCATCGTTGCGAACCAGATCGTGCGCAACGTACTCGGACTCGACGCTCAAGCAACACGCCTGCCCAGCGCGCTGTGCGCCGAATTCGAAAAGAACTGGCCGTGGCCCGCGCGTCTCGACGACGAAACACCCGTCTACGAGTTGCCGTTCTCGCTGGAGCGCGCCGGCGACGATGGCCTCCACCTTGCTATCACCTACGCGCCCGCCACGATGAATCGAGAGGACGTCATGTTCTGCGCCGTCACAGACATGTCGAAGCACTACGAGATCGAACGTCTTCTGCGCGAAGCGAAGCTTACGAGCGACGAAGCGGCGCGCGCGAAGGTCAGCTTTTTCGCTGCGATGAGCCATGAAATCCGTACGCCGCTCGCATCGTTAATCGGCAATATCGAACTTCTGGCTCGTGGGTCGCTCGCACCCGAACAAGATGCGCGTGTGCAGGCGATGCAGGTTTCCGCCAGCGAACTGCTGCAAATCGTAAGCGACGTGCTCGACTTTTCGAAAATCGACGTTGGGCAGATGAAGCTAAACGAAGGCCTCGGCTCTATCGTTGCCCTGCTGGAGCGCATCACACTCGCGCATGCGCCGCTCGCCGTACGACAGAGGCTCCCCTTCTATCTCGTCATAGACCGGACGCTCCCGGCGCAACTTCACTTCGATGCCGTGCGGCTTGCACAGATCGTCAATAACCTGCTCAGCAACGCGTTCAAGTTCACGCAATCGGGGAAGATCGTACTGCGCGCCCGCTGGCGCGAAGACGCACTGGAAATCAGCGTAAGCGACTCAGGTAGCGGCATCCCGGCCGAGTTGAAGAAGCACCTGTTTCAGCCGTTCACGCAAGGCGACAGCCACAGCCTCACACAGGTGCGCGGCACCGGTCTCGGGCTTTCGATCTGCGCGCGCCTCGCGCACCTGATGCAGGGCCGCGTGGAGATCGACAGCGCACTCGGCGTGGGTACGCGCGTGAACGTCACCCTGCCGCTACGTCGCGAAGGCGAAGCCATTGCGGGCGACGAGTGGACCCTTCCCGACACGCATCCGGCCATCCTGTGCCGTGCGCCCGAAAACCGCGAATGGATCGGCAACCTGTTCGACTCCCGCGTAGGCACATTGACGTTCCTTAGCCGCGATGAACCGCCGCGCGACGGTACCTTCGATTTTCTGCTGGTTACCGATGAATTCACGCCGAGCGAAGTAAGAGCGCTCTGGAGCGACGCCGCAAAAATCGTCTGGTTGTGCCAGGACGGGCCGCTCGTCCCGCTCGCCCTCGAGGGCGGCGGCGTCAAAGTCAGCCTTTTCAGCCTTTCCGGAATCCGCGCCGCAACCCGGATGCTGCGCTCAGACGCCATTGCCTCTGCGTCGGCACCTCAATCGGCACCCAGTGCTCCCGCAGAAGAAAACGACTTTCCTTCTCTGACCGCGTTGATCGTTGAAGACAATGTTCTCAATCGCGCTCTTCTGCGTGATCAGTTACGCACGCTTGGCGCGACGGTCGTAGAGGCCAAAGACGGGGAAGAAGCTCTTGCACGGCTCGACGAGCGGAACGTGGATCTGGTCTTCACCGACATCAACATGCCAGTCATGAATGGCTATGAGTTACTGAAGGCCGCACGCACGAAGCACCCGCAACTGCCGATCTACGCAGTAAGCTCGAACGCGCTACCCGAGCAAATCGCACAAGGCCGCGCGACAGGTTTCACCGATTACCTGAGCAAACCGGTCACGCTCGCCGATCTTGCGCGCTTGCTGGCCGGAGCGGCCTCGCTGGGCGGCAGCATATCGAGCGCACCATCGTCAGATATCCTGTTTGCAAGCGAATCGCAAACCTCCGGGGAAGGCCAACTGGCACGCTTCCCCACAATCGCTCCCGGCATGGTGGGTCTCTTCGTGGAACAGGCTGACCATGATGTCGCCGACTACCGGGACATTGCACAACAGCACGATATCAAGCGGCTGCGCAATTGGGCACATCGCGTCTCGGGCGGTCTTGCGGTGCTCGGACCTTCGATGCTCAATGAAGCTTGCCTCGAACTTCGGATGACGATACGCGAAGCGGGCAAGTGGACGGAGGAAGTGGAGGAACTATCGGCGGAAGTCGTGAAGGAACTGGCCGCTCTGCGCGTGATCGCCTCACCTCCGGACGGGAACTGAACAGAAGCCCGATCCTGGCGAAACAGGGGGCCTGACTTTTCGGTCGCAAACCGAAGGCATTCCGGGGAACCCCTCCTCCGATAGCTGACGACCACCTTCGCCGCTGCAAAAAGAACAGGCCGTGGGACGAATGTGTCCACACGGCCGGGATTACAACAAGAGGCTTTGAAACAGGCGGGCTCCCAAAGGCGCCCGCCCGGTTTTGGCATGCAGACCAATTCAACGCTGCATTGAGACCGACAGCAAACGGCCGAGCTGCGCCGTGTGCTGTCTAGCGGTCAAACGCTTACCACTGGTACGACATACCGCCGCCAACCGTGGCACCGCCACCCGACGCATAACCGCCGCCCACCTTCACCTTGATGTTCTGGGTGATGCGAGCCGACGCGCCGAGCGCCACTGCCTGGTAGCCCTGGAAGTTGGCCGTACCGACACCCACCGCGATGGTCTTGCCCTGATCGACATCCGGGATCATCGTCAATGCGGTTGCGGCTGCGACACCACCGTAGGCGTTGCGCGCCACGGAGTTCACGTTGCTCTGGAGCGCATTCAAGCCGCTCTGGAGCTGACCCATGTTCGCAGCGTCGGTCGGGTTGACGCCGTTAGCGACGTTGGTGATACGACGCTCGTTGCCTTGCGAGCCCACGGACACGGTGTTGTCCTCGTCCGCCACCGAGTTCGCACCCAGCGCGACCGAGTTGTTACCCGTGGCCTTGGCCATGTCGCCAATCGCCGTCGAATTCGCACCCGATGCAATCGCGCCGCCACCCGCCGCGATCGAGTTCGTACCCGTTGCCGAGGACGCACCGTTCGTGGTGTTGGTCGACAGATACTCAGAACCGTTGACGTTGATGTTCTGGATCTGCGTGGTCAGATTCGCGACATCCTGGTTCGTTGCGTACAACTGCGAACCGTTCACCGCGTCGAGGCTATCGGCGCTCAACGTGCCGTTTGCCACGTTGGTCAACGCGACGGCTGTCGTGGCGTCCGTACCGCCCAGCGTGATCTTGTCGTGAGCCGACGAGTCGTACTGGACAGCGTTCGCTACCGAAGTGGAGATGTTGGTCACCGTGCTCTCGATGTTCGACACGCGGCCGTCAAGATTCGTCAGTGCGCCACCCACATTGTTGAAGGTAGTGCTGCCGTTCAGGACGTATGTCGGAGCCGAGATCGTACCGTCCGCGCCAGCCGTCGAACCGCCACCCAGCGCGCTGGCCGTGCTCGAGGCCGTAGCGTAGAGCTGAGCGCCGTTCACAGCGTCGGTGCTGCTTGCCGACAGATTACCCGCCTTGACGTTGGTGATCAGGACCGGTGCGTGATTAGCGCCGCCGAGCGTCACCTGGCTCATCGAGGAATCGTCGTAGGCCACGAACGCGTTGGTGACGTTGCCCGAATGGTCGATGTTCGCACCCATCGCTTCGAGCTGCGCAACGTTCACCGCGTCGGTCGATGCCACACCGTTCGCCACGTTATGCAGCACGACAGGAGCATGACCCGAGCCACCGAAGGTCACCGAGTTCATCGACGTGTCGTCATACGCCACGAACGCGTTCATCAGGTTGCCCGAAGCATCCGTCTTCGCACCCAATGCGTAGAGCTGCGAGCCGTTCACCGCATCGGAACTCGATGCCGTCAACGTGCCGTTTGCCACATTAGTCAGCACGACCGGCGTGGTCGAACCCACACCACCCAACGTGATCTTGCTCTTCGACGCATCGTCGTAGGTCACGAACGCGTTGGTGATGTTGCCCGAGGCATCCGTCGTTGCGCCCAGTGCGTAAAGCTGCGAACCGTTGACAGCGTCCACGCTCGATGCGCTCAGCGAACCGTTGGCGACGTTCGTCAGCGTCACCGGACCGGTCGTCCGGTTCAAGCCGCCAAGCGTCAGCTTGTTGTGCGTCGAGTCGTCGTACACCACGCCATTGACC